>JBGSYN010000261.1:0-32492 GCA_041750975.1 Geminicoccaceae bacterium | reverse complement strand
AAGTCCTCATTGTCCTTGAGCCAGTCGGCGGCTGGCAGATAGTCGCTGACCAGGACGTCGACCCGGCCCGCCACGAGATCCCCATAGGCTGCGGTCTGCGTGTCGTAGAGTTTGATATCCGCGCGCCTGCCGAAATTGTCCTCGGCCCATTGGGCGGCAACGGTAGCGCGTTGTGCGCCTAAGGTCTCATATTCGAGTTCACGTGAGGATACATTGCTGTCTGCAGCCACAACCAGACCCAAATAGTTCGAATAATAGGGGTCGGTGAAGTCGATCATCTCCTTGCGCTCATCGGTGATCGACATCGAGGCGACGATCGCATCATATTTGCCCTGAACGAGCCCTGGAATGATACCATCCCAATCCTGCGCCACGATCTCGCACTCCCGATCCATCTCGGCACATAGGGCCTTGGCGATATCGACATCGAAGCCGATCAGTTCGCCGTCGGCATTGACCATGTTGAAGGGCGGATAGGCGCCCTCCGTGGCGATACGCAGGGCCTCGTCCTGAGCCAGTGCCGCGAGCGGCGATCCAAGCAAACCGACAAACGCGAGGCAGACGATATTCCTCATCTGGGATTCTCCAATTGGATTGTGCGTGACCGCTAGAGAACGCGTTCAGGATACCGTTGGCAAGCCCGAGTTGGCGAAGCGCCCAAACACCTGACTTCTCCCGGACGTCGCGATCGCGGCGGTGTGAATGGATGTGTGGCCGCGCCGAAACGATGAAAAGGAACCTTACCTGACCCATTACGTTCGGTTCGTGTACATAAGTGGAGTTGAAATATGCGTACATTGCTATCTATTGCCGCCGTCGTCGGCCTGCTGATCACCGCGGGCGCTGCCTATGCCCTCGAGGTCACCGGTATTGTATCGGAAATCAAGGAGGGATCTACAGGGCCGGTTGTGACGATCAACGGTAATGACTATGCCGCTCAGGCTACGGCTATTGATGATCTGAAAGACATCGAGGTGGGTGACACTGTTTCGGGTGATTACACCGACGGCGGTGGCACCAATTGGCTCTCGGATATCCGCAAGACCGACTGACCAGCATCATCCGGACAATCGAGACTATCGTGGCGGCTCGCTTCAGGCGGGCCGCCGTTTTTCGTCGCTTTTATTCCGCTGCGGGTGCCGCGGTCTCCGTCTCGGTAGCGAGCGTTCCGCTTCCGGATCGTTCGCGCA
The DNA here is from genome assembly GCA_041750975.1 of Geminicoccaceae bacterium. Classification (GTDB taxonomy): domain Bacteria; phylum Pseudomonadota; class Alphaproteobacteria; order Geminicoccales; family Geminicoccaceae; genus JBGSYN01. The sequence continues at coordinate 31,302 of JBGSYN010000261.1, read as the reverse complement.
GCCACTCGACGCAGACATAGAGGGCGGGGATGACGAAAATGCCGATGAGCGCTGCCGGCAGCATGCTGATCCGCCTAGACAATTGCCATATAGTCAGTCTCCTGCGTGGTTGCTTTCTTGACGACTGTGGCGGTAGTAACCGAAGGCAGTCGTGTAGTGTTCGCGGACGATGATTCCAGATCAACCTGGTCACGGGCGGCGAGAATAAATCCGAACAATCCAAGGGAAAACGAGGAGGGACGGACGGCACGGGATTTCCTCAACACATACAGAGGAACGACGGAGCAATAAATCAGTCGGCTGAGTTTGCCGCCGCTGAACTTTTCTCGCCTATGGTGACAGCTTCATAAGTACGTGGATACCCTATCGAGGAAACGGGCTCTGCATGTCATCTTGCGAGCATAAAACAACGCTGCTAGAATCATTTAGCGTGATTTGCGCGGACAAGGAATAGAGGGAATTACATGCGTAAGCTTTTCGGTGCTGCCGCGTTGGCGGGTTTTCTGGCTTCCAGCGTTGCCTTTGCTGATGAGGTCAAAGGAGTAATCGGTGAGATCGGCGAGGGCGACCGTGGCCCGGTCGTGACCATCGACGGTCAGGACTATGTCGCGCAGGCAACGGCCCAAGATGCGCTTAAGGAACTCAAGGCCGGTGACGAGGTATCGGCCGAATATACCCAGAGCGATGGCGTACACTGGCTTTCCCTGATCAGCAAAGTCGAGTAATTCATAATCACGATTTCGAATAGTGTTGGCGGCCCACTTACCGGGCCGCCATTTTCATGTCTTGACGCAGTCGTAGTCGCCTATTCGATCGGCTCGAATGCCAATACTCGTGGAATATCGGCGAGATCGCGGTAGGCGCACAAGGACTTTAGACCGTGTGATCCAAACACGTCGATCACGGCGTTATGCTGACCTTGGCCGACTTCCACGAGGACGCGTGCGTCATGGAAACTCAATTGAGGCAGGGCTTTTGATAGCTGGCGATAGGCGTCGAGGCCATCGCTTCCACCCAAAAGGGCCAAAGCAGGCTCGAAACGAAGTTCAGGCTGAAGATCGGCCATATCAGCAGCGGACAGATAGGGTGGATTGCTGACGATCAGATTGAATCCATGAGTAGCGGCCTCGGCCCAGTTGCATTGGGCCAAGAGACCCCGGCAATGGACGCCGTTGGCCCGCAAATTGGCGTGGGCACAATCAAGCGCAGCGAGACTTCGGTCGGTGCCAAGTCCGAGTGAATTCGGATAGAGCCGCAGGAGTGTCACCAGCAAACATCCCGATCCGGTGCCGATATCGAGAATGCGCAATTTCCTGCTGCGGTTCGGCAGGAGGTCCAGCACACCCTCGATGATGGTCTCGGTTTCGGGACGTGGTACCAGAACATCCCTGGTGATCAGAAGATCGAGATCCCAGAAGGCCGAGGCACCGGTGATATGCGCCATCGGTTCGCGCCCGACGCGGCGCGCGACCGAGACCGCAAAATTGTCCCAATTCTCGACGACCTGGTCGCCCTGCAGCAACTGCTTTTCGGGCGTCAGCCCCGTCGCATGCCGCAGCAAAAGCCTGGCTTCGCTCCGCGGCCGTTCGATTCCCGCTGCCGCAAGTTTTCGAGTAGCCAAGTCCAGTGCGGATCGAAAGCTATGGTCAGCCAATTTCGGCAAGACGAGCGGCTTGGTCTTCCGCGATCAGAGGCTCGATCACCTCGTCGAGCAATTCGCCCGAAAGCACCTGATCGAGCTTATAGAGCGTGAGATTGATCCGGTGATCGGTGACCCGTCCTTGCGGAAAATTGTAGGTGCGGATCCGTTCCGAACGATCGCCGGAGCCGACCTGCCCTTTGCGGTCGGCCGCCCGGGCTGCGTCCTTCGTTTGTCGCTCGAGATCGAATAGCCGCGCCCGCAGGATCTTCAGTGCCTTGGCCTTGTTCTTGTGCTGCGATTTCTCATCCTGGATCGCCACGACGATACCGCTTGGCATATGCGTGACGCGAACGGCGCTCTCGGTCCGGTTGACATGCTGGCCACCTGCTCCGCTGGCGCGATAGACATCGATCCGGAGATCCCCATCGTCGATTTCGATGTCGACCTCTTCGGCCTCGGGAAGGACCGCCAATGTCGCTGCCGAGGTATGAATGCGTCCCCCCGTCTCGGTCGCCGGAACGCGTTGCACCCGGTGCACGCCGGCCTCGAATTTGAGCCGCCTGAAGACGCCCCGGCCCTCGACGCTGGCCGCCACTTCCTTGAAGCCGCCGATCTCCGTTTCGCTCGCCGACATGATCTCGAAGCGCCAATTGTGGAGTTGTGCATAGCGCTGGTACATGGACAGCAGATCGCCTGCGAAAAGTGCCGCCTCATCGCCTCCGGTACCGGCCCGGATCTCGATGATCGCACTCTTTTCGTCGGCGATGTCCTTCGGCAGCAGCAAGAGCTGGATCTTGCGCTCGAGATCCGGGAGCTGGTGCTCGAGTTCGTATTGCTCAGCGATCGCCAGCTCGCGCATTTCCGGATCATCCTGCTGATCCCTGGCCAGGGCCGCGACCTCGGCCAGCTGCCGGCGCATCGAGCGATAGGTCTCGATACCCTCGACGATCGGTTCGAGCTCAGCATATTCGCGCGCGAGCGTACTGAAATCAGCGCGGGCGCCCGCATTCATCAGTGCGTTCAGTTCGTCGCGGCGCGCCAACAAGGCATCGAGCTTGTACTCGAGATTCTCCGTCGCCATTCCGTATCAGATAAGTTGCCGTAACCGACTGACGACACTAGCACGTTCAATCGTCGTCGTCTCGCCACTGTCCAGGTCTCTCAACTGCAGGACATTGCGTGCAAGTTCCTCATCGCCGAGCGACAGTGCCAATCGAGCACCCAGACCATCGGCGCGCTTCATGCGCTGACCAGGCTTGCCCCTGAACGCCAGTTCCACCGGCATTCCTGCCCGACGAAGTTCGGCACCGAGCATCATCGCCTCGCGTTCGGCCGCCTCGCCGATCGGCACAACAGCAATCGGGCGAGGCGCCGGCGGGGCCGCATCGAGCAACATTGCCAACCGCTCAATGCCGCCGGCCCATCCGATTCCGGGCCGGTCCGGGCCGCCGATCTGAGCCATGAGGCCATCGTAGCGCCCGCCGGCGATCACGGCACCTTGTGCCCCCAGTGCTGTGGTCGTGAACTCGAAGGCCGTGTGCGTGTAGTAGTCGAGGCCCCTGACGAGCCGGTCGTCGAGCGTGTGAGCGATGCCAAGCGCCTCGAGCCCGCCGCATACCCTGGCGAAGAAGTCGCGGCTGGCGTCGTTGAAGCTTTCGTGCAGCCGAGGTGCATCCTCGACGACGGCACGGTCGCCCTCATCCTTGCTGTCGAGAATTCGCATCGGATTGCGCTCGAGCCGATCGAGGCTGTCCTTCGAAAGCGCATCGCGACGGTTGTTAAGATAGGCCACGAGCGTTTCGCGGTAGACCGCACGGCTTTCGAGATCGCCCAGGCTGTTGAGTTCGAGGGTCACTAGCGGGGCGAGGCCGAGCGCATCCAGAATATGTGCCGCCAGGGCAATAGTCTCGACGTCGGCGCTCGGTTCCGCAGCGCCGATCAGCTCCACACCGATTTGATGAAACTGCCGCTGCCTGCCTTTTTGCGGCCGTTCGTAGCGGAACATCGGCCCCGCATAGAAGAGCTTGATCGGCAGATCCTGGGTGAGCCCGTTCGTGACGACCGCCCGGACGATGCTTGCCGTGTTTTCGGGGCGAAGCGTTAAGCTGTCCCCGCCCCGGTCCTCGAAGGTGTACATCTCTTTGTTGACGACATCGGATGTCTCTCCGAGCGTCCGCAAGAATATTTCCGTGAATTCGAATACCGGCGTCGCGATCTCGCCATAGCCGTAAAGCTCGGCGACGGCTCTCGAGGTTTCGACGACATGACGGTGGCGCCGGATCGCGTCACCGAAAAGGTCATGGGTGCCCCGAACCGTCCTGATCTGGCTCATTCGTCTCGAACCGTCGTCAAACGAACTCAGGCAGTTCGGCTTTGGCGCCATAACGGCGCTCGACATAAACCTCGACCAGTTCCTGGAATTCCTCTGCAATCCGTGCACCGCGCAGGGTCATCGCCTTCTCGCCGTCGATGAAGACAGGGGCCGAGGGGTTCTCCCCGGTGCCGGGCAGGCTGATCCCGATATGGGCGTGTTTGCTTTCGCCCGGACCGTTGACGATGCAGCCCATCACGGCGACATTCATGGTCTCGACACCGGGATATCGGCTCTTCCAGACCGGCATCTGAGTCTGCAGATAGGTCTGGATGCGATCCGCCAGCTCCTGGAAATAAGTGCTCGTGGTCCGGCCGCAGCCAGGGCAAGCTGTGACTTGCGGCGTGAACGAGCGGATCCCCAGCGCCTGCAACATTTCCTGGCAGACGCGGACCTCGTGGGTGCGTGGCTCGTCGGGTCGTGGCGTGAGCGAAACGCGGATGGTATCGCCGATGCCCTCGAGCAGGAGCGGCGCCAGAGCGGCGGTGCTCGCGGTGATCCCCTTGATACCTATGCCGGCCTCGGTCAGGCCGAGGTGCAGCGCATAATTCGAGCGCCGCGCCAGCTCGCGGTAGACGGCATGCAGGTCCGGCGCCCGGCTGACCTTGGCGGAGATCACGATATGATCGGCACCTAGACCGATGCGTTCGGCCTGGGCCGCACTTTCGAGTGCCGAGCGCACCAGGGCTTCACGCAGCACGAAATCGGCTGGTTGCGGCTCCGGACGGGCCGCGTTCTCATCCATCAGCCTGACCGCCAGATCCTGATCCAAGGAGCCCCAATTGACACCGATCCGGATCGGGCGGTCATGCAGCAAGGCTTGTTCGATCATCATCTCGAACTGCCGGTCGCGCTTGTCGCCGAACCCGACATTGCCGGGATTGATCCTGAGTTTGGCCAAGGCCTGACCGAGCTCCGGCACCGCGGCCAAGAGACGGTGTCCATTATAATGGAAATCGCCGACGATCGGTGTGTCGATGCCAAGAATATCAAGGCGTTCGCGGATCTGCGGCACGGCCTTTGCCGCAGCCTCGTTATTGACCGTGACCCTGACGATCTCCGAGCCGGCGCGCGCTAGCTCCGCCACCTGCCGTGCGGTCGCCTCGACATCCGCCGTATCGGTGTTGGTCATCGACTGGACCAGGACGGGTGCGTCTCCACCCATGATCACCATGGCGCCCGGCCGTGTACCGATCGCCACCGGTATCGTCCGATGTCGCCGGATTTCGCTTAACGCAACCATGTCGAAGGACCGCTCGCTGTGCCTGCTCTAAGGGCGATATGCCCCGCCTGGGCCGAACACTCAAGGGCCCCCGCTACGCGTCGTCGACCGGGATCGCGTCAAAAGATGTTCAGGCTCCAACGAGATATCGCGGATGACCTCTCCGGCATTGCCGAGGCTGCCGATCGGCTTGCCGTCGACGACGACCGTCAATCCTCCGGCATTGCCGGTCCAAAGAGCCAGATCGTCCCGGTTGGGCAATTGAAAGCGATCTCCCGCTTCCAGGGTGCGGGTGCGCACATAGTCACGGCTTTTGCTTCGAACCTGAATCCAGCTCGGCTGCTCGGCAATCAACACGACACGCGGGTTATCTCCGGCGTCGCCGTATACTCGAGACCGATCTTCGCCCGCATCGGTCCGCAGGCTCGCCAGAAGTTCGCTTGCGGTGGGCTCCGTAGGTTCTTCCGATGCCAGCGATTCCACCCGGTCATCTTCGACGTCACGCGACATGATCGCAAGGTTTTCCGCACCTGCGACCTCCAGCAATGGGGGCCGTCGCTCATGGCCCGGACGGCTAGGCTCGGCAGCCGCCTGAGGCACAACCGATGGAGAACTGTCGCCCGATGCGATACGATTGCGTGGATCGGCCCCGGTTGGCGCCTTGTCGACTCCACTTGACGTTCCGCTGTCGGTCACGACGCCAACAGTCGTTTGGCCGTCGGGTTCGACTTCCGGCAGATCGAGTGCGAAATCGTCGATGTCCGGGGGCAGCGCCGCTACCCTCTGCACGCTCGGTATTCGATCCTGAACGAATGTATGCCACGCGCCATAGACACTGATCATGAGGAGCAGCGATGCGCCGAGTGCGATCAGGCCGGGGCGGTGACTCTCGACGATAGGCGTGCGGTAGTGCAATTCCGGATCCGCCAAGGCCCGGCTTTCGGCGGTCTTGACGCTGGCGACAACCTGCTCGCCGTCGAACCCCAAAAAGTTCGCATAAGTGCGATAGAAGCCAAGCGCATAGGGACGGCCCGGGATCGCGGTTAGGTCTCCGGCCTCGAGGGCACCTAGATAAGCTTGCTTGATCCGCAATTGATCCGCGACATCGTGCAGATCTTCTCCGCGCTGCAGCCGCGCCTCGCGAAGCTGCCGCCCGATATAGACAAGCGCGTCCTCGGATTCAGAGTCGGATTGATGGTCCGGATCGTTATCTCGTATCGCCATGAGCCTTCCGAACAATGGCCGAACAGTGCGGGGGGCGTTCCCCCGACCTTCGGTAGTCATCCGTAGGTAGAATACCAAATGGCGACCAAAAGGCAAAATCCCTTTGCCTGAGCGGCGCGGGACTAGGACTGGAAGAATTCGAACTCGGTTCCAGGGAGCATGACGCCGTGATCGATCGCATAGGCGCGCAGCCAATCCCTGACGCTCGCTTCCGGCCGGTGTGCGAGCCGCGCCGTGTAGCGCCTGAGCGGCGCCAGCTCCAGGCTTCGTACCATGGCCTTGATCGGCCCGATCTCGGAAGGCGGCATCGAAAGGTGACGGATGCCGCAGCCGAGCAGCGCCATCGCCTCCAGTGGCTGCGCTGCCATTTCACCGCATACGCTCAATCGGACACCGGCGGCGCGGCAACGCTCGACCAAGTCCTCAACGAGACAGAGCAAGGGCGGCGACAATACGTCGAAGCGGTCGCCGACGATCGGATTGCCGCGATCGACCGCGAACAGGAATTGCGTCAGGTCGTTGGTGCCGATCGCCAGGAAATCGATGCGCCGTAGCAATTGCGGCAACTGCCAGTAAAGTGCCGGCACCTCGAACATGACGCCGATTTCGATGCGCTCCGGAAGGGGTTCGCCGCGCCTCGCAGCTCGATCCTTTTCGATCTCCAATATGGCGATCGCGCGATCGAGTTCGGCGACCTGCGAGACCATCGGGAACATCACGGAAAGCTTCCGGCCCGCCGCAGCCTTGAGCATGGCCCGCAGTTGCACCCGCAACATGGTCGGCAGGTCCAGGGCCATGCGGATGGCCCGCCAGCCCATCGCCGGATTATCCTCGGGCGGCAGTCGCCAATAGGCCACCTTCTTGTCGCTGCCGATGTCGAGCGTTCGAAACAGCAGCGACTTGCCGGCGGCACGTTCGAAGGCCTCGCGATAATGATCCGCCTGCGTCTCGGTGTCGGGCTGAACCTGCCCGGTCATGAACGCGAATTCGGTGCGGAACAGGCCGCAGCCCTCGGCACCCCGGCGCTCGATCTCGCTGACGTCGATCAGGAACGCGCCGTTGACATGCAGCGAAACCGCGATCCCGTCGGCGCTGACGCTCGGCAGGTCGCGGAGCGATTCGAACATTTGCCGGCTCGCTGCGTGCGCCTGGACGGACTTGGTGAAAGCGTCGATGACGTCGCCACCCGGGCGCACATAGATCTGACCGTGGGCCCCGTCCATGGCGATGATATCGCCGGTCTCGATCGTCGCCATGGCATGGGCAACCCGGCCGATCAGCGGGATCTCCATGGCCCTCGCCACGATCGTGACATGCGCGGTGCGCGACCCCTCTTCAAGGACGATCCCGGCGAGCCGGTCTCGACCATATTCGAGAAGATCGGCGGCACTGAGCGTCCGCGCTACGAGGATCGTGTTGTCGGCGAGTTGTGCGTGCTCATGAACCAGCGTTCGCCCGGCGAGATGACGCAACAGACGATCCGCGAGATCGTCGAGATCGAACAGCCGTTCGCGCAGATAGGGATCGCTGGCATGACCGATCCGCACACGCGTCTCTTCGCGCACGCGGCGTACCGCGGCCTCGGCCGTAAGGCCGGTAGCGACGGCCTCGCGAATCCGCCTGAGCCAGCCGCTGTCGCCCGCAAACATCCGGAAAGCCTCGAGCACATCACGTTGTTCGCCGGCCCCCAGTTCGCGCTGCGCCAACATGGCGTCGAGGGTGCGATGCAGGGCGTCTACGGCCCGATCGAGACGCATCCGCTCGAGATCGAGATCATCGGCGATAAGCTTCAAGATCGGAACCTGGGGTTCGTGCAGCCAAGCGGGGCCGATTCCGATCCCATCGACGATCCTAATCCCCGAGAGCCGGCTCGATTCGGGCGCGATATGGCGTAGATCGCCATAGGTTTCGAGATCGATGATCCCGCCCGATACCACCATTTCGCCGAGCACCGAGGCGATAACCTGCATCGCCTCGACCTCGTCCTCGCTGTAGACGCGCCGGACCTTGTTCTGGATCGTCAGGACGCCGACCACCATCCCGCCACGGAGAATCGGCACGCCGAGCATCGAGCGATAGATTTCTTCGCCGGTCTCGGGCCGGAATACGAATGCTGGATGGTTCTGCGCGTCGGCGGCGTTGATCAGTTGGCCCCGCGCTGCGATGGTGCCCACCAACCCCTCGCCGACCCGCATCCGGGTCCGATGCACGGCGGACTTTTCGAGCCCCTGTGTCGCAAATAGCTCAAGAATTTCGCCGGGGCGCAGAACATAAAGAGAACAAACCTCGGCGACAAGTTCGGCAGCGATCATGCTGACGATTTGATCGAGACGCTCCTGCGGTGTGATGGGTTCGGCGACGACCTGAACCAGCCGCCTGAGCAGACGCCGTGGACCGGTGATTTCGCCGCTGCGGCGAGGGGCCGTGCCGCTTTCCATGCCCCAGCCGCTGACCGGGACGTTCACGAGGCGCGGCGGGCGGGCCAATCCCGCCGATCGCGCGCGAAGGCTGCGGCAGCACTCTCTGCCAGTTCCTCGAGAATGAGTCGCGTCGGCCTGATCGCCCTCACCATACCGACGCTTTGCCCGGCCATCAGGGAGCCGTTTTCGACATCGCCTTCAAGCACCGCCCGGCGCAATGCCCCGGCCCAGAAATGTTCGATTTCGAGCGATGCCTGCTCGTGGGTCAGTTCGCCGGCGCGATAGCGGCGAATCAAATCGAGCTGGGTCTGCGCGAAACGTTTGGTCGCGGCATTCGTCAAAGCGCGAACCGGAATGACCCTGAAGGCCGGATCGATCTGCACGGACGGCTGCGCATCCCGGGCATGAGCGCGGATGAAAGCCCGTTTGAACGAGGCGTGAGCGATGGATTCCTCCGCACACACAAAGAGCGTGCCGATCTGGACCCCGGCGGCACCCATCCGAAGATAAGCCGCAATCGCCTCGCCATGACCGATGCCGCCGGCGACGAACACGGGAACGTCGTCGAGTTCGGGCAGGATCTCTTGCGCCAGCACCGATGTCGAGACCGGCCCGATATGTCCGCCGGCCTCCATCCCCTCGATGATCAGTGCGTCGACTCCATAGCGGACCAGCTTGCGTGCGAAACCGAGGCTTGGCGCAAACGCCATCACCTTGGTCCTGCCGCTCTTGAGCCGGCTGACGATATCGCGGCTCGGCAGACCCCCGGCGAGGACCACATGGGTGACCGAAAGCTCGATACATACCTTGAGGAGATCATCGAGGCGCGGATGCACCAAGATGAGATTGACGCCGAAGGGCCGACGCGTCAGCGCCCTGGTTTCGCGGATTTCGAGCGCCAGACGATCCGGCTCCATGGCACCGCAGGCCAGGACACCGAAGCCACCGGCCTCGGAGATCGCGGCCACGAGATGGCGTTCCGACACCCAGGTCATCGCACCACCCAGAATGGCGAATTCCGTACCGAGGAACCGCCGGCCCTGATCCCAGTAGCTGTTTAGCACGAGGCAATCCGATCCGCTGCGCATACTAATTCCCGTCGAGACCGTAGGCCGTATGCAGCGCGCGCAGGGCAAGCTCGGTATATTCCTCGCTGACGAGTACGCTGATCTTGATCTCGGACGTCGAGATCGCCTGGATGTTGATGCCGCGGGCGGCGAGTGTGGTGAACATCTGATGGGCAATGCCTGCGTGACTGCGCATGCCGACGCCGATGACCGAGATTTTGACGATATCGTCATTGGCCTTGACCTCGCGGAAGCCGATCTCGTCTTGTCCCGCGGCAAGCACGGCCTGCACCCGCGGCAGGTCCGCCCGACTGACCGTAAATGTCAGATCGGTAGTAGCGCCGTCAGGCGAAACCGATTGGACGATCATGTCGACATTGATGTTGGCCTCGGATAGCGGGCCGAAAATATGGGCCGCAACTCCGGGCCGGTCCTTGACCCCGACCAAGGTCACCTTGGCCTCGTCCCGGCTATAGGCGATGCCGCTGACAATCTGTGTTTCCACGATATCATCCTCATCAACGACCAGGGTACCGGGCCGGTCTTCGAAGCTGGAGAGCACCTGGACCCTGACACCGTGCTGCATGGCCAGGGCAACAGAGCGCGTCTGCAGCACCTTGGTGCCAAGGGACGCCATCTCGAGCATTTCTTCGTAGGTAATCCGGTCGAGTTTGCGGGCCCGAGCGACGATCCTTGGATCGGTCGTATAGACCCCGTCGACGTCGGTATAGATGTCACAGCGATCCGCATGAAGGGCCGCTGCCAGCGCCACTGCCGAGGTATCGGAGCCGCCCCGACCCAGCGTGCTGATGCGACCCATGGGAGTCATACCCTGAAAACCCGCAACGATCGGCACGACACCCTCGTCAATGGCCTTCTTGAGAACGGCAGTGTCGATCGCGTCGATCCGCGCCTTGCCGTGGGCGTCGCTGGTGCGAATTCCCGCCTGCCATCCGAGAAATGAGCGCGCGGCCACTCCCATTTGTTGCAGGCAGACCGCCAACAGGCCGATTGTCACTTGCTCACCGGACGCGACGACGACGTCATACTCCTCGGCCATCACCCCCGTCGGATCGAGTTCCTTCACCCAACCGGCCAACTGGTTCGTGGTTCCCGCCATCGCCGACAGAACGACGCAAGTTCGTTCGCCGCGGGCTATGGTGTCTTTGACACGAGCCGCGACGTTGCGAATCCTCTCGAGATCGGCAACTGAGGTGCCACCGTATTTCTGGACCACCAGTGTCAATGAGGTTTCCATGCTGAACCGCCGGACCACATGATAGGCAGTACCCGGCCGACTTGCTCTGACCGATTGCTTGCGGCCCTGGAACAGTCGGCATGCATAAGCTTATGACGCCTTACGGGCAAGTCCGACTGTTGAATGTGAAAGGCGGCCCAGGAGAACAATGAGCACGACCACATCGACCAACGAGCCCCGGCAATCGACTGACGCGACGGAATTGCGCCGCTTCGCCGGCATGGCGGCGGAATGGTGGGATCCCTTCGGGCCAATGCGGCCGCTGCACAAAATGAACCCGCTACGGCTAGCCTATCTGCGCGATCAGATCTGCGATCATTACAAACTTTCGGCGCACTCATTGCGGTCGCTTGACGGCCTGCGCCTTTTGGATGTTGGTTGCGGTGCTGGTCTCCTTAGCGAGCCCTTGGCCCGCATCGGCGCAAACGTCACCGGGATCGATCCGTCCAGCGAGGCGATCGATGCCGCCCAGCTCCACGCCGAGGCCTCCGGTGTCGCCGTCGATTACCATTGCACAACCGTCGAGGCCCTGGCCCGGGCCGGGGACCGGTTCGATGCGGTCGTTGCGCTCGAAGTGATCGAGCATGTTCGAAACTGGCAGGATTTTTTGAGCGATCTAGCGATGCTGGTGCGCCCTGGCGGAATGCTCGTGCTGTCGACACTCAATCGGACCCCGAAATCGTTCGCTCTGGCAATTGTGGGCGCCGAATATATTCTCGGATGGCTGCCCCGCGGAACGCACGACTGGAGACGGTTCAGAAAGCCCTCGGAACTTGCGGCAATCCTTCGCCGTACAGGCATGACCATTCGCGACGTCAGCGGTGCGCGTTTCGCACCAAGCCACGACCGCTTCGAGCTGACGACGGACCCGAGCGTCAACTACTTTTTGGTTGCGACCCGAAGCGGCAGCTAGCCGTCGAGTTTCGGTAGCATCGGCATCGGCCGCATCTCGATACCTTCCTCGTGAAGCTCCTTGGCTTCCTCAGCAGTCACCTCGCCATAAATGCCGCGGGCGTCGACCTCGCCATGATGAATCTTGCGGGCTTCTTCGGGAAATTTGCGGCCGACATTGTCGAAATTCTTTTCGACGTAGGTCTGCACCTGCCGCATCATGGCATAAGCCATCATCATTTTTCGCTGGTCCGGACCAATCGCCGGCGCGGGCGGGGAGGCTGAGGCAGCTTGGGGCGAAGACGGGACCGCGGCCACCGAGGCGGTCGCCGAGTCCGCCTGATCGGATCCGCTCGGTTCTGCAGCAGCAGCCGACGACGATCGCCGCCCGCTATGCACCGCAGGCGCCATGATCGCCTTGCGAATGTCGCTATTGCCGCAGATCGGACAGCTCAGCAGCCGGTTTGCGGCCTGCTTCTCGAAGCGGGCATTATCCGGAAACCAACCCTCGAATTCGTGCTCGTCACTGCAGATCAGGGTGAAACAAATCATGCCGCCTCGCTGGCGCCGGCGAGCAGTCTGTCCAACTCACCCGAGCCGTCAAGCTCGACCAGATCATCGGAGCCGCCAATGCCATGGCCATCGATGAAGATCTGCGGCACGGTATGCCTGCCTTCGGCTCGCTGCAGCATTTCCTCGCGGCGTCCCGACTGGCTCCACAAATCATGTTCGGTGTAATCGACGCCCTTGCGATCGAGCAGACGCTTCGCACGCCAACAATAAGGACAAAGTGTTGTGGTGTAGATCTCGACTTTGGCCATGGAACGATCCTGCGCTGAAATACCTGCCGATGGGCCGACCCGAAAGAGGCATATGGTTAGTGGCCTGACTCAACGCAACTTTCGTGCCTGACCGAAAGGCGGGCCCCGCGGGCGACCTCAATCCCCATCACGCCGCGCGGACGACGCGTGCCAGACAGAGGACGTCGACCCGCGCAGCGCCGGCCCGCTTCAAAACCCTGGCGGCGGCCGATGCCGTCGAGCCCGTCGTGAACACGTCGTCGACGAGGACGACATGCGCGTCGGCAATTAATGAGACATGTCTCGGACGAAGCGCAAAGCTCGCACTTGTGATGTTTTGCGAGCGAGCGGCCCCGCCCAGCGTCTGTTGCGAGCGGGTGGCAACGGGTTTCATCAAAAGATCGACGCAGGTCATGCCGCCAAGTTCACGCTGCACCGTCTGCGCCAGAAGCGCCGACTGATTGAAGCCGCGACGCAGCAGACGCCAGCGATGCAGGGGTACGGGTGCGATCAGGCTCGAAGGCGCGATCAGTTCGGTGCCGATCTGCGCCAGCCAGCGGCCGAACAGGCTCAGGGCGTCGAGCCGCTCATGATGCTTGAAGGAAAGGATCAAACGTTTGCTGGCATCGTCGTATCGAAGTGCCGCCCGCGCTCGATCGAAGGACGGCGCCTTCCTCGAACACCCCGCACAGAGCGGATCTTCAGCGCCGACATCCGGTGTCGGATAGCCGCATTGCCGGCACCAGGGTGGCTGCAGGAAGCGCAAGCCGGACCAGCAATCGCCGCAAAGATCACCCTGCGACGGAACCGGACCGGCGCAACCGACGCACCGGGGCGGCAGGATCAAGTCGACGACCTTCAAACCGATGCCCAATGCCGCGCGGCCGGTTCGCTCAGCGAGTCGCAAGGCGGATGGATGCGGTACGAGCATGGCTCGTCCTACATCCATCCGTCCGAATTCTCCACCTAAAGTTGAAATTAGGCGTCAGTTGACATAGTAGCGGATATAGTTGCCGGTGTAGGTGCCGCTGTCCGCATAGCCATATTGGGCATGTTTCCTCACATCGACGCGCGACAAGGTTACGCCGGCGAGCTTGGTGCCTGCGGCATGGAGTTCCCGCAATCCCGTGCGGACAAGTTTGCGAGGTGTTTTCGCCCACCGAACGACATAGACGGTCTGATCGACGAGTTTCGCCAGAATATAGCTATCCGAAACCGCGGCGACCGGCGGGCTGTCGAGGATCACGAGATCATAATTCTCGGCGGCGTTGGCCAGCAATTGCTTCATCCTGCTGCTGCGGAACAGATCCGGCGGACTCGACGCCTGACGTCCCGCCATCAGCACATGCAGCGAGGTCGGCTCGTCGATCTTGACATGATCGTCGAACGTTCCGTCCCCGGTCAGGACCTCGGTGAGGCCGCCATTGTTCGCCATTCCCAGAGCCTGATGAATGCGAGGGCGTCTGAGATCGGCGTCGATCAAGAGAGTTTTCAATCCGGAGCGGGCCGACTGCCGCGCCAATGAGGCGGCGATTGCCGTCTTGCCCTCCGTCGGCATCGACGAGGTCATCAACACCGTCTTGGTCGCATGCTCGGCATCGCCGAGAAAGAGACTGGTGCGGACCCGCTGGATGGCCTCCGAATAGGCCGATTGCGGTTTGAGCAGAATATAGCCCTCCGGACCGGCGTTCCCCACCTCGCGCTTTTTCAGATCCGGCACCAGGGCCAGAGCACGGATGCCGAGTTCGTTCTGGATCTCGTCGCCGCTGCGAAAACCCAGATCGGCGGTCCAGCGCTCGATGACGAAGACGAAAATGGTGCCGAGCATGGCACTCGCGGCGAAAGCCAGGACGACCATGAGCTTCTTCGCCGGATAGGCCGGATCGAGGGGAATATCGGCATAGGACAGGACGACGGCGTTGGCTTCCTGAATGCCTTGGGCCTCGACGACCTCGCTCAGACGCTGAAGAAACAGCTCATAGACCTGGCGCGCACTGGCCGCGTCGCGCTCGAGATCGCGCATGGCCACCGAGCTCCGCTCCTCACCCTGCACCTGCGATTTCAAGCGCTCGAGATTGCGCTGCAGCTCGGCCTGCCTGGCGCGCGCGACCTCGACCTCGTTCGCGAGGTCCTGCACGATGCGCTGCACTTCCTCGAGCTGCTTGCCGCGAATTCCGGCAAGCTCGGTTTTGAGGGTCATCATCTGCGGGTGTCGCTCCCCGAAGACGCCGCTGAACTCCGCCTGTTTGCGATTGATATCGGCCTCGATCGTCCGAAGCTCGCTCAGCATCGGCGAATTGAGGACATTGGCCGCCGCACCCAGTCCGCCACTCGACTGCAGCAGCTTTCGCACCTGGTTATAGCGGGCTTCGGCCTCAGCGCGCGCCGCCTGGGCGGTCGCGAGCTGGCCGTTGATCTCGCCGATCTGCTGGGCGATCGGATCGACCCGTGCTTCCGAGAGAATACCGGCCTGCGACTGGAATTCGACGACCCGACCCTCGGCGGCGATCACCTGCTCACGCAATTCGTCGACACGGCCGCGCAGCCAGATAGTGGCCCGTTCCGCAGCCGCATATTTGGTTTCGAGATGGCTCTGCAGATAGGCATCGGCGACCGCATTGGCGATAAGCGCGGACTTTTCCGGGTCTTGCGATGCAAAGGCGATCCTCAAGACATGCGATTTGCCGATCTGTTCGACCGAAAATCGCTGCCTGAAGTGCTGGATGACGCGACTGCGCACATCGTGCTCGCCGGCAACCTCGGAAGCGTCTTCAGAGGAAATCGAAGCAAGCCCCAGCAAGGATTTGACCTCGCCGACGACACTGCCCACCGCTTCATTGAGCCGATCCGCGAGCGTCGGTTCGCTGCGCAACGCCGAATTGAACTCCGGATCATGGACCAAGCCCAGATCATCGATCACCCGGCCGACGAAAGCCCGGCTGGTGAGCACCTCAAGTTCGCTCTGAATGGTCGAGGAATCGACTTCGAAGGAGCGGCCGAGCTCGGGAATATCGATCACCTCGGTGTCACCGGTCTGGATCCGCACCAGCGTCTCGGCGCGATAGCGCGGCGTGACACTCTGGACATAGGCGATGGCCCCGCCGGTAATGACGGCGATCGTGGCGATCAGGATGAATTTGCGCCGCCAGAATGCGCGCAAAAGATTGCGCGGATCGAGCTCGTGGTCGCTATGGCCGCCGAAATTACGGGCGCCCGTGACGCCATTGGCCCCCGGTTCGACACCGGCGACATATCGCATGACCTCATTTGACACGTGGCATCACTCCCGTCTTGCTCAGCAAGTCCCACGCCGCCGCAGAGAAGTGCAGCAGCCCGCGCAATGCCGAAAACTAACATAAGCCAGCCCGTAAATCGTAAACGTGAAGGAAATACTAACGGCCGATGTGCCTATCCGAATACGCTCAGCGGCGGACCAGCCGGGGATCGAGCGCATCCTGAAGACCGTCCCCGAGAAAATTGAAGGCGATGACCACGAAGAAAATCATCAGCCCCGGCAGGATGGCGAGGCGCGGCGCCGCCCAGATCAGCTCCTGGGCATTGGTCAGCATGTTGCCCCAGCTCGGGGTCGGCGGCTGAATGCCGAGACCGAGGAAGCTCAGGATCGATTCGGCGAGGATGACGTTCCCGATCGCCAATGTCGTCGCCACTGTGATCGGGGCTGCGACATTGGGCAAAAGGTGACGCCGGACGATATGCCATGGCCCGGCGCCGAGTGCTCGCGCCGATTGCACGAATTCCCGTTCCTGCAGCGACAGGACCGCACCGCGTACCAGGCGCGCCACCGTGGTCCAGCCGAACAAGGCGACAATGGCGATGATCCGCCCGACACCCGAGCTGTCCGCACCTTGAGACAGTCCGAGCAGCGGCAGCTTGCTCAGGTCGATCGCCGCAAGGATGATCAGGAGCGGCAATATCGGCAGGGCGATGACACCATCGGTGAAGCGCATCAAGAACGCATCGGTGCGGCCTCCGGCAATGCCCGCGAGTAAACCTACGGCAGTACCGATGACGGCTGCAAGGAGCGCCCCGCCGAGCCCGACCGACAAAGAAACCCGGCCGCCATAGAGCAAGCGCAGCAGCAGGTCGCGGCCGAGATCGTCGGTTCCCAAAGGATGTTCGAGGCTCGGCGGCGCCGTTCTCCGCAGCAAATCGGTACGGTCCGGGTCGATCCCCATGAGATTCTCGACCAACGGAGCGGCCAGCAGCACCGCAGCTAGCAGGAGAAGGGCCGCCGTGCTGGCGATCGCGAACCGGTGCGTCGCAAAGCGTGCCAGGAACCGGTGGGCCGGCCCGGCGCTACTTGCCATAGTCGATGCGCGGATCGAGCCAGACATAAACCACATCGGCGGCGAGATTGGCAAGCAAGGTGACGGCCGTGGCCAGCATCAGCGCCACCAGCGCCAGATTGTAGTCGTTGCCCATGATCGCATCGAAAATGAGCTTGCCCATGCCGAGATAGGCAAAAATGGCCTCGACGATGAGTGCGCCCGAGAACAGCGTGCCGAATTGGAGTGCCGCCACGGTCGCAACCGGAATCATCGCGTTGCGCAAGGCATGGCGCCAGACCGCCTGAAAAAAGCTGAGTCCCTTGGCCCGCGCGGTGCGGATATAAAGCTCACGCATGCATTCGATGACGGCACTTCGGGTGAAGCGGATGAACGTGCCGGCGGTCACCAGGGTCAAGGTCGCCACCGGCAGGACGAGATAGCGGACCCGATCGAGCAGGCTGCCGCCGCCGACCGGCTCGGTGCCGCCCGCAGGCAGCAGATCGAGGCTGACGGCAAACAGCAGGATCAATAGCAGGCCGAGCCAGAAGGCGGGAACCGAGAAGGCGGCGAAGGCCAGAAGGTTAATGCCGTGATCGAGCCAGCTTTGCTGGTACATGGCCGCCACCACGCCTGCCGGTATCGCGATGAGCAGAGCCAGGGCGAAGCTTATACCCATCAGCCAGAGCGTATTGACCAGCCGCGGAGCCAGCACCTCGATGGCCGGCTGACCGTAGAGCCTGGAAAAACCGAAATCACCCTGCAGCGCGTTGCCAAGCCAGGCGAGATAGCGTTGCGTCAGCGGCTGATCGAGCCCGTAGACGGCCTTCAGTCGCGCCACGTCCTCGCTCGTCACTTCCGGATCGGCCGTCAGCATCAGATCGATCGGATCCCCGGGCATCAGTCCGATCAGGCCGTAGATCACGAACGACATGCCCAAGAGGATGGCGACGACGCCGATCAGCCGCCTGACGATATAAGCGAGCACCCCGCCGTCGCTAGTCGGCGCGCTGCCAGGTCTCGACCGCCAGCGTCACCGGCGCCATCTGACCGGTAGGTTCGACACCTTCGAGCCATTTCGGCCAGATATGCGGTTGCGCCCGGAAAAAGAGCGGCAGAACCGGCAGTTCCTCGGCATAGATGGCCTGAAGCTCATGCCAGAGGCGCTCACGGGTGTCGCGATCCAGGGTTTTGGCCAGTTCATCGATGATGGCATCCATCCGCTCATTGCTAAATCCCGTGTAATTCTGACCGGACCAACCATTCTCTTCGCTCGGGATCGCGTCGGAGTGAAGCGTCGTCTGCGGCACGTTTTCCGGCGAGCTGATCCAGGCGAACAAAGCCATCGCATCGAACCGGCGCTTCGACGTCGTCTCGCTGAAGAAGACCCGCGCCGGCTCGTTGCGGATGCGGACATCGACACCGACCTGTTTCCACATGTCCTGCAGGACCTGCTGCACCAGCTCTCGGTTCCGATCGCCGGCGGTGGTCATCAATTCGAGACGAAGCGGCTCGCCTGCCGCATTGTGGCGCACGCCGTCGCGGATCTCGGTCCAGCCGGCCGCCTCCAGCAACTCGACCGCCTGGTCCGGGTCGTGATCGTAGTGTCGCACATTGTCCGTATGAACCCAGTCAAGGGGGTGCACGGAAGTGTCCGCCACCGGCTGGTGGCCCTGGAATAGCTGCTCGGTCAACGTCTCGCGGTCGAGCGCGTAGAGCAGGGCCTGACGCACCTGCTTGTCGGCCAGGATCGGGTTGTCGAGCATGAGATCGATATGCTCGTAGAAGAGACCGGGCGTGTAGACCATTTCATAGTCCTCGCCATGCCGTGCCTCGAACGCCAGCGCCTGATCGATCGTCAGCCCGAACGAGCCCTCGATCATGTCGATCTCGCCCGAGAGCAGATTGCTCTCGAGGGCCGAGGTGTTCTCGATTGTGCGGATCACGACGCGATCGAATTCCGGCGGCCCGCCCCACCACTGCTCGTTGCGCACCAACACGATGTCGGCGCCGGGATTGACGCTGCCGATGCGATAAGGGCCGAACCACAGGCCCCGGTTGGTCGGGTCGGTCTGATAGAGGGTGCGATTGCGGTAGGTAGTGGGATCAGTCTCGAAAATCGGCCGTTCGAGATGGGCCGGGATCGGCCGCAAATCGTTCATCATGAAATAGTTGAAGCCGAGATCGCGATCATGCAGCACGAACGTCTTGTCGTCGACGATGTCGACCGATGTCAGATCTCGGTAGAGTTCGGCATTGGAAACGCCCGCGCTCGGATGGCGTCCGACTTCCCAGGTGAAGAGTATGTCCTCGGACGTGATCGGCGTTCCGTCGCCCCAGCGGGCCTCGGGATCGATCGTGTAGGTCAGGGCGATGCCCTCACCGCCTTCGCCGTTGTCTTCGATCGCGGCCTTGCCGTTCTCGAGCGTCGGCAACTCGACGCAAAGATAGCAGCGAGGTTCCCAGGCGGCGTCGAAAGCAGTCAAGGGCCGCTGTGTAGCGCCCAGCACATAGCTCTTCGCCAGCATGGAATCGAGGTTGGGGTGCAAGGTCGATGGATATTGCCCGACGCCGATGACGAGATCCTGCCTGGCCGACTGCTGCGCCGATGCCGAATCCGCATTCAATGTCGTGAGGGCCAATGCAATTAGAAACGCCCTGCCGAATGGGCCGGCCAGATGATGCATCAGCCACACCTCCAAGAGCTTCGAGATAGCCTCATAGTTGAGCCAAAGTGCTCGATGAGCAACAGGCTCTGCCGAAAACGGCGAAAAATTCATCGTCCGAAGACCTCATGAACCAGTCAGACGCAGGTGAGATGCAATGGTAGATGACCTGGCGAAGGCAGGGTGACAGCACCCGAACCTTGGTCTAGGGACGGTGGCGCTGATGGGAAGGAGATGCCATGCGGCGCAATCGGTATGCCAAAATCGTCGCTACTCTGGGTCCTTCGAGCTCGACCAAGGAACGCATCAAGGAACTGGCGATTGCCGGCGCCGACGTCTTCCGCTTCAACTTCAGCCACGGCAGCCACGAGGATCATGCGGAGCGCTATCGCGTCGTTCGAGAGATCGAGGACGAACTCGACCGGCCGATCGGCATCATTCAAGACCTACAGGGCCCGAAATTGCGGGTCGGCTCGTTTGCCGAGGACCGTGTCAGCCTGACCGCAGGCGAAAAGTTCCGTCTCGACCTGGAGGGCGGACCTGGCGATCGGTCCAGGGTTGAGTTGCCTCATCCAGAGATTTTCCGTGCCGTCGAGGAGGGCACGGAACTGCTCTTGGACGACGGCAAGATCAGGCTTCGTGTCGATCATTTCGGCGAGGATTTCGCCGAAACCACCATCATGACCGGCGGCAGCCTTTCCAATCGCAAGGGCGTCAACGTTCCGAACGCCGTTCTGCCGATCGCCGCCCTGACCGACAAGGACCGCAAGGATCTCAATTTCGGCCTCGAGCTCGGCTTCGACTGGATCGCGCTGAGTTTCGTCCAGCGTCCCGACGATATGGCCGAAGCCCGGCGGCTGATTGCCGGGCGGGCGGCAGTCATGGCGAAGATCGAGAAGCCGTCGGCGATCGATTGCCTCGCGGAGATCATCGACCTCTCCGACGGCATCATGGTGGCCCGGGGCGATCTCGGGGTGGAAATGCCGCCCGAGGTGGTGCCGGGATTGCAAAAGAAAATCGTGCGCCTCGCCCGAGATTCCGGCAAGCCGGTGATCGTCGCGACGCAAATGCTGGAAAGCATGGTGACGTCACCGGCGCCGACCCGGGCCGAAGCCTCCGACGTGGCGACCGCCTGTTTCGACGGTGCCGATGCCGTCATGCTGTCGGCGGAGAGTGCCGCCGGCGATTATCCGGTCGAAGCCGTGACCATGATGGACCGCATCATCCATCAAGCCGAGCGCGACGAACTCTATCGCTTCTACATCAACGCCTATCACGCCGAGACGGAGCATACTCCGGCCGACGCCATCACCTATGCCGCGGGACTGGTGGCTCACACCATGAAGGCCGCGGCGATCGTGACCTACACGACCTCGGGCGCAACGGCGCTTCGAGCCTCTCGCGAACGGCCGGATCGTCCGATCCTCGGGCTCATCACCCGCAACGCCACCGCCCGCAAGCTGGCGCTCGCCTGGGGTGTGCACCCTTTCTACACCACAGATGCCAAGGATCTCGACGAAATGGTCGAGAACGCCAGAGCCATTGCCAAGGCCGAGGGTTTTGCGGCCTCAGGCACAAGTATCGTCATCACCGCAGGGATGCCGTTCGGCACTCCAGGTGCGACGAACCTGCTGCGGATTGCGTGGGTGACCTGACCAAACCGAAGACATGCGGCCCCTGCCCGTCCCTAGAGCGCTTCGCCCCGCATGGTCCGCGGCAAATCGCCGACGAGCCCCATCGCATGGCGCATGAAGAACTGCTTTGCCGGGGGCAGATGCTCGACCAAGCCAAGACCGAGGTTGCGCAAGGCTTTGACCGGCAACACATCATTCGCGAACAAGCGATTGATACCGTCGGTTACGGCGACCAGCGCCAGGCCGTCGAAGCGGCGCCAGGCCGCATAGCGCTCCAACGCATCGACCGCGCCGGGATCCAAACCGAGGCGCAGACGATCGACGACAATCTCGGTCACGGCGGCAACGTCTCGAATAGCGAGATTCCATCCCTGCCCCGCGATCGGGTGAATGCCTTTGGCCGCATCGCCAACCAGCACGGCACGTTTCGAGACATAATTGTGGGCCCAGACGAGCGAGAGCGGGTAATGCCAGCGTCGGCTCGCGAGCGTCAGGCCACCCAATTCACCGCCGAACCGGCTCTGCACCTCGGCCCCAAAATCGTCGTCATCGAGCTTGGCGATGGTGGCTGCAAGCTTGTCGTCAAGCGCCCAGACCATCGACGAATGCTGTCCCGCCATGGGTAGCATGGCGAATGGACCGTCCGGAAAGAACCGCTCGACGGCGCATCCATGGTGCGGCAGCTCGTGGGCGAACGTGGCAACGAACGCGGTCTGGCCGTAGGACCAGCGTCGGGCTGAAATCCCCAGCAAGTCGCGCGTCGGCGATTGACGCCCTTCGCAAACGGCAAGTAGGGCCGCCTCCATGCCGTCCATGCCCGTCCCCGCGAGACGAATGCCGGAAGATAAGGGTTCGACCGCTTCTAGGCGCGCAGGGCTCAGTACCCTGACAGTCCCTAGTTCACCGATGCGGCGCTCGAGCGCACGCCGTATGACATGGTTCTCGACGATATAGCCCAGAGGCTGATCGTCGACGGCGTTCGCATCATAGTGGACGCGCACCGGTGAACCGGTCTCTCCCACCGCAATGGCGAGGATCGGCGAGGCCATTTCGGCCAGATACTCCCAGACGCCGATCGCCCGCAAAAACTGCATCGATCCGCGGGCGATGGCGGTCACGCGGCCATCGTAGCCAGATTCGGTCAGTGTCGCGCTGGGTTGCGCCTCGACCAACGCGACCCTGACGCCGGTCGATCCAAGAGCGGCCGCCAGCGACATGCCCGTAAGGCCGCCGCCGACGGCGGCAATGTCGACCTTGTTCATAATTGCTCCAGCAAATCGACTCTCTGGCTATTAATTGGGCAAATGCTCAACGGCCATGCAATCTGTCCCGCGGACTCTGCGTAAATTTTAGACACGAGATCATTCCGCACCGCTGGCATGTCATTTGCTCGATCAGCCTCGACGAGCTGTCCCGGTTCGATCGCCACCGCAGTCCGGGACGTTGAGTTGACCTGATTGGAGTGATGCATGTCGACAAGACCAGAGAAACTACTTGCCGCAGGACTGGCGATTGGCGGCACGGTCTTTACCGCCCTTCCCGCCTGGGCCCAGGAGGCCGCCACCGAGGCCACCGAGGGGGTTGCGCAAGCCGCGGCCGCCGGCGTGACGCCTGAGACGTCATACATTTTCAATACCCTGCTTTTCCTCATGACCGGCTTTCTCGTGATGTGGATGGCCGCGGGTTTCACAATGCTCGAGGCCGGCCTAGTGCGGAAGCGCAGCGTCGCAACTCAGTGCCTCAAGAACATCTCGCTCTATTCCGTCGCCGGCATCATGTATTTCCTGGTCGGCTACAATGTCATGTATGCCGGTGTCGATGGGGGCTATTTCGGTACGTTCAGCATCTGGAGCGCTGACGATACCGCAGCACTTGCCGGAGATTTCGGTGATGGAACGGGCTATGCCGCGGCCTCCGACTGGTTCTTCCAAATGGTGTTCGTCGCCACGGCGGCATCGATTGTGTCGGGCACGCTCGCCGAGCGCGTGAAGATCTGGCCGTTCCTGATTTTTACGGTCATTCTGACAGGCGTGCTCTATCCGATCACCGGTTCGTGGCAATGGGGCGGTGGCTGGCTCGCCGAAATGGGCTTTTCCGACTTTGCCGGTTCGACGCTCGTGCATTCCGTCGGGGGTTGGGCAGCGCTAGCGGGAGCCATTCTGCTCGGCTCGCGTGCCGGACGCTTTGACCGCAGCGGCAATGCCGTGCCGATGCCGGGCAGTTCGCTGCCTTTGGCGACACTCGGCACGTTCATTCTCTGGCTCGGCTGGTTCGGGTTCAATGGCGGCTCGCAACTGGCCTTGGGAACCGGTGCAGACGCCATTGCGGTGGCGACGATTTTCGGCAACACGAATCTCGCGGCAGCCGGTGGCGTCGTGGCCGCAATGCTGGTCAGCCAGATCGTGTACAAGAAGATCGACCTGACCCTGGCGCTCAATGGCGCCATCGGCGGCTTGGTGTCGATCACCGCCGAACCCCTGGCGCCAAGCTTCGGACTTTCGATCCTGATTGGCGCCGTCGGCGGTGTCTTGGTGGTATTGACCGTACCGCTGCTCGACAAGCTCAAGATCGATGATGTGGTCGGCGCGATCCCGGCGCACCTTGTCTGCGGCATTTGGGGCACGATCATCGTGCCGCTCAGCAACGCGGATGCCAGCTATGCGACCCAGGCCACCGGGATCGTGGCGATTGGTATCTTCACCTTGGTTGCAAGTTTCGTCGTCTGGGCGATCCTGAAATTCTCGGTCGGTATCAGGCTCGATGCGGAGGACGAGAGCATGGGCATCGATCAGGCCGAGCTTGGTATGGAGGCCTATCCCGAATTCGGGCAGAGCACGACCGGCTAAGGCTCGAATGGCGACCTCGCCTTCGGATCGTCGATCCGGCCTGTGACGAAATCGGCCCGGGAGGTTTCCTTCCGGGCCTTTTTCTTGGCATCGTCTTGCCCTACTATCTGCCATACAAGTTCATTTCGATCTCGCCGTCCGGCGAGAAGCAAGCAATCAGTGCAGTTGAGTTGGAGCGAAACGCATGAATGAAGCGGCAATGGAAACTCTCGGCAATGAGCGGTTCGCGATCGGCCAGCCCGTGACGCGGAAAGAGGACCCCCGCCTGATTCGCGGCGAGGGCCGCTACACCGACGACCTTCACATCGAGGGCGAGGCCCACGCCTACATCCTCCGCTCCGACATGGCGCATGCCGTCATCCGCAGTCTCGATGTCAGCGCTGCCAAGGAAATGCCGGGCGTCTTGCGAGTTCTCGCCTTCGAGGATCTCGAGGCCGCGGGCATCGAGCAACTCATGAGCGGCATGCCGCTGAAGAATCATGACGGCTCGGCCATGCATACCCCGCCGCATCCCGGGCTCGCCAAAGGCCGCGTTCGCTATGTTGGCCAGCCTGTCGCCTGCGTCGTCGCCGAGACCCTGGCGCAGGCCAGGGATGCCGCCGAAGCGATCGAGGTCGATCTGGACCCGCTCGACGGCGTCAGCCAGCCCGAAGCGGCGCTCAATGGCGGCGCATTCAAGATCCACGACGATCTCAAGGACAATCTCTGCCTCGACTGGCAATTCGGCGATCGGGAGGCGGTCGACAAGGTCTTCGCCGATGCCGCTCACGTAACCTCGATGCGGATCATCAACAATCGCGTGGTCGTTGCCTCGATGGAGCCGCGCGGTCTGATCGCCGAACCCCAGGACGGCCGCCTGCTCGTTCATATCGGCTGCCAGGGCACATTCTCGATGCGCAGCGGTTTCGCGTCGGCATTGGGTCTCGACGAGAAAGACGTCCGGATCATGACCTACAGTGTCGGCGGATCGTTCGGCATGAAGGCGCCGGTCTATCCCGAATATCTCCCGGTGGCCCTCGCCGCCCGCGAGCTTGGGCGACCGGTCCGCTGGTTCGACGATCGCTCCGGCGCGTTCCTTTCGGATTTTCATGGGCGCGATTCGATTTGCGATGCCTCGCTGGCGCTCGATGCCGAAGGCAACATGCTGGCGGTCAAAGTCGATGTCATCGGCGATGCCGGCGCCTATGCGATGGCGGCCGGACCGATGGTGCCGAGCGCTTCCTTCAACAAGAACCTGCCGAGCGTCTACAAAGTGCCGATGCAGTCGGTCCGAACGCGTGTCGCCTTCACCAACACCACCCCGACCCACGCCTATCGCGGCGCCGGCAGGCCCGAGGCCAATTACGTCATGGAGCGGCTGGTCGAGCAGGCGGCGCGCGAGATGAAGATCGACCCGATCGAGCTGCGCCGCCGCAATTTCATCAAGAGCGAGCAGATGCCCCACAAATCCTCTGCCGGGATCGAATATGACAGCGGCGAGTTTGACAAGGTGCTGGATATGGCTTTGGAGCAGGCCGATTTCAGCGGGTTTGCCAACAGGCGGGAGGATTCCAAGAGGCACGGCAAGCTGCGCGGTTTCGGCGTCGCGACCTATTGCGAGATCACCGCCCCTCCCGGCAAGGAAATGGGTGGTCTGCGGTTCGAGCCGAACGGCCGCGTCACCTTCATCACCGGCACCTTGAACTACGGTCAGGGGCACGATTCGCCGTTTGCCCAGGTGATCGCCTCTCGCCTCGGCATCCCCTTCGATTGCATCGATCTGCTGCAAGGCGATAGCGACGAGCTCATCGCCGGCGGCGGCACCGGCGGATCGCGCTCGATGATCTATAGCGGTGCTGCGGCTCTCGCGGTTTCCGACGCGGTCATCGACAAGGGCAAGCTGTTGGCGGGCCATGTCCTCGAGGCGGCGCCGGATGACGTCACTTTCGCCGCCGGCCGCTTCACCATCGCCGGCACCGATCGTGGCATCGACCTGATGGAATTGGCCCGGCAGGTGCCAACGCTGGCCAATTTTCCGGCCGATGCGCCACGCAGTCTCGATCATGAACTGACCGTGGGCGATTTCGCTTCGACCTGCCCCAACGGCGTCCACACCGCGGAGATCGAGATCGATCCCGATCTTGGAACCGTCAGGATCGAGCGCTTCATCGCGGTCGATGATTTCGGCAACGTCGTCAACCCGTTGCTGGCCGCGGGCCAAGTGCATGGCGGCGTGGTCCAGGGCATCGGCCAGGCCTTGATGGAACAGTCGGTCTATAGCGAGGACGGCCAGCTGCTCTCCGGTTCCTTCATGGATTACTGCATGCCGCGGGCCGACGACACGCCGGATATCGAAGTCGATTTCCATATCGTCCCGGCGACGACGAATCCACTTGGGGCCAAGGGCTGCGGCGAGGCCGGCGTTTCGGGATCCTGTCCCGCGATCATCAATGCCGTCATCGATGCGCTGGCGCCGTTGGGCGTGACCTCGATCGATATGCCGGCGACACCGGAGGTTATCTGGCAGGCCATCCATTCAGCAAACAGGGCACAAGCAGCATAGCATAGTACATCAGTATCCATCGCCATGGCGGAAACATTGGCTGCGTTTGCGCCAGTTTCATTAAAGTAAACCGATATTAGGGCTGCCTATTTACGAAATATTGGTAGGCTGAAGCGTATCGAGAACAAGCCAAAGACTTATTGTTACTCGAAAGAGAGGCAAGTTCTCGATGTATGTTACAGCAATGTGTTCGCAAAAAGGTGGCTCGGGTAAGACCACACTTACCGGCCATCTTGGAGTTCAGGCGGAGCGCGCCGGTCATGGGCCGGTCGCCCTGATCGATTGTGACCCGCAAGGATCGCTGGCCGCGTGGTGGAACTGCCGCAAGGAAAAGCGGCCGTCCTTCGTGCGGACCACGCTCGAGACGCTGCGCGAGGATCTCGAGACGCTGCGCGAGAACGGCTTCAAGCAGGTCTTCATCGATACGCCGCCGGCGGTCAGCCAGCCCTTGAGCCGGGTCATGGCGAAGAGCGATCTGATCGTTATTCCAACCCGCCCGAGCCCGCACGATCTGCGTGCCGTACGCGGTACGCTCGATCTGGCCGAGCATCTCGACAAGCCGGTCGTCTTCGTGCTGAACGGCGCGCCGATGAGCGGGCGGATCGGTGCCGATGCCGCGATCGCCTTGTCGCAGCATGGTACTGTCGCGCCGACCTTCATTCATCACCGCACGATCATGGCGAGTTCGATGATCGACGGGCGCACGGCGATGGAAGTTCGCCCGGGTTTGAAAGCGAGCGAGGAAATCGAGGGGCTTTGGAATTATCTGTCGGAACGACAGCGTCGCCTCGACAATCGGCGCAGTTTCGTCGAGCAGCAATTGGCGGCGCCCCGATCTTTCGGCAGGCGCGCTGCCGATGGCGAGGCAGACTATGACCATGTCGAATCCGACATGGACGATGACTACACACCCCAGCAGGCTTGGGCCTGACCGATGAGCACCGCCAAATTGACGTCGGCGCTCCTGGCACCGAAAGGTGCGGCGCGCCCCTTGCTCGACATTTACGACCACCCGATGCAAAAGCCGATCACGCTCGCCTTCGATTCGATCCTGCACCGCCAGGCGGACAGCGACCGACGACAGCAGCCTGAGCGGCGCGAGAACCGCCGCGAGGATACCAAGCTCAGCCTCAGGCTCGAGCGCGATTACCATCGCAAGCTCAAAATCCTTGCAGCCCGGCGCGGCATCAGCCTGCAGGCCGTGTTGCGGGAAGCCCTTGCCGATCACCTTAACGGTCAAGATCATGAATGCACATGCATGCGAAGCGGCGATCAGCTCAGTGCTGCCTGCCATTGCCAACACTGAACGGCCCGACCGCAATCGCCCGAAAGAGGGCTCCTTGTCGCCCAGGAAGGGCGAGGCAAGTCTCGTCGAGATGTCGGTCCATGAGGAAACCATCAAGGCGATGCGTCGAGAGATCGTACGATTGATGGTCCGAATCGACGAGGAAATCCTGATCCAGGCGGAGTTGCGGGATCAGGTCCTGGCACGCAATGCCGAAATCGAGCGGCTGCGTTCGCACCGCTGGTGGCGCTTCTGGACTCGCCGAGACAGGGATGACGAAGACCGCGGCGAGGTCGACGAGGACGTCGGGATCGGCGAAGCGTCGCTTGCCAACATGGGCCGTTTGTAACCTTTCGCCTATTGCCATTACCCGCCTGGATCACAAAATCCGACGGATGACTGCATGGAGGCGTTCGATGAACGAGCCTGAACAAGAGATCATCCCGCCGCGCAAGGGCCCCTATCAACAGCATTTCGTGATCCAGAAGCAGGGACCTCTGGGCGTTCTGGGTTCTATCCTGGTCGGCGCGATCGCTCTCGCCGTGCTTGTGGCCTTGGTCGTGCTCGGCATCTTCACCTTTACGATCCTGATCTGGGGTGGGCTTGCGATCTTCGCCGTTCTCTTCGTCGTCCAGGGTTTGAGACGCCTTTTCGGCGCCGGCAGCGCATCGACGCCGACGCGCCGCTAAGTCGCGCTCAAGCGCTGTCGAGCGCCAGGCGCGCGGCCTTCTCGCCGATCATCACGATGGGTGCGTTGAGATTGCCCGACGTGATCGCCGGCATGATCGAGGCATCCGCGACCCTCAGCCCGTCGACTCCCCGCACACGAAGCGAGGGGTCGGTGACCGCCAGCGCATCATGGTCCGGTCCCATGCGGCAGGTGCAGGAGGGATGGAAAATGGTCCCGCCGAAACCCCGCGCATAGGCCAGAAGGTCGTCGTCGGTCCGGCATTCGGCGCCCGGATTCAGCTCTTCCGTGAAATAAGGGCGCATCGCCTGTTGGCTCGTGACCTTGCGCACCAGCTTCAGGCCATCGACGATGGTCCTTCGGTCGTTCTCGGTCGCGAGATAGCTCGGGAAGATCCGCGGCGGACTCTCCGGCCGGCCGTCCCTGAGTTCCAGATGCCCCCGGCTTTCCGGCCTTAAATCGCTGACCGATGCGGTAAAGGCCGAAAATTTATGGAGCTTGCCGCCAATTCTGTCGGCGCTGAACAGGATCAGATAGATCTGCACGTCGGGTGTCTCGAGCTCTGGCCGGGTACGCGCAAAGATGCCGAGCTGCCCCGCACCCACGGTCAGCGCTCCGCTCCTTGTCGTCGCCCAACGCAGACCGGCGGCTGCCTTACGCCAAAGACTGTGCTGGATGGCGTTCATAGTGGCAGGCTTCGGGCAGGTGTTGACGGTCCGGGCCTGGAAATGATCCTGGAGCCCCTGCCCGACCCCGGGCAGATCATGCAGGACCTCGATCCCATGCTCGCGCAGATGGGTGCCGGGGCCGATGCCCGAGAGCATCAGGATCTGCGGCGAGCCGATCGCCCCGCCTGAAAGGATGACCTCTCCCGTGGCCCGCACCTCTTCCGAGGCGTCGCCGCGCCGGTAGCGCACGCCCACGGCCCGCCGGCCCTCGAACAGAATGCGCTCGGTCAACGCTCCGGTACGCACCACCAGATTGGTACGCTTGCGGACCGGCTTCAAATAGGCGGTCGCCGTGCTGCAGCGCAGACCGTTGCGCGTCGTCAGCTGGTAATAGGCGACACCTTCCTGATTGGCGCCGTTGTAATCCGTGGCCTCGGGAATGCCGCAGGCGATCGCAGCCTCTTTGTAGGCCTCGCAGAGTTCCTGGGCATAGGTCGCATCGCTGACCGCCAGGGGACCGTCGCGGCCGCGAAACTCGTCATCGCCGCCAGCATAGGATTCGCACTTCCTGAAATAAGGCAGCACATCCTCGAAGCTCCAGCCGGTATTGCCGAGCTGTCGCCAATAGTCGAAGTCCTGCGCCTGACCGCGGCAATAGACCAGGCCATTGATGGCGCTCGAGCCGCCAAGAACCTTGCCCCTCGGCCAGACCAGTTTGCGCTGGTTCAGATTCGGATCAGGCTCGGTCTCGAACGACCAGGCAATTTTCGGATCGAAAATCGTCCGATAATAGCCGATCGGCAGATGGATCCAGGGATTGGTGTCCCTGGGCCCGGCCTCGAGCAACAACACCCGGGTCGCCGGATCCGCTGACAGCCGATTGGCCAGCACGCATCCGGCCGAACCGGCACCGACGACGATAAAATCGAACCTCTCGGCATTTTCACTGATTGCCATTGCTTGCCGGCACCGACCCCTGTTGAACGTTCGACCGGACCCTTGCGGGACGGCAGCGCCTTGTCAATCAGCGCCTACCGCCACGCAACGGCACCTTCTCCCGGCGATGCACGACCAGCCGCTGCGGCGCAGGGGCTGGAGTAGGCAATAATTCGTTCGTACAATTTGCTGTAGGAAGGTTTTCAGAGAGGGGCGACCCGCCCCTCTCTGGCTCTCCCGGACATGTTGGTTCCGGTGCGGGTGGGGACGCAGGGGGCTGGGAATCGCTACCGATTAATTCGTTCGTGCAATTCTCGCTCGCACGCTCGGCGGCAGGCTGGAAATCGTTCGTGCAATCTTCAGCGGGCGCCAAACCCCGACCGTTCCGATAAGCTGCGAGATTGGCGAGGGCGCGCTTGAGATCCATCGACACCTGACCGCGATAGCGCAGCATCGTCGAGAGCGAGGCACGGTTCTCGGGCTTGTTGCAAACGCCTCGAACTCCTCGACCGTCTCCTCCGGCAACAACCTGAACTTCTCCGCACGAAGCCCATGCTTCAGGGCATTCATCGAAGACCGCGCCTTGCCCTCAGGCGTGTTGGGGCCGGGTTTCTTAGGGCCGGGCATCGCTGGGGCTTCACTGGTCATAATCACACTCACATGATTGGTCTGCTGCAAGTATAGGTTACTAGTCCTAACTATGCAACATCTTCCCTGCTGCCCAAACTGTCGCCGCTTCATCCTTCCTTAACCTTCCACCGCTAGGATCAAGCCCATCGACACCGGTACTCGATTCGCTCTTTTGACAAGTGAATAGACCGCAGGAGTGTGAGGATGGCGTCCATCCTCACCCTTG
>JBGSYN010000260.1:0-2459 GCA_041750975.1 Geminicoccaceae bacterium | reverse complement strand
CCTCGAACAGCGGGTCGGCGAACGCGAGGGCGACGCCTCGGACGCCGATTTCGCGGTGGTCCGGCGGCAGCGGGCCATGGACGAGGCCGGGGTCGCCTGGATCAAGGTTGCCACCGACGGCGATCCCGGCACGGCCGAACGGCGATTGCGCGCGGCGCTGTCGTTGACCGTTTGAGCGCGGCTATTCGGCCACGGTCACCGTGATCCGTTCCGACATCACGGGCGGGTCGTGCGGGATGTGCGACCAGTCGCCCAGCACCGGTTGCACCACATGTTCGCCGGGCGGCAGGTCGAGCGTCACCTCCGTCTGACCGCCGCCGAAATGCACATGGCTGTGGTCGGCAGGGCTCGGCTCGTCGATTTCGGCACCCTCGATCGTCTCGTCTACGATCAGGTGGTGGTGGCTGGTATGCTCGACGTCGGTCCCGGCAGGCGCCACGCCCATGCCCTTCAACCGAACCGGATCGTCACCGAATTGGTCAGCATGGCACCATCTTCGAGCTCGATGAAATAGAGCTCGGCTCCTTCCGGCGCCGGCGTCTCTCCGGCCAAGGCCGTCCCGGCGGCCAGCGCCAGGGCGCCGGCCATGCCGCAGATCGTGATTCTACCCATGATTCCTCCCGAAGCGTCTGCGATCTACCGACGCCAGGAAGGCAATCGCGGATTTCACATTTTCGTCAGGACAATGCCCGGCCCGTCAGGATAAGGCCCGGCCCGGCAGGTCGCGGGCGCCGTGGCGGCGATCCCAATCGTCCTGGACGGCCTGCAGCACGCGCATGGCCGGCAGCACCGAGGGACCGGAGGCGCGCGGCGACCGCCCCTCTTTGATCGCCTTGAGGAAATCGTCGACGACGCGGGCGCAATTGGTCTGCTCGTCCTCCATCGCCGTCGTGCCGGCCGAACTCGTCAGTGCGTGTTCGAGAATGTCGAAACTATAGGTGTCCCGATCGGTCACCAGCAGCTTGTCGTAGAGCCTGAAGCTCGCGTGATAGGAGCCGTGGACCAATGCTGACTGATCGGCGTCGGTTTCGAACTGGACGATGCATTCCATCGGCACGCCGGTCTTCTCGTGCGGCTGTCCGAGATAGCCCTGGACGCGCGCAATCTCGCGGCCCTCGTAGAGCCAGCAGGCGAGGTCGACGAAATGGCAGAAATGATGCCAGAGAATGTTGTCGGTCCAGCTCCGCTCATAGCCTGTCGCCCCGACATTGGTCAGCCGCTTGATGAAGAACCGGCCGGCAATATGGCGCAGCGTCTCCTCGTCCGCGAGAAGGCGGGCCTTGAGCGGATCGCGCTCGCGCCGGAACCGCATCGGATGGCAGAGCCCGTAGGTCTTGCCGCTGGCCTCCCCGACCTCGACCACGCGTTCGGCATCCGCGAGGCTCATCGCCAGCGGGATCTCGATCAGCGTGTGCTTGCCGGCCGCGAGCGAACGCACGGCATGATCCGGATGCTGCTCGCTCGGGCTCGCGACGATCACCGTGTCGATCTCGGGATCGGGCAGCGCCTCGTCGAGCGACAAGGTCCAGTGCCTGTAGCCATGGGCCTCGGCAAACGCCCTGGTCGGTTCCTCGCGGCGTCCGACCAGGGTGTGCAGGACACAGCCATGGCCGGCCAGGGCCTGGCTGTGCCAGTTGCCCATCATGCCATGGCCGATCATGCAAATGTTCATCCGATGTTCCGTCCGTTCAGCCGCTCTTCTGGGCGACGAGGCTCTGCGCTTGCTCGACCCATTCCTCCCGCTCGATGCGGCCCCTGAAATTCAGCACCTCGTCGACCCGGGATTGCTGATCGGGCGTCAGCTCGGCAATCTGCTTGAAAGTGGTAAAACCGAGCTTTTTCAGTTTGCCGTCCAGGACCTTGCCGATGCCCTTGATCGCGGTCAGGTCGTCGGGCTCCCCGGCCATGGGCTCGACCAGCTGCGGCAGGTCATCGGCGCCATTCGAATGGGCGCCGTCCGCCCGCAACGCCTCGATTTCCCGCGTCAGGGCCTCGTTTTCCTCGCGCACCCGCCGCAATCCCTGGATCTCGGACTCCAGGCTCTGTCGTGCTGCGCCGCACTCGCTGACCTGTTGCTGCAACCGCGCGATCTCGGCATCGGGTGAGGCGGACGAGCCGCCCGCCCGCGCTGTCGAAATAATGCCCTGGCCCTTGCCCGAACGGATCGAGTCGAAATAGAGCCAAGTCAGAATGGCGCCCAAAACGCCCCCAAGCACCAGCAAAAAGAAACCCATCACCTGTCTCCCCAGATCCTTAACCCTCTCCGCCTTCTATTTCCCCGAAACTTGCGCGCAAGTCGACGCTAAAGTGCAGAGCGCCTACCACCACCGCCGATGATGCAACGGCACCTTCTCCTTGCGGTGGACGACGGGACGTTGCGGCGCAGGCTCAGGGGCAGGCGATAATTCGTTCGTGCAGTTTGCTGTGGGAAGGGTTTGCGAAAGGGGCGGCGCGCCCCT
>JBGSYN010000259.1:0-30176 GCA_041750975.1 Geminicoccaceae bacterium | reverse complement strand
GCCGAGCAGCGGCAGCGTGAGCCGCAATGCCCCAGCCGCTGGTGACGGCGGTCGCGACGACAATGCAGTTCTCGGGCGCTTGCCGCATGACGGCACGGCCGATCTGTTCGCCGTCGATTGTCCCCGAAGCTGCCGGAATGTCGATGCGATCGGCCGGGCGCCAAGTAGCGTCGGCGTCGAGGGCGGATGCGAGCGCTTGCAGGGCACCCGAGGCGTCTTCGTGCTTGCCAGCAATGACGACAGTGTCGTCCCGGCCTTCGAGATAGCGGCTCGGCAGACCGGTATAGCCGAAAAATGAGACCGGCGGTTCGGCGCCGCAGACGACGACAGCATCATGATCGCGTAACGCCGCCGCGGCTTCCTCCGGAAAATAGGGCAGGCGCTTGACGGTCGGGACCCCTTGGCCGCACGCCATCTGCGCGAATCCGGTCTGGCCGATCATGGTGGCACCGGTAGCTACGGCGATCCTTCCGGCACTCTCGAGACCTGGCCCGAAGAGTGCTCTGCCGCCGAGAAATAGAGCGGGGTTGTCGGCTCGACGAAGGAGTCCCTCCGCGCGTTCGATGGCAGCCGGATCGATTTGCGGCAAAGTCGGACGGCGAGTGCTTATTTGCTGCGGAGAAACTTTCGCTTCCTGGAAATCATAGCTCATGATCAAGGTGGCGATCCCGCCGGTGCCGATTTGGGTGGCGGCGATGGCTTCGGCCATGTCGCGCGCTGCTTCATCGGCGCTTCGGATGCGCCGGACCCAGGTCGAGACGGGCCGGCACAGGGATTCGATGTCGCTGTGCAATGGCGCATCGGCTGATAGATGCCAGCTTGCATGCTCGCCGATAAGATTGACGATCGGCGTGCCGGCCTTTCGCGCATTGTGCAAATTGGCGATGCTGTTGGCGAAACCCGGTCCAAGATGGGTCAAAACCAGCGCCGGTTTGCCGGCAAGCCTGCCATAGCCGTCGGCGGCGCCGCTGCACACATTTTCATGCAATGCCAGGATGGTTCGCAATCCGCCGACGCTGTCGAAGGCGCGCACGAACGGCATTTCCGTCGTGCCCGGATTGGCGAAACAGACTTCGGCGCCGAGATCCCGCGCCGTCTGAATGAGAAGTTCGGCTCCGTTCACGGCAACACGAGATCCCTATCGGGCATCCTGGGCAGCCTCACGGAAGAGCCAGGGTTGGGAGGTGCGCAGACCGACTTCGTGAGTGTCGATCTTGGGGGCCTTTTCGAACGTCAGGCCGATATCGTCGAGACCGTTGAAAAGGCAATGCTTGCGGAATGGATCGATGTCAAAGCTCAAAGGGGCATTGCCTTCAGGCCGAATGACCTCCTGGCGCTCCAGATCCACCGTGAAGGTCGGATCTTCCGCATTCTCCGCCTCGCGCAGAATAAGATCGATCTCTTCTTGACGCAGAACAACAGGTAAAATGCCGTTCTTGAAGCAATTATTGAAGAAGATGTCGGCGAAACTCGGGGCGATGACGCAACGGATGCCGTAGTCGAGCAGTGCCCAGGGAGCATGTTCGCGCGAGCTGCCGCAGCCGAAATTCTCGCCGGCGATAAGGATCTGTGCCTGGCGGTACCGAGGCTGGTTCAGAACGAAGCCCGGCTTTTCGTTGCCGGAAGAATCAAAGCGCATATCCTCAAAAAGACCAATGCCGAGGCCGGTCCGATGAATGGTCTTGAGCCAGTGGGCCGGGATGATCTTGTCGGTATCGACGTTGACCATGGGAAAAGGTGCGGCGACGCCTCGCAATGTCTTGAATGCTTCCATCGGGCCCTCCTCAGGCGAGTTCGCGGACGTCGGCCAGACGGCCCTCAATGGCGGCTGCTGCTGCCATTGCCGGGCTTACCAGATGGGTCCGCCCACCCTTGCCCTGGCGGCCCTCGAAGTTGCGGTTCGAGGTCGAAGCACAGCGTTCGCCCGGCATGAGCTTGTCGGGATTCATGGCGAGACACATCGAGCAGCCGGGTTCCCGCCACTCAAAGCCGGCGCCGATGAAGATTTCATCGAGGCCTTCTTCTTCCGCCTGATGCTTGACCAGGCCCGATCCCGGCACGATCATCGCCTGGACATTCGAAGCGACCCTCCGCCCCCTGGCAATCGCGGCGACAGCGCGGAGATCCTCGATACGGCCATTGGTGCAAGAGCCGATAAAGACCTTGTCGATCGCGACATCGGTCATCCGCGTGCCGGCGACGAGACCCATATAGTCGAGCGAGCGAAACATCGCGTTGCGACGGTGCTGGTTCTCCTCTTTCGAGGGGTCCGGCACGGCGCCGGTGATGGCAACGACATCCTGCGGGCTTGTTCCCCAGGTTACCTGAGGCTCGATCTTCGCCGCATCGAGGGTGACTTCCTTGTCATAGCGCGCACCCTCGTCGGTGGGCAGGGTCTTCCAATAGGCCAGCGCCTGTTCCCAGACGGCGCCTTTGGGGGTCATCGGCTTGCCCATGACATAGCGATAGGTGGTCTCGTCGGGCGCGATCAGTCCGGCACGGGCGCCGGCCTCGATGCTCATATTGCAGACTGTCATGCGCCCATCCATCGAGAGATCGCGAATGACGGAGCCCGCGTATTCGACGACGTGCCCGGTACCGCCGGCGGTACCGATTTTGCCGATGATGGCGAGAATGACATCCTTGGCGGTCACGCCGAAGGGGCGCGCCCCTTCTACAGTGATCCGCATATTGGCAGGCCGGCGCTGCATCAGCGTTTGCGTCGCGAGCACGTGCTCGACCTCGGAGGTACCGATGCCGAAGGCGAGGGCGCCAAAGGCACCATGGGTCGACGTATGGCTGTCGCCGCAAACGATCGTCATGCCGGGTAGCGTGAAGCCCTGTTCCGGGCCGATGATGTGAACGATGCCCTGACGCGGATCATGCATGCCGAAGAGTGTTACGCCGAAGTCATGGCAGTTGCGCTCGAGCGCTTCAACCTGAATGCGGGAGGTCTCATCCTCGATGCCGAGCGAGCGATCGGTGGTCGGCACGTTGTGATCGGGCACGCCGAGGGTTGCATCGGGCCGCCGGACCGAGCGTCCGGTCTGCCGCAACCCCTCGAATGCCTGGGGGCTGGTGACTTCGTGCACCAGATGCCGGTCGATATAGATCAGGCAGGTGCCATCTTCCTGGGCGTCGATCAGATGTCCGTCCCAGATCTTGTCAAAAAGTGTCCGTGCCCCGGTCATTCGACCTTCCTCAAATCCAAGTTGTTCCCGGCCTGCGCCGGTGCGGCCCATGGCAATGCCGAGGCCGCTCTTCGTTTATTCGACGGCGGCCTGTGCATTGCCGTTGGCCGCGCCAACCGTACTTTTGGGCCCGCCCTTGGTATTGGGGCGATCGTCGCGCTGCTCGGCGATACGGGCCGCCTTGCCGGTACGACCGCGCAAGTAATAGAGCTTGGCCCGGCGCACACGGCCGCGGCGAACCACATCGATGCTGTCGATCCGCGGGCTATAGAGCGGAAACACACGCTCCACACCTTCGCCATAGGAAATCTTGCGGACCGTGAAGGAGGAATTCACGCCACGATTGCGCTTGGCGATACACATGCCCTCGAAGGCCTGAACCCGCTCGCGCGTGCCCTCAATGACCTTGACGTTGACACGCAAGGTATCGCCGGCCTTGAAGTCAGGCACGGCGCGCTCCGACAGCAGACGCTCGATTTGGTCTTTCTCGAGTTGTTCGATTACGTTCATGGCACAACCTCATCAGTTTTCGCCGTCGTCACCAGACGACGAACCCGCAGTCTCAATCGTCAATCCAGTCCCCAGATCATCATCGGCAGCACATCTCTTCGAGAGATTCGGCCGCTCCAACAGATCCGGACGCCGCTGGCGCGTGATTTCCACGGCCTTCGCATGACGCCAGGCGCGAATCCGTTCGTGATGACCAGAAAGAAGGGTTTCGGGGACGCTCTCACCCTTCCAAACCTGAGGGCGTGTATATTGCGGATATTCGAGCAGATCGCCAGTAAAACTTTCCTCAGCCAGCGATTCTCTCGCTCCGAGCACCCCGGGCAGGAGCCTCACGCAGGCATCGATCAGGACCATCGCCGCAAGCTCCCCGCCTGAAAGAACGTAGTCGCCGATCGACAGTTCCTCGAAGCCGCAATGCTCGACCGCGCGCTGGTCGACGCCCTCATACCGACCACAAAGCAACAGGGCGCCCGGGCCATCGCTCAACTCTCGGACCGTTGCCTGATCGAGCGGCTTGCCACGAGGCGACAGAAACAGGCGGGCGCCGTCCGCACCGTTAGCTACCGCCCCCTCGACACATCGCTCGACTACATCGGCGCGCATGATCATGCCAGCACCACCACCAAAGGGCGTGTCATCGACGCTCCTGTGCCTGTCGAGCGCGGAATCCCGAATATTATGGGTTCGAAGCGTCCAGAGGCCATCCGCCAGTGCGCGGCCGGTCAGCGAATGCCCGAGCGGCCCGGGAAACATTTCCGGAAAAATCGTCAGGATGTGGGCTTGCCAGACCATAGCGACGCATCACTCGCCGATCTCGACTTCGATCGGCGGCTCTATCGTCAGCCTTCCCGCGTCGAGGTCGACGACCGGCACGGACCTCGTCGTAAACGGCACCATCAAGTTCGAGCCATCCGCAGTATCGATGTCGAGAATATCGCCCGCACCGTAGTCGACGACGGCCCTGACCTTGCCGAAGGTCCGGCCCGCCACGTCGAAAGCGGTAAGGCCAACGAGATCCGTGGCGAAGAACTCATCCGCCTCGGGCGCCGGCAGACGATTGCGCAAGGCGAAAAGTAGGGTGCCCCGCAATGCCTCGGCCTCGTTGCGTGTCGCAATACCGGATGCCTTGACGATCAGGCCGCCATTGAACGCGCCGACACGTTCGATGTCGAAAAGTCTGGAGCCGGAATTGTCGAGCATGGGATTCAAGGTGACAACGGTCAGCGGATCTTCCGTGAGGCAAAGGATCTTCAGCGCACCACGAACACCGTGGGCGCCGATGATGTCCGCCACATGAACGATCTCAGCCGGAAGCCTTGTCACCTGAGGTCTCGTCGCTCGCAGTCTCTTCGGCAGGAGTCTCCTCGACAGAAACCTCCTCAGCGGGGGCTTCCTCTTCAGCAGGGGCATCCTCGGCAGCAGGCTCCTCCTCGGCAGGAGCTTCCTCCTGAGCAGAGGCTTCCTCCTCAGCCGCCGTCGCTGCTGCGGCTTCGGCAGCTGCCTTTTCCGTCGCCGCTGCCTCGGCTTTGGCTTTCTCCGCTACTGCGGCATCAGCGGCTGCCTTCTCGGCTGCTGCCGCATCGGTTTCCGCCTTTTTTGCGGCAATCGCCTGGGCCCGTTTGCCGGTTCCTCGCATTCTGGTCTTGGCCATGCCGGGACGAATGCCCGCCGTGTCGAGGAAGCGTGCGACCCGATCGCTCACCTGAGCGCCATGGCCCAGCCAATGCTCGATCCGCTCGGACTTCAGCACGACCCGCTCGTCATGTTCCTTCGGCAGAAGCGGATTGTAGGTCCCGAGCTTTTCGAGAAAACGGCCGTCGCGCCGGCCACGGCTATCGGCAGCGACAATGCTGTAATAGGGCCGCTTCTTGGCCCCACGACGGGCCAGACGAATCGTTACGCTCATGATGTTCCTTCAGTTAATCGTCAATGGTGTCGTCGGATCGGCGCCTAGCGCGGCATCATGCCCGGTGGCAGGCCCATCGGCATGCCGCCGCGGCCCATCAGCTTCTGCAAACCGCCGGCTTTCTTCATCTTCTTCATCATGTCCTGCATCTGACGATGCTGCTTCAGAAGCTTGTTGATCTCCTGGACCGAAGTGCCGGAGCCAACAGCAATTCTTCGCTTCCTGGACGCATTGATCATCTTCGCGTTGCGGCGTTCCCAAGGGGTCATCGAATCGATGATTGCCACATGATATCGCAGCATCGACTGATCGATATTGGCCTCGTTGAGCTGCTTCTTCATTTTCCCGATGCCCGGAAGACTGCTCAGGATGCCACTCATCCCGCCCATCTTGCTCATCTGCTGAACCTGAGAACGGTAGTCGCCGAGATCGAACTGACCCTTTTGCATCTTGCGGGCCATCTTCTCGGCTTCTTCTTTGTCGACAGTCTCGGCCGCCTTTTCGACCAGACTGACGACATCGCCCATATCGAGGACGCGACTGGCGACGCGTTCGGGATGGAAGGGCTCGAGCGCATCGTTCTTCTCGCCGACGCCGATCAGCTTGATCGGCTTGCCGGTGACCGCCCGCATGCTCAAGGCCGCACCGCCGCGCGCATCGCCGTCCATGCGGGTCAGGACGATGCCGGTGACGCCGACCTGCTCATTGAACTGCTTGGCGACGTTGACGGCATCCTGCCCGGTCAGGCTATCGGCGACCAGCAGTGTCTCGTGTGGGCGGGCGAGATCACGGATCTGGCACAGTTCGCCCATCAGGCTGTCGTCGATATGCAGTCGGCCAGCGGTATCGAGAATGACCACATCGTAGGATTGACGGCGGGCCGTATCGAGGGCCCGGCGCGCGATTTCGACCGGCTTCTGACCTTCGACGATCGGCAGGCCATCGACTTGAACCTGTTCGGCGAGTACGGCCAATTGACGTTGTGCTGCGGGCCGATAGATATCGAGCGACGCCAGGAGTACTTTGCGGCGTTGCTTGTCCTTCAGGCGCTTCGCGATCTTGGCCGCAGTCGTCGTCTTGCCGGAGCCCTGCAAGCCCACCATCAAGATCACGGCAGGCGGCGATTCACCGAGATCAAGCTCGCTGGTTTCGCCGCCCAGAAGCTCGATCAGATGATCGTGGACGATCTTGACGACCATCTGACCCGGCGTGACGCTTCGGATTACATCCTGACCGACGGCCTTCTCGCGGATCTCGGCAATGAAATCCTTGACGACGGGCAAGGCGACATCCGCCTCCAGCAAGGCGATGCGCACTTCCCGCATGGCCGACTGGACGTCTTCGGCGCTGAGCGCACCTCGCCCGCGCAGTCGATCGAAGACATCGGTAAGTCTTGAAGAGAGGTTGTCAAACATCGCGTTTACGCAACACCAATGGCCCGGTCATACGCAACCGAGCTT
The DNA here is from genome assembly GCA_041750975.1 of Geminicoccaceae bacterium. Classification (GTDB taxonomy): domain Bacteria; phylum Pseudomonadota; class Alphaproteobacteria; order Geminicoccales; family Geminicoccaceae; genus JBGSYN01. The sequence goes on along the minus strand of JBGSYN010000259.1, from coordinate 23,109 downwards.
TAGTCGAAGCCATTCATGAACTATATGCGTCGTGGTCGAGCGCGTTCCATAAGCTTTGGACCGGCTATTCGTCAAGAATTGCGTCGTGTGGTTACCAAACGGAGATGTTTTTGAGTGCGGTGATCCCCTTCACCAAAATGCATGGCATCGGCAACGACTGTGTCATTGTCGATGCCCGGGAGCGAGCGATCGACCTTGGCGTCGCCGACCTCCGGCATATCGCAGACAGGCATCGCGGCGTCGGCTGCGACCAGATCGTCGTGCTTGCGGCCAGCGTTAACGGTGATGCGAAGCTTGAGTTTTTCAATTCGGATGGCAGCGGGGCCCAGGCTTGTGGCAATGCTACGCGCTGTTGCGGGCTCTATCTCCGCGACCAGGGGCTTCCCCAATCGTTGCTCCTCGAAAGCGATGCCGGAATGCTTGCGATCGAGGTTGAGAGCGCTGAGCGGATTCGCGTCGAGATGCCGTCCCCGCGGCTCCTCTGGCACGAGATTCCTCTGGCAAGGGCGTGCGATACGCTCGAGGTCCCGATTGGCCATGAGAACTTCCCCGATCCCGTGGCGGTCAATATGGGCAATCCCCACTTGGTTTTTTTCGTGGACGACGCCGACGCGGTCGCGATCGATCGGCTGGGACCTGCGCTCGAGATCCATGCCTTATTGCCAGAGCGGGGGAATATCGGCTTCGCAAATCTGATCTCAGCGGACACCATCAGGCTTCGTGTCTTCGAGCGTGGCTCGGGACAGACATTGGCCTGCGGTAGCGGAGCATGCGCGGCCCTCGTTGCCGCCGTACGCAGACGCCTCGTCGACGATCATGCATTGATGGTTCTGGATGGCGGCGAACTCGAAATCGCCTGGCCGGGTGAGGGGCCGGTCGTAATGACCGGCCCCGCCGCTTACGCCTGCGAAGGCCAATTGGCGCTTCCCGAAACTAGCGGCGATCGATGACCAGGCCCGAGATCATCACGTTCGGCTGCCGGCTGAACACCTTCGAATCGGAAGTGATGAGAAAACACATCGACGCGGCCCGGCTTGACGATACCATCGTCGTGCATAGCTGTGCCGTGACGATGGAGGCGGAAAGACAGGCGCGTCAGTCGATCCGACGGGCACGCCGCGACGCGCCCAAGGCGCGGATCGTCGTTACCGGCTGCAGCGCTCAAATCGACCCCGGTCGCTACCAAAGCATGCCTGAAGTCGATCATGTCATCGGCAACACCGAGAAACTCGATCCCGCCATTTGGCAAAGACTCAATGCAAGTGCGGCGAAGCAAGAGGTCGGCGACATTATGCAGGCCCGTTTGGCGGCGAAGCATCTGGTCGATGGTTTCGACGGTCGCATCCGCGCCTTCGTGCAGGTGCAGAACGGTTGCGATCATCGCTGCACGTTCTGTGTCATCCCTTATGGCCGTGGGAATAGCCGCAGTATCGATCCCGCAAATATTATTGAACAAGTTCGATTACTCGTCGCCGAAGGATATCAAGAGGTTGTCGTCACCGGTGTCGACATAACGTCATATGGAAAAGACCTCGCTGACAGGCCTTCCCTGGGAAAGCTCTTAAAGCGGGTTCTCAAGGACGTGCCGGAACTGCGGAGATTGCGCTTGTCATCGATCGATCCGGCCGAAGTCGATCCGGATCTCCGCGATCTTATCGCCGATGAGCCGAGACTTATGCCGCATCTGCATTTGAGCCTTCAGGCGGGCGATGACCTCATTCTAAAGCGGATGAAGCGCCGGCATTCCCGCTCGGATGCCCTTCGCCTATGCGATGAGCTCAGGAATCTCCGGCCTAATCTCGTGTTCGGTGCCGACATGATCGCGGGCTTTCCGACCGAGACCGATGAAATGCACGAACGAAATCTCGATATCGTCGCTGAGGCCGGCCTCACCCATCTTCACGTGTTTCCCTATTCCGAGCGTCCTGGAACGCCGGCATCGCGCATGCCGTCGGTTCCCAAGCCGGTTCGCCGGGAACGAGCGGCCGCTCTCCGCAAGGCCGGAGAGGCGGCGCTACAGCGCTATCTCGCAACCCGTGGCGGTCGGCGAGAGCGGGTTCTTTTGGAACGTTCGGGAATGGGTCACACGGAATCCTTTGCGTTGTGCGCGTTTCCCGAGGACCCCGATGCGATGCCGGGCGCAATTGTCGACGCCACGATCGTCTCGGTCGAGGCAGGACGGCTGATCGGCAGGCTCGACGCATGAGTGAAGAGAAACGGGGCGGCTGGTTTTCTCGTCTTCGCTCGGGACTGGGCCGATCCTCCGGGGCATTGCGGGAAAGCATTACGGGCATCTTCACCAAGAAGAAGCTCGATGATGAGGCCCTGGAGTCGCTTGAGGATGTGTTGATCATGGCGGATTTGGGGGTCGATACCGCGCGTACGGTCGTTGCCGAACTGGCCCGCGGCCGCTACGGCAAAGAAGTCAGCGACGAGGAGGTCCGATCGATCCTCGCAGGCGAGATCGCGAAAATTCTCGAGCCCGTGGCCTTGCCACTGCCGCGCCGGGTGCAGCACCGGCCGCAAGTCGTGCTGGTGGCGGGTGTCAACGGCGTCGGCAAGACAACGACGATCGGCAAACTCGCTGAACAATGCCGTCGGGATGGCCTGAGGGTCATGCTGGCCGCGGGCGACACCTTCCGTGCAGCCGCGGTCGAGCAGCTGCAGATATGGGGTGAGCGCGCCGGTGTTCCCGTCGTCGCCGGCAAGCCCGGTTGCGATGCCGCGGGCCTGGCGTTCGATGCTCTCGAACGCGCGCGGCGCGAGGCGATGGATTTGCTTTTCATCGACACCGCAGGGCGTCTCCAGAACAAAGAGGTGCTGATGGCCGAATTGCAGAAGATTTTTCGCGTCGTCCGCAAACTTGATCCCGATGCGCCGCATGACGTTTTGCTGGTGCTCGATGCGACCACCGGCCAGAACGCACACAATCAGGTGAGCATTTTTGATGAGATGCTGACGGTGACCGGACTTATCGTCACCAAGCTCGATGGTACGGCCAAGGGCGGGGTCGTGGTGGCATTGGCCAAGCGCTTCGGCCTTCCGGTCCATGCCATCGGTGTTGGCGAGGGGATCGAGGATATGCGTCCCTTCGAGGCAACCGCTTTCAGCCGCGCCCTTCTCGGGCTAGAAGGGCGCAAATAACCTTCAACCGCATAAAGAACGGATCGATATGACACGAAATATTGCCGAGACGGTGCTCGGCGGTGTGGTGCTGATTGTCGCGATAATTTTCCTGGCCTGGGCCTATACGCGCAGCAGTATCGGTAATTCCGGTGGCTATAATCTGACGGCAAGTTTCGATCAAATCGGCGGTCTCAGCGTGGGCTCCGACGTGAAAATTTCGGGCATCAAGGTTGGCTCCATCACAGGCCAACAGCTGAACACCGATAATTATCGGGCGGCCGTTGAATTTTCGGTTCAAGACGGTGTCGAACTGCCTACCGACAGCTCGGCTTCGATCATGAGCACAAGTCTTCTGGGCGGCAATTTTCTGGCACTGGTGCCGGGTGCCGACGATGTCATGCTCAAGGATGGCGACTCCATCCAATTCACTCAGTCTGCGGTGAACCTCGAGGATCTCCTCGGGCGGTTCATTTTCGGCCAGGGCGGAGAGGGCGGAAGCGATGCCTCGGGCGGCGACGACTGACTTTGTTCAATCTTGCAAGAGCATTCGTATTGGCGGGGCTGCTGACGGCGACCAATGCCTCCGCAGCGCTCGACATACCGCATCAGCGGATCATTCTTCGGGGCCTCGATAAGGTTACGGCAAGGATCAGCCGGCTCGAGCTCGATGTCGGCGAGCGCGTTCAGTTCGGTGATCTCGCAATCACCGCGCAAATCTGCTTCGAAACGCCGCCGACCGAGCCACCGGAAAGTGCCGCATTTCTGGAGATCGAGGAAACCGAGGGCCCGCATCGAGGCGAACGCCCGTTCGTCGGTTGGATGTACGCTTCCGACCCGGGCTATTCGGCGCTCGAACATCCGGTCTATGATGTCTGGGTGATCGACTGTCAGGAGCCGGTCGAGGCGACGGACCCCTCCAGCACCGGCTCGCCCGAAGCAACAGAGTTCAGATAGTCACCGGAATACCAATCCGATCCGCTCGGAAACGGGCGTTCCTGGAGTAATGCTTGATCCAATAGCTGCCGGTAGACCGGCCGCGGCACCTCGCGCGCGCCGAACCGCTTCAGGTGATCGGTGACGAACTGGGTATCGAAAAGACTGAAGCCCGCATGGTCGAGGCGAGCCGCCAATTCGACCAGGGCCACTTTGCTGGCATCGCGCTCGCGCGCGAACATGCTCTCGCCGAAAAAAGCGGAGCCCATCGAGACGCCGTAGAGACCGCCGACAAGTCGATCGGCGATCCAGCACTCGACACTGTGCGCGTGGCCACGGTGGTGCAGCTGGACGTAGACCCTGATCAGGTCCTCATTGAGCCACGTCCGCGGCCGCTCCGGTGTCGGCTCGGCGCAAGCCTTGATGACATCGGCGAACGCGGTATTGACGCGCAAGTCGAACGGCCGCCCCCGAATCGTGCGCCGCAGCCGGCGTGGGACGTGAAAGCCCGGCATCGGCAAGACGCCTCGGCGGATGGGATCGATCCAATGAACTGTTGGATCATGGCGGTCGTTCGCCATGGGAAACATGCCAATCCCATAGGCACACAGCAGCAGTTCCGGCGTTAGGACGAGCATCCCTAGTCTCTATTTTCCTTACGGGTCCTGGCGGCACCCGCTTTTCTCAAGTCAGCCGATTGACCCCTCTGTACTTAGTTCTTCCAGGTTGTGAGGAAACGAGCAAGCCAACCCGTGTCATAGTCACCCTGGATTATGTCCGGCGCTTTGAGCATCGCGCGAAGCAAGGGAATGTTTGTTGCGATGCCCTCGACTACCGTTTCACCGAGGCTGCGCTCCATCCGTCGCAACGCATTGGCTCGGTCGACGCTGTGGACGATCAACTTGGCAATCAGACTATCGTAATGGGGGGGCACGAAATAGCCGGCATAAAGCGCTGAGTCCATTCGCACACCGGGACCGCCCGGCGCATGAAAAGCCGTCACTCGCCCTGGGCTCGGAATGTGTGAATGGGGATCTTCGGCGTTGACCCTACACTCGATGGCATGACCCTCGAAGCGAATCTGGTTCTGGTGCAATCGAAGTCGCTCGCCATGCGCGACCAGGATCTGTTCGCGAACCAGATCGATGCCGGTGATCATCTCGGTCACAGGATGCTCGACCTGAATGCGTGTGTTCATTTCAATGAAATGAAACTCGCCGTTCTCATAGAGGAATTCGATCGTGCCGACGCCAAGATAACCGAAGGCCGCCATGGCCTCACGAACTTTTTCGCCAATTGCCGCTCGGGTTTTGGCATCCAGGGCAGGTGATGGCGCCTCTTCGACGACTTTCTGATGGCGACGCTGGATCGAGCAGTCCCGCTCGCCCAGATGCACCACATTGCCAAGCTGATCGGCCAGAACCTGCACTTCAATATGGCGCGGCCGGTCGAGAAACTTTTCGACATAGACCCGATCATCACCAAAACTTGCGGCCGCCTCGCGCTTCGCCATTTGGTAAGCGGATAGGAGTTCGGAAGGCTCATGGACCACCGTCATTCCGCGACCACCACCGCCGGCCGCGGCCTTGATGAGGGCCGGATAGCCGGTGGCTTCGACCGCTGCCTTGAGATCGTCTTCGTCCGCGATGGGATGGTCGGTTCCGGGAACCACGGGGAGGCCCAGTCCTTGGGCCGTTTTCTTTGCCTCAACCTTGTCGCCCATGACGCGGATATGCTCGGGGCGCGGACCGATGAAGCAAAGGTCGTGATCAATCACCATCTGCGCGAAATCGGCATTCTCCGAGAGAAAGCCATAGCCGGGATGGATCGCCTGTGCCCCGGTGATATCGGCGGCGGCAATGATCGATGCTGCATTGAGATAGGATTCGCGGGCCGAGGGCGGTCCGATGCAGACGCTCTCGTCGGCCAACCTGACATGCATGGCATCGGCGTCGGCCGTCGAATGCACCGCGACCGTATCGATCCCCATTTCGCGGCAGGCCCGCAGGATCCGAAGCGCGATCTCGCCGCGATTGGCGATCAGGACCTTGTCGAACACAGGGCGTTACTCGATCACCAGGAGAGGTTCGCCGTATTCCACGGGTTGGGCATTCTGGACGAAGAGTTGCGTGACGCGACCGCTTCTCGGTGCCCTGATCATGTTCATGACTTTCATCGCCTCGATAATCAGGAGCGTCTGACCCTCCTCGACCATGGCCCCGATTGTCACGAGGGGTGGAGAATCGGGATCGGCGGCGGTGTAAACCGTACCGACCATCGGCGACGGTACCGCCCCCGGGTGAGCCGTTTCCACCCCTTGAGATCCACCCGGGTCGCCCGGCCCTCTCTGGATGCCGCCGGATCCTGTGGCAGCGTGCTCGGAGGTCGGTGGCGGACTCCCGTAATGCGCGTAACTTGGCACTTCAATCGTGGTTTGCAGCTGCCGTGCGACACGGATCTTGGTCTCGCCATGGGTAATTTCAATCTCGGTGAGTCCCGATCGCTGCAGAAGCTCGGCGAGACGTTCGAGATAATCGGTGTCGAAGTCGAGTTTGGCCATGTCTTATTTCTGTTGAGATCCGGCGACGCTTAAGGGGATGAAGCGAGCTGGCCAGCCAGAGCCGTTAGTGCCAGTTCATAGCCGGTCTTGCCGAAGCCACAAATGACGCCGAGCGCTGCAAGCGACACATAGGAATGATGACGAAACGATTCGCGTCGAAAAATATTCGAGAGATGCACCTCGATCACAGGTCCCTCGAAGCTCTTGAGCGCATCGAGAATTGCCAGCGAGGTATGCGAATAAGCGCCGGCATTGATGACAATACCCGCGGCGTTCCGCCGGGCCGCCTGAATCCAGTCGACGATTTCGCCCTCATGATTGCTTTGACGCCAATCCACATCGAAGCCCATTGTCGCCCCATGCTTACGGCAGTCGGCACCGATCGTCTCAAGCGTTTCGCACCCATAAATGTCTGGCTCACGTTCGCCGAGAAGATTGAGGTTGGGGCCGTTGATGACGAGAATACGTCGTTCCATTCGCGATCGAAAAGTAATTGAAAGGCAAGAGTGCGGGTCGCTCCTAGACTACCATGAGAACCTCCCATGACTGCCGACGGCTTATATCACGCGTTTGTCACAGTGCAATGCAGCGAGACTATTCACCGGTATTTTGGTGTCGATTGCGTTCTTCGGATCACGCCGGAGGAATTGATTCGAACTCCGGGAGCGCTTCTTGAAGGGCTTTGAGCCGCTGGCAGATGTCCTCGACCGCTGCAGCGAGCGGCTTGGTATCGTCGTAGCATGGCTCATCCTGGTCATGGTCGGTATTACCTTCGCCATCGTCGTCTTGAGATATGGCTTCAGCTGGGGCCGGATCTGGATGCAGGAGAGCTATGTCTGGCTTAACGCGATCGTCTTCTTATTGGGCGCTCCCTACGCGCTCCTCAAGGATGCACACGTCAGGGTCGATATATTCTATAGGCCCGCTGGGCCGAGGATCAGAGCAATCATCGATGCTCTGGGCGCTGTCTTATTGCTGCTTCCAAGCATGGTTCTCTTCTTTTTTCTTTGTGCGCCTTACGTGATCCAATCCTGGAAGCGGCTGGAATCATCGAGAGAGGCCAATGGCCTGCCCGGGCTTTTCCTGCTCAAGACGATGTTGCTGATATTCTCGGTCTTGATGTTTCTGCAGGGGCTCTCGCTGTTGGTTCGATCACTCGGGCTGCTGCGAAGAGGATCGGCGAAGGCTGTATCGCGATCGACACTATGAGCGGTGAGCAGCTCGCCATCTTGATGCTTGTTGCCACGGCCACCGTTCTCCTGACCGGATTTCCAGTGGCCTTCTGCCTCGCCGGCACGGCATTGATCATTGCCCATCTCGGGGCTGCCATCGATGTTTTCGATCTGCGTCTCCTGGGCAGCCTTCCATCGCGGTTCTTCGGCGTGATGACCAATGAAGCCTTGGTTGCGGTCCCACTTTTTATCTTCATGGGGGTCATGCTAGAGCGCTCCGGCATTGCCGATCAACTATTGGAGACGATGGCGCGCATTTTCGGCCGGCTGCGTGGCGGCGTCGGCTACTCGGTGACAATCGTCGGCATGCTGCTTGCGGCCTCGACCGGCATCGTCGGCGCCACCGTCGTGACGATGGGTCTATTGAGCCTGCCGACGATGATGCGCGCCGGCTACGATCCGAAGCTCGCGACAGGGATAATTTGCGCCGCGGGCACGCTTGGCCAGATCATTCCCCCGTCGATCGTCCTGGTCGTGCTTGGCGACATGTTGCAGGGCGCCAATACGGAAGCCCAATTGGCATTAGGGAATTTTGCCCCGGAGCCCGTTTCGGTGGTCGATCTGTTCGCGGGCGCGCTGCTGCCGGGCCTCCTGCTCGTCGGGCTCTATCTGGCATTCCAGGTGATCGTCGCCATTGTCGACAAGACAGCGTCGCCGGCACTGCCGCTCAAGTCAGGCAGAGGTCTTTGGCTCAAAGCGTTGACCTCGCTCATTCCCCCGATTGTTCTGATGGTTCTGGTTTTGGGTAGTATCCTCTTCGGCTTCGCCACACCAACCGAATCGGCGGCGGTCGGTGCTGTTGGCGCCGGCGCTCTCGCGGCGGTTCGTGCAAGGCTTACCATGTCGGTTCTCCGGGACGTACTTCTCCAGACCATGAAGATCAGCTCAATGATCTTCGTCATTCTTCTCGGGGCTTCGGTTTTCTCGCTGGTGTTTCGTGGCCTGGGCGGCGACGAACTCGTCACCCGCACCCTCGAGGACCTGCCTGGCGGACTGGCCTCCGCTATGTTCGTCGTCATGATCGTGATGTTCTTTTTGGGGTTCTTTCTCGATTTCATCGAGATCGTCTTTGTCGTCGTGCCGATCGTTGGACCCGTGCTCTTGACGATGGGCGCCGATCCGATCTGGCTTGGCGTCATGATCGCGATCAATCTACAGACCAGTTTTCTTACGCCACCGTTCGGCTTCGCTCTCTTTTATCTGCGCAGCGTCGCCCCCGATGAGATCGCGACAATGGACATCTATCGAGGCATAATCCCATTCGTCGGCATCCAAATTTTGGGGCTGCTCATGGTGGCGCTGATACCGCAGCTTGCGACCTGGCTGCCGCAGGCCATTTTCAACTAGGGTTGGAGGGAGGTCCCGATGCCGCATCAAGCCGCGAGCCAGGCCCTGGCGCGGTTCCGTGTTCTCGATTTGACGCGGGTTCGCGCCGGCCCGACCTGTGTTCGCCAATTCGCCGACTGGGGTGCAGATGTCATCAAGATCGAAGCTCCCCAGCGACCCGGCGAGGAGCCTCTCGGCGGCAGCCGGCATGGGCCGGACTTTCAGAATTTGCACCGCAACAAACGCAGTATGTGTCTCGATCTGAAGCAGCCCGCGGGGCTCGAGATCTTCATGCAACTCGTCGATCGCGCCGATGTCGTCGTCGAGAACTATCGCCCCGACGTCAAGCATCGGCTTGGTATCGGCTATGACGCACTCAAGGCGCGCAATGCTCGGATCGTCTTGGCAAGTATTTCTGGGTTCGGTCAGGAGGGACCCTATGCCGACCGCGCAGGCTTCGATCAGATCGCACAGGGAGCCGGCGGGCTCATGTCGATTACCGGTCTGCCGGGCCAGGGGCCGGTTCGCGCCGGCATTCCGATTGCGGATCTTTCCGCCGGTCTCCTGGCGGCGAACGGAGTCTTGACCGCACTTTTAGAGCGAGAGGTTTCGGGCGAAGGACAATGGGTGCAAACTTCGCTCTTGCAGGCGCAGGTATTCATGCTGGATTTCCAGGCCGCTCGCTGGCTGATGGCAGGCGAAGTGCCGCCTCAGGCAGGCAATAATCATCCGACGAGTATTCCTACCGGTGTTTTCGAGACGGCGGACGGCCACATCAATGTCGCGACCGCGGGCAATGCGATCTGGCGTCGCTTCGCGCGGGCTATCGATGCCGGCGACCTTATCGAGCAGCCGGAGTTTGCTTCGGCAGCCGCACGATCGACCAATCGCGATGCTCTCTCGGAGGCCATCAATCTGCGCATGCAGCAATGCTCCAGTGCCGAATGGATCGAGCGGCTGAACAAGGCAAGCGTGCCTTGCGGGCCGATCAACGACATCGCTGAGGTCTTCGCCGATCCCCAGGTCACCAGCTTGCGGATGGCCCGTCCGGGACCCTCCCAGATCCAGAGCGACGCACAGTACGTGGCCCAAGGCGTCGAGCTTTCGCGCACGGAGTGGGATATCCGTACGCCCCCTCCCGAGCATGGCGAACATACCGACGAAATATTGACTTGGCTGGGGCGTGACCAGACAGAGATTGCCCGGCTGCGAGAAGGCGGCATTATCTGACCCCAGAACAATGTGGAATATCAGGATGAGCGACAAGATCGTTGTCGAGCGGTCGGCCCGGCGCGCCGATATCACGTTCAACAATCCGGAGAAACATAATGCCGTGTCGCTTGAGATGTGGCGTGCGGTCGCTTCGTCTCTTGAAGAACTGGCTGCCGACGACACCATTCGTGTCTTGGTTTTAAAGGGCGCCGGAGATAAGGCCTTCGTGTCGGGCGCGGACATTTCGAAATTTGCCGACGAGCGCGCCAACAAACAGGCGATCCTCGCCTATGAAGAAGCGACCCGAGCCGTTTTCGATAATCTCGAACGATTTCCGAAACCTGTCATTTGTAGAATTCAGGGCTATTGCGTCGGGGGTGGGCTCAATCTGGCGGCGTTGGCGGATCTGCGGTTGGGAAATACCAATGCGCGTTTCGCCATGCCGGCAGCCAAACTCGGTCTCGGTTACGGCTATACCAGCGTGCGCCGTCTCGCAGACGTGATGGGCATTTCCAATGCCCTCGAGATGGCCTTCACTGCGCGTCTGTTCACCGGCGAGGAGGCATTGAGGATGGGCTTTCTCAACCAGCTGGTCGAACCGGAACAATTGGATTCATTGATCGAGGATTACGTTGCCCGCATTACCGCCAACGCACCTTTGACAATCAAGGCCTTCAAGGCTTCGGCCATAGCATTTCGCGCCGGAACCATAGAAAGGGAACGAGGGCGCATTCAGACCCTGGTCGATGCGTGTTTTGCAAGCCAGGATTATGTTGAAGGACGCGCTGCTTTCACCGAGAAACGGCCGCCCGATTTTCAAGGCAAATAGAGTAAGGCCAGGGAAGCGAAGCATAAGATGAGATTATTGGCCGGGGCGGTCGCCCTGATTTATGGCATTAACCGCTGCTTCGGTGCCATCGCCGCTGCGCTCATCCTGGTGAGCGTTCTGGTTTGCGCATTCGTCGCCGTCGCCCGCTATCAATTCGGCTTTGGGCGGATCTGGATCCAGGAAATCTATGTCGCTGCTTTCGGCATTTCATTCATGCTGGTGGCGGCACACGCCTACGCCAAGAACGCTCATGTCAGGGTAGATATCTTCCAGAAGAGATTCAGCAGGAAGGGGCGCGCAGTCATAGAGATCATCGGTGTCCTTTGCTTTCTCCTGCCCTGGCTGGCCCTGATCACCTGGTCTTCATGGAACTATGTCGGGAATTCCTGGGCGATCCGCGAACCTTCGCCCTGGCCGGGCGGTTTGCCCGCGTTCTACCTGATCAAATCCATGTTGGTGGTTTTCACCGCACTGATGGCGTTACAGGGGCTGGGGAAGATCGGCACCGCCATCTTGGTTCTGTGCGGACGGGATGACCTGCTGCCCAGGGAAGAAGAAGATCTACTCCATGCGGAGTTGCAGCCTTGATCGACCATCTCGGCGAATTCATGGCCGTAGGTCTCTTTTTCGGGATCTGCACAGCACTACTCATGGGATATCCGGTGGCATTCACGCTGGCCGGCGTATCGATGATGTTCGCGTCTCTCGGCTGGATCTTGGGCATCTTCGACTTCACTTACTTCCTCGCAATAGCACCTCGATATTTCGGCACGATGATGAACGAGGTCCTCGTCGCGGTGCCCCTCTTCATTTTCATGGGCATGATTCTCGAGCGTTCGGGCATCGCCGAGGCACTCCTGACGACGATGGGCCAATTGTTCGGTCAGCTACGCGGGGGCCTGGGTTATTCGGTCGTTCTGGTCGGGGCCATTCTGGCGGCATCGACCGGCGTCGTCGGCGCCACGGTCGTCACGATGGGACTGATCAGCCTTCCAGCCATGTTGCGGGCGAACTACGATCCGAAACTTGCGAGCGGCACGATCTGCGCTTCGGCGACATTGTCCCAGTTGATCCCGCCTTCGACGGTCATCATCTTCATCGCCGACATTCTGCAGGGCGTGAACCAGGCAGCGCAAAACCGAATGGGCAATCTGGCGCCGGATCCGGTCTCGGTCGGCGATCTTTTTGCCGGCGCATTGTTGCCGGGCGCGTTGCTGGTCGGCCTGTACATGCTCTGGATGGTGTTCAATGCCATCACCAAACCGGAATCATGCCCGGCATTGATCATGACCGCAGAGGAACGGGCCAGTCTCGGGCGTCGTGCCATTCTCGCCATGATCTTTCCCCTGCTCTTGATCCTCGGGGTCTTGGGCTCGATCCTGGCAGGCATCGCAACTGCTACGGAATCGGCTTCGATCGGCGCCGTGGGGGCGATGATTTTCGCTGCAATGCGCGGGCGCCTCACCTTCGACGTCATTCGTCATGCCATGGTGCAAACAGCGACGACCACATCGATGATCTTCATCATTCTTTTGGGTGCGTCCGTTTTCTCCCTGGTCTTTCGAGGCTTCGGCGGCGAGGCTTTGGTCGAGGATGCGCTGTCGGCCATGCCCGGCGGTATGGTCGGCGCCATGGTCGTCACCATGCTCGTCATGTTCCTGCTGGGCTTCTTCCTCGATACCTTCGAGATCATCTTTATCATGCTGCCGATCTTCGGCCCGCCGCTGATCATTCTCGGATGGGATCCGATCTGGATCGGCGTCATGATCGCGATCAATCTTCAGACCAGCTTTTTGACGCCACCATTCGGTTTCACGCTGTTCTATCTGCGGAGCATCGCGCCCAAGAGCATCGAAACGACCGAAATTTGGCGGGGTGCTATTCCCTATGTCGGGTTGCAGGCCGCAGCGCTTGCAATTCTTTTCTGGCAACCGTCGATCGCGACGTGGCTCCCAGAGAAAATCTATCGTTCCGCGCCGGTCGCCGCCACGCCGACGGATGGTGGCGGCATCGAGGATGAGGGCTTTGGCGGTCTCTTCGGCGATGACGCCGATCCGTTCGGCAACGGCGCATCGGGCGAAGGCGACGGTGGCGACGCCGAGCGGGATCCCTTCGCACCCGGCGGCGGCTTGCAGTAGAAAAACCAAGGGCCCGCTTGAAACAAGCAGGCCCAGGGTCCTATCGGCCGAAGCCGCTATGATTTCGGAAAATTATAGTTCAACTGGCGAGCGCTGAGATAGCCCCACTCGGAAATACGCGTCCAGGGCGAGATCTCGGTCCGGAAGGAAAGGAACGCCCCGGCAACTTTTTCCAGTATTGCATCGCCGCTCGATTGGTACTCCTCCATGAGTTCGCCCGACGCGTTACCGAGCGCTTCGATTACGTCGCGGGGCATTTGCCGGAGCTGCACCTGGTGCTCTTCGACCAGGGAACGCAATGCTGGCGCGGAGCGAGCATTATACTCGGCCAGCATCCGCACATTTTCTTCGGCTGAAGCCGTGGTGATGGCGAGCTGCAGATCGTTCGGCAGGCTTTCCCATTTGTCTTTGTTGATCACGCATTCGAGCACCGGACCGGGCTCGTGCAGTCCGGGCCAATAGTAATTCTTGGCGACCTGATAGAAGCCCAAGGAGAGGTCATTGTAGGGGCCGACCCATTCGGTCGCGTCGATGGCACCGGATTGGAGATTCTGGAAAATCTCGCCCCCGGGCAGGGTGACGACCGTAACGCCGACCTTTTCCATCATCCGTCCGCCGATGCCCGGGATGCGCATCTTCAGGCCCTGCAGATCGCCGACCGCCTGGATCGGTTCGCGGAACCAGCCACCCATTTGGTCACCCGTGTTGCCGGCCGGCATGCATTTCACGTTGAATTGTTCGCCGAGTTCGTCCCAGAGTTCCTGACCACCGCCAAAATAGATCCAGGCATTCATTTCGCTGGCGGTCATGCCGAAAGGCACAGCGGTAAAGAACGCCCAGGCCGGATTCTTCGCGATATGATAATAGGAGGCGTCATGCCCCATTTCGGCGGCGCCCTCGCCGACCGAGGTGAGCACCTCGAGCGCCGGCACCAGTTCGCCGGCAGCGTAATATTTGACGGTCAGGCGCCCGTCGGTCAGTTCGCCGATCCGGGCTGCGAGGCGCTCGGCACCGGTACCCAGTCCGGGCAGTCCCTTCGGCCACGAGCTGACCATCCGCCATTCCATCCGATTTTGTGAGATGGCGGGTTTGGGAAATGTCGATGCTGCCGTCGCCGCGGCGCCGCCAAGGGCAGCACCGCGAATGAACTTCCTTCTTTCCATCACAAACTCCCTGTTTGCCTCTATGTGCGCGCGCCTCTGTAGGCCGAGCCAATGCCGCGTGAGAGTTACGGATCGATTTCGGTTCTGGCAAGGGCCTCCCACTTCCAGCCATTGAGCTTTTCCAGCGGCATGAAGCGCGCCTTGTAGCTCATCTTTCGGCAACCCTGGATCCAATAGCCGAGGTAGACATAGGGAAGTCCGAGTTGGCGCGCACGTTCGATGTGCCAGAGAATAATCATCGTGCCGAGGCTGCGTCTTGCGTCGTCCGGGTCGAAGAATTTGTAAACGCCGGAAATTCCCGAACGGATAAAATCCGTCAGGCTCACGCCCCTAAGTACGCCTTCACCATCGCGAAACTCGACGATGCGGGTGGCCGGCGGAGAGCCCTCGATCATCTGGCGATAGGCTTCGGAATCCATGTCCGCCATGCTGCCATCGCTGTGACGGGATCTCAGATAGCGTCCGAAAAGCTCAAACTGCTCATCCGTGGCATTGCGTGGCCGCTCCTCCATTGTGAGGTCGGCGTTGCGGGCCTGGATCTTCCGCAACGAGCGACTTGCCAGGAATTGTGCAACGACAACCCGGACCGGCACGCATGCATCACAATTCGGACAGGCGGGTTTGTAGAGATGGTTCTGGCTGCGCCGGAAGCCGGCCTCGGTGAGGATATCGAGCGCCGCATCGGGACGTTGCTTGGCGATCAGCGTAAGGATGCGGCGCTCTTTGCGATCTTCGAGGTATGGGCAGGGCGCCAGGCTGGTCGCATAGAACGGCCGAGACAGTTCATCGAAGCTCATAAAAATTCCATCGAGGCGACGCTCAGGGCGATGAACTCGTGCAGTGATTTCATCATGCCAATCGAATCATCGGAATGTCGATACTCCTTAATCCACTTTCGCCTGACGGGCGCAATAGCGCATCAAAGGTTGCAGCATACGCTATCTGGCTTGGTCGAGGCGACGCGACAAGTCGGCTGAAGGGGCTTCTACGCCAAGTACAACCTAAGAGCGAACTAAAAAAAATTCATTGACGTTTTAGGATAGGTTCGCTATCCTATAGTGGCAGGCACTTCAGGAGGAAGAAATGAAAATTTGGATGAGACGCTTCCAGTTTTTTCTTAAAATTATCGCGAAAATGCGATCAAAAGTCCTGGTTCTCAAAGGTACCGGCGAATATGTCGAGCTCATACATGTTACCGAAGTCGACGGTATAAAGTCCTATCTTGTCGCATTTTCAGATGGCGAGACGGCGACTGTCGAAGAACAGGAACTCGGAACCCGTCAACTTGTTGCCGATCGCCGTCTGGCATTTGGTATTTCCGCAGCGGTCGCGGCGGCGTTGGCGCTCTTGAGCGTTCTTGCTGGCGGCCTGCCGATTGAAGATTTGGTTCAGGAAGCCCAATCTTGGCTCAACGAGACGCCCAGGATAAACTGATCGGTTCGGCGTAAGGTGTAGCGCCGTTCGACTCAAGCGGAGAAAATCAAGCCCAGCGCCGCCCCTATAGCCGCTGCGAATGCTACAATCCGCCACTGTGCGCCTTTTTGCGGCGCCTCACCGGAGGCGTTGCGGAATTGGTTGATCATTGAGGGTTTGACGTTGATCGAACAGCGTTCGACAGAGCGACGCATATGCTGATCCTCCTAACACCAACGATGGGATACCGATGTTGATTTGGTTGACCAAAGATTAATCGATGCCGAGAGCCGAAAAGTTAACGGCATATGAATACCTCGACGCGCGGTGCCCAAAAGCGTACCTCCTTATGGATTTGGCCTCGGTGGGTTGTCCGCCGAAATTCGGCCCTCGGGCGCAGACTAGGCGGCTCTTGCAGCAGCCTTATTGATCGATGAAGTTGTCTGGTGGCGATCGTTGGAGAAGCGGATCGTGACAGCCAGCCCCGGATTGTTGTCATGAAGCTCGAGCCTCGCGTCGTGGAGGCGTGCGACGGCCTGCACTAGGCTCAAACCCAGACCATTACCGGGTCCGGATCGCTCGGGAGCCAGCCGGACGAAGCGTTCGAGTGCCTTGTCTCGTAGCTCTCGCGGAATTCCCGGTCCGTTATCGAGGACGGTTATTGTGGGCTCGGGCCGAATATCAACGCTGATGATAATCTCGCCGCGCTCTTGCGTGTATTTGATGGCATTGTCGGTCAGGTTGGCGACCGCCTGCGCCAGAAGTTGACGATTGCCATTGGTCCGCGCCTGCGCGTTACCCTGATAGCGCAGTGTGATCGATCGATCTTCGGCGAGCGGCTCATAAAGTTCGACTACATCGCGCGCCAATTCACCCAGATCTAGCGGTTCCCAATCACTATGCCGGTCGCCCGCTTCGAGCCTTGCGATCCGCAGCAGGGCGTTGAACGTCTCGATCAAGCCATCGACTTCGCGAATCGTCTCGTCCAGCAACTGGCGGCTCTCCATCACATTCGTATTCTGCATCAGCGCGACCTCGATTCGAGAGCGCAAGCGGTGCAGGGGTGTGCGGAGATCGTGCGCGATGTTGTCGGTCACCTGGCGCATTCCAGTCAGGAGACTTTCAATTCGCTCGAGCATATCATTGACGTTGCCGGCAAGCTCGTCGAACTCATCGCCGACGCCGTTGGTGTCGATCCTTCGGCCGAGATCGCCCGCCATGATTTGTCGCGTCGTTCGATTCACCCGCTCCAGGCGCGACAACATCCAGCGGCTGACGACGTAGCCGGCCACCACGCCAAGGACGATCATGATAAGGATGCCGAGCAAAATAGCGTTGCGCAGGACGAGTTGGCTGGCGATCTGGTCCTGGATATCCCGGCCGACCAATAACCGGGCATTGCCTTGAAGCAGAAAGGCGCGGGCCAGAACCGGCCGATCGGCGCCGAAAACCGGAGATTGGGGAGACGACATCTCAGGACTATCCGGCAGCGTGAACCGGAAGCCGTCGGTCTCGTTTTCGGCCCGTACCGGCCAAAGCTCGAGATTGCCGGCAAGCTTTCGCCCCGTTCGATCGACCAGCAGATAAACACTCCGGCGTTCGCGGGCCGCCTCGGAACGCTCATCGATTGTTCGGATCAGGCCAGGCAAACCCGATTGGCTGTATTGTTCGCGAAGACCCTTGATTTCCGCGTCGATCGTCTCCCAGACCTGACGCTCGAGCGCGCGGGTGCCCGCCATATAGAGGAAAGCCATCAGCGTCAGAGCGGAGATTGTGAAAACGCCGGAAAACGCCAGCGTCAGCCGGAATGTGGAGGATTTAAGGAGCCTTGTCCGCAAGCCTGAGGCTGTAGCCGGCCCCGCGGATGGTGTGGATGAGTGGTTGCTCGAACCCCCGGTCCACTTTTTGACGAAGTCTGGAGATGTGGACATCGATCACATTCGTCTGTGGGTCGAAACGATAGTCCCAAACCTTTTCGAGCAGCATCGTTCTGGTCATGACCTGCCCGGGATGACGCAGCAACACTTCAAGGATCTTGAATTCACGGGGTTGCAGGTCGATTTCGCGTCCTGCCCGGGAGACGGCCCGCGACAGTAAATCTATCGAAAGATCGGCATAGGTCAGGACGGTGTCACGAACATCTGTCGCATCTGACACGCGCCTGCGCCCCAAAGCCTCGACTCGCGCGAGTAGTTCGGAAAAGGCGTAAGGTTTAACGAGGTAGTCGTCCCCGCCGGCACGCAGGCCGCGTACCCGATCATCCACCTCGCCGAGGGCACTGAGGAAAAGTACGGGCGTTCGGTTGCCCGTGGCGCGCAGGGTCTGGACGACTTTGAGCCCATCCATTCCCGGCAACATACGATCGACGACCAAGGTGTCATAGTCGTCGCTTGCCGCCATGAAGAGCCCATCCTTGCCGTCATAAGCTACATCGACGGCATGGCCGCTTTCCTTGAGGCCTTTGACGATATAGGAGGCTGCATCTCGGTCATCCTCAACGATAAGAATGCGCATAGCTCCATCCAAACGTCCGCCGGTTGCCGCCGACGGCCCATTATGTGAAGGCATTTCTGCAGAAAATATCGCTCGCACCGTACAGCCTCCGAAGCATCTTGCCCAATGGTATGCGGATGGTCGTTGGGCGCCCGTGTTCATTCGGCCCCAAAGTTCGAGACTTTAGGAGGCTGCATGAAGCACGGGCGCAGACGATCAGGAGACCGCCAGCGGCAAGGTGAGGAACCGCGTGCCACCTTCCTGATGCAGCAGAACGAGGAGTGTGTCCTTGCCTGCGTCGAGCGCGGACCGAACTTGATCGGTGATGTCCTGAGGGCTGTTCACCTCCTCTTCTCCAATGCGGAGAATGATGTCACCTTCGCCCATTCCCTTCGATGCTGCGGCGCTGCCGGGCTCGACCGATGTGACAAGAACGCCGCCCTGGTTCGTTTGCAGACCGGCCTCGGCGCGCTGCGAGCCTGTAAGTTCGGCGAGCGCCAAACCAAGGGGCGCCTGGTCACTCTCGTCCTCGACCAGAGCCGCCACCTGATCCTGACTCGGCATCAGGTCGATCGTGACATCGAGATCCAACTCGTCACCGTTGCGCCACAGCTTGACGGTCGCATCCGATCCCGGATCGGTTGCAGCCACAAATGTCGAAAGATCGCTCAATGTCTCGATCGGTGTGTCGTTATAGGCGAGAATGACATCCCCGCTGACCACACCGGCCTCAGCTGCGGGGCTTCCTGGCTCGACCTTGCTGACCAAGGCGCCGGTTGTGTTCTCCAGACCGAAGGCGGACGCCAACTCTTCATCCATGCTTTGGATATTGACGCCAAGCCAGCCGCGCTCGACGTTGCCGTCATCCCTAAGATCGGCGACAATTTGTTCTGCAAGATTGGCTGAAATGGCGAAGCCGATACCGACATTGCCGCCGGACGGCGAATAGATAACGCTATTCACGCCGATGACCTCACCGTCCAGATTGAAGGCGGGACCACCTGAATTGCCGCGATTGATTGCGGCGTCGATCTGGAGAAAATCATCATAGGGGCCAGCGCCGATCCTTCGGCCCATGGCACTGACAATACCCGACGTTACGGTGCCGCCAAGACCGAACGGATTGCCTACGGCAAGAACCTTATCGCCGACGCGGACCGTTTCGCTATCGCCGAACTTGACGAAGGGAAGGGGTTCATCGGCCTCGATCTTGAGTAGAGCCAGATCGGTTTTAACATCGACGCCGATCAATTCCGCTTCGAGTTCGCGACCGCCGGTCAAGGTCACGGAAATGCTGTCGGCACCGTCGACCACATGAGCATTGGTTACGATAAATCCATCGGCCTCGATGATGAAGCCCGAGCCCTCGCCCATGACCGGGCCACGAGGCGCAGGTTGGCCTTGTGGCATGTCATCGAAGAAACGCCTGAAGAACTCCGGAACTTCCTGCTCCGGGAGGCCGCCTCGAGCCACGGGCCCAGGCGCATTGCGCTGGATCTGGACGTTCACCACGGCAGGCAGAAGGGTCTCGAGAAGATCGGCATAGCCGCGCTCGAACCGATCGCCGCTGACCTGTGCAGTCAAATCCGTCGCAGCGGCGCGCTCGAGTGCGACACCAGATCCTAGGGCGAAAAGGGCGATCATGGCGGAACCCAAGAAAATTGCGGGGCGCCGGTTCGGATTTCGTTGCGTGGTCGCTGTTGTCATGAACGACTTCATTGGCATGCGTTCCTTGTCTTGGGACGGAATGGCGAAAAGTGGATCTCGATGTCTTACGATCGGTAACATAGACCGCTTGAATGACGGAAAGCTGTCTCGAGCATGACAGTTCGTTCATCATGTCGACACTCAAGCCGTCTCACGTGACACTAGGGCTCGCGTATTAGCCGGCAATGCCTTGGCGGCGAAGCTCCGGCTATTGAAATTATCGCTTGCTTGCGGGACTGGGGTGACGACACTGCTGAGCAGCTTCAAGCGATGAGAGTAGCGATCGATGGAGACCCGTAGTTCATGAAGTGCATTCTTGCGCATCTTGAAGTCAGTCAATCGGTGCAGTCGATCTTGCGCTGTTCGTGGCTCGCGGCAGCACGTTTCTCGAGTTACGTCGAGGGTGTGCATATGCGTCCCGGGCAGCCCGACGTCATTGCCGCCGGCGCCGACGGATTTGTCGCGGCGGCGCCCGATCTCGTCGCAGGCTTTGAGCGAGAGGCCCGAGACCGTGCCGATCGTGCCCGCGATGCGTTTCAGACCTTCATGACGGAACACAAGCTGGCGCGGCCCTCCGAAACCTCAGCGGGCCAATGCTCGGCGGATTGGCGTATTGTGACGTCGAGCGGACAGTCGGCGATCGGGAGCGTCGGCAGAACCTTCGACTTGCTCGTTCTCGGCCGTCCGGTTCGAGATTCCGTGACCCCGAGCATGACGGCGCTCGAATCGGCGCTGTTCGAGAGCGGACGGCCGCTCATCGTCGCACCGCCGGTCCCACCCGAGAAAATTGGCGACAACATTGCCATTGCCTGGAATTGCAGCACGGAGACAGCGCGCACAGTGGCTTTCGCCATGCCATTTCTGGTTGGAGCGGAGACCGTCTCTATTCTCCAGACAGACCGCGGCGTGGTCAGCGGTCCGTCGTCGGCCGAGCTTGCCCGCAGTCTGGCGCACCATGGCATCAATGCGTGTTGTGTCGATATCCGGGTCGGCGACAAAAACGTCGGCGAGGCAATTCTGGACGAGGCGCGCAACCAGGGTGCCGATCTGTTAGTCAAGGGGGCGTTTACGCAGAGCCGGCTGCGGCAGATGATTTTCGGCGGTGCCACGAGCCAGATCCTGGCGAGCGCCGAACTGCCGGTTTTCATGGCCAACTAGCCGGCAGCCTCTCCGACCGAACCTTAAGCGTTCAAGGGGGATCCGGGCATTTGTCCAGGCGCTCGACGTTGTCCAGACAATGAACACGTGAGAACAATTCCTCGAACGCTGCCTCGGCTGCGGGTGGATGACGGACGCTTTGCGCCTCATCGAGGTTGTCCAATTTATCGCCTACAAGGATCAGGCCGACCATGCCAAGGCTGTAGGCGGACGGACACTTGAAGCCATAGACACCTGAAACATCGAAACGAATGCTCAGTTGGTCGCCGGTGGCACCCCACCAGTGTTCCGCTTTCTCAGGCAACATCCCCGGAATCGACTTGCTGGCATGGATTGCGGTGTCGGACTGAAAGACGACGGTATCGCCAACATCAATTTCGAGCATGTTGGGTTCGATCTGGAATCGTCCATCTTCCGTGTTGCTCATGAGATGAATGACATATTGCTCGGCTAAGGCATGAGTTGAGGTGGCGGCCGAGATCGCCAGAATAACGAACACGCAGACACGAAATGACATTGTATAGGCAGGCAGTCGAAATTTGAGGACGACCGTAGTCAACACTAAAAGGCGGGTTCTGCCGCCCAAATTCTTTTCACAAATTGGTGCGTTAGGGGCGGATCAGGCCTTGCCTTCACGATACCAGGCCCAACTCGCCAGGCCCAATAAGATCAGCATAGCTGCCCATGCAGGCAGCAACGAGGTCCGCGATAGTCCAGCTACCGTGTAGGCATTGTTCCGATTGAGGCCGATCCAACCGCGTCCATGGGCACGGCGTCCGGGCTCGACGCGCCGAAGTTCGACCGAAGGATCGTCGTCGAGCCAGCGAACATCGCCGCCACTTGCCTCGGCTACTGGAAGCAGCGGATCTCTCGATGCCAGGAGACTTGCAAGTTCGATCGGAGGGATTACTCGAGAGGCCGCGTAGGCGGTTCGCGTGCCGTCCGTCACCGTAAAGAGGCCCGGCTTGTCGGTTTCGAATTCGGCTCTGGCAATGCCGTCACTGTCGGGTGTCAGCGTGATCTCCGCTTCGCTGCCATCGGGTCCGGTCAGGGTCACGGAACGCGGTTCGGGGTCAAGCGAGCGACGCTCGATCATGAGACCGTCCGCACTTGGTCTCGCGCCAAGCTGCTCTTCCTCGAGCTCGGGCTCCCGCATCAGCCAATGAACCAGCCGGCGCAGGAGCTGACTTTGTGGGCCGCCGCCCTCATAGCCCCGCTCCCACAACCAATGTTGATCGGAAAGGAGTTGGGCGACACGGCCTTCGCTCACGCGTTGCAGAACCAGCAAGGGCCGATCGGCAACGCCCGCCATGACGACTTCGCCGGCATCGGTCTCGGCATCGATCTGCCGGAACCATGGGCCCCAGTCCGGGGTCTCCTGATCCTCATCGAGGAGCCCACGCGTTACCGGGTGGCGTCGTCCGAGATCGGTGATGCTCGGCGTAAAGCTCCGCTCGATCACCTCGCCAGATGGTCGGCCGGGGAGCACGCGCGCCAATGGCGTCCTGAACAGGCTGGAAGGCTGCGCGAACTCGGGTCCGGCTGCCTCCAGAAGGGCGCCACCCTGTTCCACATATTGGGCGACATTGTCGAGGTAGACGAGGGGCAGCAAGCCGCGGCGCGAATACCGATCGAAGATGATGAGATCGAACTCTTGCAGTTTGAGCTCGAACAATTCCCGGGCCGGAAAGGCAATCAACGCCAACTCCTGGATCGGAGTGCCGTCCTGCTTTTCGGGCGGCCGCAGGATGGTGAAATGGACGAGATCGACGGCCGGATCGGCCTTTAGGAGATTGCGCCAGACGCGAAGTCCGGGATA
>JBGSYN010000258.1:0-3401 GCA_041750975.1 Geminicoccaceae bacterium | reverse complement strand
GAGGATCGCTACCGGCTTGGAGGTGAACCAGGAGATGATCTGGTTGATCGGCCCGAAACGGTTATCGAACAGCAGCCGCCAGGTGGCGCCTGCAATGATCGGCGAGATCACCACCGGTAGAATCATCAACGCGATGAAGATTTGCTTGCCGGGTAGCCGCTCCAGAAAGAGCAGCGCCAGCAACATTCCGAGGCCGAGTTCGATCGGCAAGGCGACGACGAGAAAAATAAATGTGTGGAGGATCGACTGCCAAAAGCGCGCATCCTCGAACAGGCGGGCGTAGTGGATACCGCCGCTGAAGCTCGTATCCTCGAACATCATGTCGATGTTCTGAAAGCCGACGATGAGCGTGTAGATGATCGGAAACAAACCGATCAGCAGGATCCCCAGAACGGCGGGCCAGACCATCGCATATCGAAAGCGCCGGCTTGCGAAGGCCTGACCCGCAGTCGTCATGATCCTTGATTAAAGCGCGAGTTCAGTTCGGATAGGCGTTGGGTTTGCTGGCCCAATCATTGTAGGCCTCGCGCTGCTTGTCCACGCCGATCCGCTCGGTCACCTCGTTCCACTGTGCTGCCGCATCATCGAGGATCGCTTGCGGATCATCGCCCGCCCAAAGCCTGGAATAGGCCTGGCGCAAGGCTTCCTCGTAGCGGTCGGTCTGGATCACCGAGAGGTCGAGCAGACCCGACACGGCGGCCTGCTGCAGGGCTTCCAGATATTGCGGCGCCTCAGGCCAACGCGATTGGTACTCGGCACTGGTGAAGTGGCTGTCACGGAACGGATCCCTCAGGGCGTAGGGAAGCTGCACACGCTGGATGCTGATATCCTCGGAGTTCAGCCATTGAATGAAGAGGTAGGCTGCGTCCTTGTTCTCTGAGGAGGCCGAGACCCCGAGCGAGAAGCCTGCGGCCAGCTGCGGCGCACCGCCGGGCGGCAGGGCATAGCCGACTTTGCCGGCGATCTGCGATTTCGGCACCCAGGAAAACGCCTCCTGCTCGAGACCGTAGCCCGCGGCCCAGCGGCCATAGGGCGGCCAGGATATGGTCATGGCGGTGTCGCCCTGCAGGAAGGCTGCAAGATTCTCGACAAAGCCCCAGGTTTCGACGCCGGGCGGCATGCAGGTGTTTTCCTCGCGCATCTCGGTCAGGACCTTGACGCCGATGTCGGAATTGATCGTCGCTTCCATCGTTTCTGGATCGAAGAACTTGCCGCCCTCGTTCCTGAACCGCTCCTGAAACATGAACTGACCGTAAACGGGTTCACGGAAAAAGCCGGCGCCATAGGGCGCTCCGCCGGTGTGCTCGGTGATGAAGCAGGCGACATCCTTGAAGCTGTCCCAATCCGCCGGCGGCACGGGCATGTCATAGCCATGCGCTTCCTTGAACGCCGCCTGGATTTCCGGATCTTCGAGGATATCGGTGCGATAATACATGATCAGGACATCGCCATCGTCGGGAAACCCGTAGATCGTATCCCCGACCTTCATCTGATTGTCGCGGTAGACCGGTGCGATACCCTGGAGTTCTTCGCGATAACCATATTGGTCGACATACTCGTCGAGCGGCTCGAGTGCTCCGGCGCGCGCCAGATCGGGCATCCATGACGGGATGATGTTCAAGGCGTCATAGGCGCCCGAGCCGGCCCGATGCTCCTGCAGGATCTTCGTGAACATCTCGGCGGTCGGAACCTCGATCACCTTGACGTCGATCCCGGTTAGCTCTTTCCATTTCGGGCCGGAGAAGTTCAGGGGATCGAGCGATTGCAGCCCTGCCTCCCAAACGATCGTGATCTCCTCACCCGCATATTGCTTGGCCGCCTCGACTGCGGTCTCGGCGGCACTTTGGGCGTGGGCCTGGTTCTGCAGACCCAGCAGCGCCACCCCCGCGGCAGCGCCCATCAGAGTTAGTCGCAACATAGTCTTAGTCTCCCTCGATAAACGCCGGCCCTGATCAACCGGCGAATTTCTGAGCGTAGGCCGCAAGCTTTGCCTGCCAGCCTTGTCGCTCGGTAATCTCGGTATTGACGATGCCGCGTGGCGTGAGGCCCCGCATGACATCCATGACCGCCTTGACATCGGCAGCCCCGATGCCGGCGAAGCACTCATCGGTCCAGCAAAGCGCGTGTGGCGCCAGGATCACATTATCGAGAGTGGTGATCGGCTCGTTCGGAGGCGTCGGCTCGGTCTCGAACACATCGAGCCCGGCCCCGGCGATCCGCTTATCTTTCAGCGCTTGGTAGAGTGCCCCCTGATCGACGACCGGACCTCTGGACGTGTTGATCAGGTAGGCTGAGGGCTTCATCAGCGCTAGGCGTTCGGCGTTGACGATGCGGTGTGTGCGATCGTTAAGGGGGCAGCTGATCGAGAGAAAATCGCTCTGCTTGAAGAGGGTCTCGAGATCGACCAGCTCCACCCCGAGGCTCTCGGCGACGTCCTTGTCGGCAAAGGGATCATGAGCGATGAAGCGCATGCCGAGAGGTGCGGTCACGCGAAAGACCTCGCCCCCGATATTGCCGATGCCGAGCTGACCGAGTGTTCTGCCGACAAGACCGACGCCCATGTGCTGGCTGCGATCGGCCCAACCTTCGGGCCCGCGGCGCACCAGCTTGTCCTTGGCCATGAGCTTGCCGGCCAAGGCCAGGATGAAGGTGAGGATGGCCACGGCCACCGGCCGGCGGACGCCGTCGGGCGTGATGACCAGTGCGATATCGTTGTTGGTACAGGCTTCGACATTGACCGTATCGTAGCCGACACCGAAGCGCGCCACGACGCTGAGCCTGCCACTCTTGGGGATGCTCGATTGCGCGAATCGATGGGCCAGCAGGATCAAGGCATCGACATCTTCGAGTGCTGCGGCAGGGATGACGCCATCCTGCGGCTCGACGTAACGCCAGCGAATCGCTGGATCGTTCTCGAGCGGGCTTAGGTCGAAGGAAGCATAGGCGGGACTGCCATCGGCCAAGCGGAAATCGCTGCTCAGGGCGACCTCGAACTGGCTCATGACCGGCCCCCGCTTTTCTTTCGCTTGGCCTTACCCTTCTTAGCCTTGCTTTCGGTCTTGCCCGAATGTTCGGCCATTTCCGCGCGAATGCCATCGATGCCTTGCCTTAGTGCGGTCTGCAACAGCCAGGCGTCACCATGATAGAGAACGAGATCCCAGCCTTCTTTGGCGACGGCCACGGCCGAAGCGACGTCTGCGGTGGTGCGGCCCAAGCGCTTATTGTGCCGCTTGCCGGCCTTAAGCGTTTTTTCGAGCGCCTTGAGGAAGTCCGGATGATCGAATTCGCCCGGAATCCCCATGCTTGCCGTCAGATCAAGATGTCCGACCCAGAGTGCGTCGACACCGTCGACCGCTGCGATCTCATCGACATTGGTTATCCCATCGACGCTCTCGATGAGT
>JBGSYN010000257.1:0-24433 GCA_041750975.1 Geminicoccaceae bacterium | reverse complement strand
ATCGTCTCCCGCCAGGAAGGGTCCGTCGCGACGCGTGTCGCCGGCCGCGTCCTGCAAGTGGAAGTGGATGTCGGCGACCGGGTCGAGGAAGGCGATCTTCTGGCGGTGCTCGATCCGGCCCAACTCCAATTGGATCGCGATCTCGCCGAGGCGGAATATCAGACCGCCCTCTCCCAGGTCGAGATTGCCCAGCGCCAGATCGAGCTCTTGACCCAGGAGCGCGATCGCCTCGAGCAATTGCGCAGCTCGGCTGCGTTCAGCCGCGCCGGCTACGACGATAAGATCAAGGAAATCGAAGTCGCCAACAGCGAGGTCGTGGCGTCCCGCTCTAGGGTCGCCGAATCCCGGATCCGCCTCGAACAGGCGCAGATCGATCTCGAGGATTCAAATATTGAGGCACCCTATGAAGGGGTGATCACGCTGCGCCACATCAGTTCCGGCGCCTATACCACGATCGGCGATCCGATCGTCGACATGGTCAATTATCGAGAGATCGAAATCGAGGCGGATGTGCCGGCTGACGTCGTCGACGCCCTGCAGCCCGGCGCGGAAGTGATGGCGACCCTCGACCATGGCGGTGCCTACAGCGCCAAGGTCCGAGCCGTAGTCCCGGTCGAGAACCCGATGACCCGTACCCGGGCCGTGCGGTTCTTCGGAATCGGCGATGACGTTCCGGCGCGGGCCGTCGGTCAGAGCGTGACCCTCGAACTACCGATCGGGTCGGGCGACGAGGTCGTCACGGTCAGCAAGGATGCGGTGACGATCAGCTCGGGCCAACGCCTCGTGTTTGTCGCGGAAGACGGCAAGGCGATGCGGCGGGAGGTCGACATCGGCCGTGCCGTGGGCGCGCGTTTCGAGGTTCGTAGCGGGCTCGAGCCCGGCGAGCTTGTCGTGGTCCGCGGCAATGAGCGGTTGCGGTCCGGGCAACCGGTGAGTTTCGAGCCATCGGCAGTCGCACCCAAGGCCAATGGAATAGCCGAGGATACGCCGAGCATCAGGCCAGCGAGCGCCAACAACCCTCAGACGGGTTCATGACATGAACGTGATCCGCCTCGCCATCGATCGGCCCATCGCCGTCATCGCCGCGGTGCTGATGGTCCTGATCTTCGGCTATGTCTCGCTGTTGACGATCCCGATCCAACTCGCACCCGATGTCTCGAAGCCGGTGATCTCGGTGACGACGAACTGGGCCGGTGCCGCGCCGGCCGAGATCGAGCGCGAGATCGTCAACAAACAGGAGGATGCGTTCAAGGGGCTCGAGGGCCTCGAGCAGATCACCAGCAACTCCGATGACGGCCGCGGCCGGGTGACCCTCGAATTCTCACTCGATACCAATATGGATCGAGCACTGTTGCTGGTCGCCAACCGGCTCGATCGGGTCAGCAGCTATCCCGAGGAGGCCGACGAGCCCTTGCTCTCGACCTCGGGCAACGAGGACAACCCGATCGCCTGGTTCGTCATTACGCGTGAGCCCGGCAATGACCGGGAGATCCACACCTATGGTGATTTCGGCGAGGATGTCATCAAGGACCGGCTGGAGCGCGTCGAGGGCGTGTCGGAGGCGGAAGTTCTGGGCGGGAGCACGCGCGAGTTGCAGGTTATCGTGCTGCCGGAAGAAATGGCGCGATATAGCCTGACGGTTTCGGATATCGTCGATTCATTGCGCGCTGCGGGCGTCTCCATGACGGCGGGCGATGTCGAGGAAGGCAAGCGCCGTTATGTGGTGCGAACCGAAGGCGACTTCGAGCGGCCGGAACAAGTCGCGGATGTCGTTCTGCGGTCGATCGAGGACGAGCGGACCGGACGGCTCGCTCGGGTTACCGTCGACGATATCGCCGATGTCCGCTTCGGCTACAAAGACGCGCCCTCCTATATTCGGGTGCTCGGTGAACGCGCGCTGGTGGCGCGGGCGACGCGTCAGACCGGCGCCAATGTCATCGAGACCATGAAGGGCATCCGCGCAGCCGTCGCCGAACTCAATGACTACGAGCTGCCGAATGCGGGCCTGAAGATGCAGCAGGTCTATGACGAGACCGTCTACATCAACAGTTCGATCGACCTCGTCACGCAGAACATCTATGTCGGCGGTGTGCTGGCGGCGATCATCCTGCTGCTGTTCCTGCGCTCGTTCGGCGCCACCCTGATCATCTCCGTCGCCATTCCCGTCTCGGTCGTCGCCTCTTTCGTCGCCATGGCGGCGATGGGGCGCTCGATCAATGTCGTCTCGCTCGCCGGCATCGCTTTTGCCGTCGGCATGGTGGTCGACGCCGCGATTGTCGTCCTCGAGAACATCTATCGTCTGCGACAGGAGGGTAAATCCCGCGCCGTGGCCGCCTATGAAGGTGCGGCACAGGTTTGGGGCGCCATTTTGGTTTCGGCTCTCACCACGGTGATGGTCTTCATCCCGATTCTGGTTATGAAGCTCGAAGTCGGTCAGCTGTTCCGCGATATCGCGGTCGCCATTTCCGTCGCCGTGCTAATGTCGTTGCTGGTTGCGGTGACCGTCATCCCCGCCATGTCCAATCGCTTCCTGGGCGGTCGCAACGACGACAGCATCACCCGCCTCCGCCTGCCGGTCATCGACGATCTCGCGAGCGGTTTCGCCGGCGCCGTCATCGGCTTCACCAATCGCGTCGTCAAAAGCCGCTTGCTGTCTTTGCTGGTGGTTGTCGTGGTCACCGGCTCGGCCGGTGCCCTCGCCTATAAATTCCTGCCCAAGCTCGAATATCTGCCGGAAGGCAACCAGAACCTGGTGTTCGGTTTCCTGGTGCCGCCGCCAGGCTACAATCTCGATACCATGAGCGACATCGCGACAGATGTCGAAGAAGCCACCCGTCCCTTGTGGTCCAGCGTGACCGGTCCCGAATCCGAGCCCGGGCAGCCGCCGAAGATGGACCGCTTCTTCTTCGTGTCGTTTCGCGGCAATGTCATTTTCGGCGCCAGTGCGGTCGACGACCAGCGTGCGGCCGAGTTGATCGAGCCGATCCGCGAGCCGATCTTCCGTGAGCCGGGGACCTTCGGCTTCATCCGTCAGCCGTCGATCTTCGGCCGGGGCATCGGCGGCGCGCGGTCGATCGACCTCGACATTTCCGGTCCCGATCTCGAGCAGGTGCTGGATGTCGCCCAGCGCACCGCCCGACTCGTCGGCGAGGTGATGCCGCAGAGCGAGGGCAACCAAATGCGGCCGCGGCCTGGCCTCGAGCTCGGCGCGCCGGAGGTTCGTCTGGTCCCCGACCGGGTACGGCTGGCCGATGCAGGCGTACCCGCGCGTTTGCTGGCGCAAAGCGTCGATGCCTTCAATGACGGCCTCCGCGTTGCCGAGATCACCGTCGACGGCGACCAGATGGACCTGATTCTCAAGGGTCCGGCCGATATGACCCAGGCGACCCAGGGCATCGAAGCCTTGCCGATCGTCACCTCCTCGGGCCAGATCCTGCCCGCGAGTGCGGTTGCCGACATCCAGGTGACTTCCGGGCCGACGGAGATCCGTCATCTTGAATACCAGCGCACCGTGACGCTCAGCATCAGTCCCGCGGCCAACGTCCCACTCGAGGATGCGCTCGACTTGCTGGAATCTCAGGTGATCCAGCCGCTGCAGAACGAGGGTTTGCCACCCGGCGTCACGCTCGGCCTCTCGGGCACGGCCGACAAGCTTACCGAGACGTTCAGTGAAATGCAGCTCAATCTGCTCCTGGCCATCATGATCGTCTATCTGGTCATGGCGGTGCTGTTCGAGAGCTTCATCTATCCCTTCATCATCCTCTTTTCGGTCCCGGTGGCGGCAGCAGGCGGCGTTGCCGGCCTCGTCATCCTCAATCTCACCACCTTCCAGCCGCTCGACATGCTGACCCTATTGGGCTTCGTCATTCTGGTCGGCATCGTCGTCAACAACGCCATTCTCCTGGTTCACCAGACCCTTTATGGCGTGCGCGAGATGGGGCTGTCGGGCGTCGAGGCGATTTCAGAGGCCACCCGCAACCGTCTCCGGCCGATCTTCATGAGCACGCTCACTAGCGTCTTCGGCATGTTGCCGCTGGTGGTATTTCCGGGGGCTGGATCGGAGCTTTATCGGGGCCTGGGCTCGGTGGTGGTGGGCGGTCTCTCGATGTCCGCCGTGCTTACCCTACTCTTGATCCCGCCGATGATGGCACTCGTGCTCGGCAAGCGTCCCGCCGCCGAGCCGGTGCTGCCGAACGCGATGCCGGTGCCCGCCGAGTAGCCGGGCTTCGCCAAGCCCGCGATTCACCTGCCAGTACACTGGCGGCGCGCAGCGGCAAATTGTTCCGCGTCCGAATCGCATGATCGAACCGTAGTCTATCGTGTTTGCGGTATTCCACACTAAGGCGAATGAGTCCGTGGAATAGTCGAGCAAGCGGCGCGTGGACATCATGCAATCAAGCACTATCAGAGACGGCCTCTGGCTTTATCAAACACTCTCCAAATTGCCGCTGGTGAATTATCGCGGCAAAATCATGGTCATCGCTTTTCTCGGCGTTCATGTGCCGCTCCTGGTCCTGATCGCCTGTTCAGTGCGATTCGCGGCGGTTAATCCGCTCAATGCCTGGCAAATGACCGGGATCGCCCTCTTGGCGACCTTGGTCGGCACAGCGGTGACGCTCTTCGCACTCTATTACCTGTTGCAGCCGATCACACTGACCGCTGCAGGATTGCGCCTACGCTTCGCGCCGCGAGATGCCGCGGCTGCCGACGCAGTTCCAGGACGAGGCCGGCACCTTGATGGCCGATGCCGTCTATGCCGTCGGCAAACTCGAGACAACCCTCGACCGGCTCGCCAATTACGATGCGGTGACCAGCCTTGCCAATCGCGACCAATTCTTGCGGCTCCTGGATCCGCTCGTCGCGAGGAAGGCGGCATTTGCCGTCGGTGTTATCGGCATTGCCAACCATCATCGGATCATTTCCAGCTTCGGCCAGGAGACGGCGGATTTCGTGCTGCGCGAAGCGGCAAGGAGGCTCGCGACCGGCGTCGGCACCTCGCACCTTGTTGGCCGCGTCGATGCGCGTGTCCTCGCCGTCGCACTGACCCAATCGAGCGACCCGGTGGAGATATCGTCGGAATTCGAGCGGATCATGCACATTCTTGGCATCGAAGTGGTGCATGGCGACGATCGGATCCTCCTGGAGCTTGCAGCCGGCGTGACGCTGTACCCGGGCGATGGCGCCGGCCCGCAAGTCCTGCTCGACAACGCCCTGACGGCGCTTGGCGACCGCATCGATCATGTGGGCACGGCCGTCGGCTTTTATTCGACGGCGGCTTGCGAAGCCGCGCTGCAGCGCTTTTCACTCGAGCAGGAGCTGCGTCAAGCACTTGCCGACAACCAGTTCGTCCTGCATTTCCAGCCGGCGATCGACTATGACGCGCGGCGCTTGACCGGTGCCGAAGCGCTGATCCGCTGGCACCATCCTGAGCGGGGATTGTTGCTGCCCGGCAAGTTCATCCCGGTCGCCGAGGCCAGCAGTCTCGTCGACGAAATCGGCCTTTGGGTGCTGCAAGCCGCCTGTCTCGAAGCGCGGCATTGGCAAACCCTGGCGCTCGGCGATCTCAAGGTGGCGGTCAATCTATCCGCCCGCCAGTTCCGCGATCCGCACCTCGTCAAGCGTATTGAGGACACGGCCGCCGCCGCCGGGATTCCGGCGTCGCGCCTCGAGCTCGAGCTCACTGAAACGGCGACGATGCTGGATGCTCAGCATACACGCCAGGTCTTCGGCGAACTTCGCGAAATGGGCATCAGTGTCGCCATCGACGATTTCGGTACCGGCTATTCCAGCATGCGCAACCTGCAGAGCCTGCCCTTCGACAAGCTCAAGATCGACCGGGCGTTCGTCACGCGCATCGAGACCAGACGCAGCAGTCAGGCGATCTGCAAAGCCCTTATCGCGCTCAGCCAGGGCCTCGGCATCGACGTCATGGCGGAAGGGACCGAAACGCGCGACGAAGTTCGAGAACTCCATCGGCTCGGCTGCTTCCAGTTCCAGGGATACTACTTTTCGAGGCCGCTGGCAGCCCGCGAGTTTGAGGCACAAATCACCGACACGGCGTGGGTCGACAGAAGCACCCGCAGCGGCAGCGCCTGAATCGCGGGGATCAAGCTCGCGACAGCGGCGGCACTGCCGCCGCGTCGACGACCAATTCCCGGTAGTGCTCGCAATGATCGGGCGGGCCGAAGGCGACGACGATGAAATTGCCGTTCGCGGCAGCCTCGTCCGCCTCGGCGGCGGTCGTGAACACTTGCCATGCGCCATTTTCGGCCAGCTCGACATGGGCCCGAACCAGGCCGTAATACTCGTCCAGTTCGTCGCCGCTGAAGAAGCCATCGCAACTGATCGCCGGCCGCCAGACCATATAAAGGTCGAACAACAGCTCGCCCGAAAGTACCAGAAACGTGTTCGGATCGCACAAAAGCTCGCGCTGCTCGACGGCTGCGTTTTCGGCGGGTCTGCCGTGATCGACGAAATCGGCGCAGCGCGCGGCGCGGCTCACATGCTGCAGCAGGATCGTCAGGTCCGAGCGCACCCCGGCATCGGCATTGACCTCCTTGACCACGGCCTCGACCATCATGCCCTTGAAGTCCGGGGGCGGCTTGCCGGCGGACGTCGGGTCTTCGCCTTTGCCGACGCCTGCAAGCGACACTTCAAAGCTCCGGCCGACCTGTTGCTCGATGCGGTTGCCGATTATCTTGAGCCGGGTGATGGCGGCGTCGGCGGCCAGGCTCTGCATCAGGGCCACCGAGCGATTGACCCGGGTCTCCTGCAGCGCCCGCTCCTGCACGGTCTGATCGATCTGATAGGCGAACCAGGCGATCAGCGCCGAGGCGATGCCGCCGACGATCGACACCCCGAGGTTCATGGTCTCCAGAAAATGCTTCAGCTTCGGCCACATCGCCGGTCTCCTCGATCAGCGGGCAACGATGGTATTCGATTACTGACAAAGCTCGGGATTGCGCTGGCATGGCCCGGCCTCGGCTGGATCGGCGCCGCCGCCAACAGTACCCGCCAGGATACACAATACGAAAACCACGAAGAGAAGCCTGTACATGACGTTCGTCCTCTTATCGGTTGTGACGAACGCCATGCTAGTCACCTCCAAAAAGTCCTCAGTGACCGAACTCACTTGGGGGAAAAAAATGATCTCCGATTGCGCGCCGTATTATTATCGACTAATCCCGATATATGGATAAATCAGACGCGCTCAAAGCCTTCGATGCCCTGAGCCAGGGTACCAGGCTCGATGTCTTCCGCCTGCTCGTTCAAGCCGGAGCCGACGGCATGCTGGCCGGCGAGATCGGCGAACATCTGGACGTTCGCCAGAACACCATGTCGACAAACCTCGCTATCCTTTTGAATGCGGGCCTGATCAAGAATGCTCGCGAAGGCCGTTCGGTCCGGTATTTCGCCGATTTGGAGGGCGTACGGGGCCTGCTGGGGTTCCTGATGGAGGATTGTTGCGGCGGCAAGCCCGAACTCTGCCAATCGCTGATCGAGCAGATTGCCTGCGCTGCGTAAGGAGGGTGCGCCATGTCCGATCGCAACTATCAAGTGCTATTCGTCTGCACCGGAAATTCTGCGCGCTCGATTATCGCCGAAGCGATCTTGAACCGAATGGGCCGGGGGCGCTTTCAAGCCTATTCGGCGGGTTCAACCCCGAAGGCCGAGGTTCACGCCCAAACCTTGGCTTTGCTGCGGCAATTGAAGTACCCGACAGACCAGGCGCGCTCGAAAGACTGGCAGGAATTCGCGGGACCGGCTTCGCCTCAACTCGATTTCGTGTTTACGCTATGCGATTCCGCGGCGTCGGAAGTCTGTCCAGTGTGGCCTGGACAACCCATGACGGCTCATTGGGGAATTCCCGATCCAAGTGCGGTCACGGGCACCGACGCACGAATCCGTGCGGCTTTCTTCGACACCTATCGAATTCTTGACCGACGCCTCTCGATCTTCACCAATCTTCGTCTCGACGGCCTCGAGCGGCTGACCTTGCAACAGCGCCTCCGAGATATCGGCGACAATACATGACGGCCAATAGTGAAAGCCGCCAGCTCGCAGCCGAGTTCATCGGCACGGCATTTCTACTCGCCACGGTGGTCGGCTCTGGGATCATGGCGGAACGTCTCGCAGGCGGCAATGTCGCCATCGCCCTGCTCGGCAACACGATACCCACGGGCGCCATCTTGGTCGTCTTGATCACCATGCTGGGCCCGATTTCCGGCGCGCATTTCAATCCGGCCGTGACGCTCGCCTTCGCCCTGCGGCGCGAAATCGGCTATCCCAAAGCGGCGGCTTTTGTCGCCGCGCAGATCGGCGGTGGCGTGATCGGCGTCTTCGCTGCCCATCTCATGTTTGACATATCGATCCTGCAATATTCGGAGAAGATCCGTAGCGGGCCCTCGCAATTCTTCTCGGAAATCGTCGCCACTTTCGGCCTCGTCTTCACCATTTTCGCGACGCTCAAGGCGCGGCCCAACGCCGTACCGATGGCGGTCGGGCTCTACATCACGGCGGCCTATTGGTTCACGGCATCCACCTCATTCGCCAATCCCGCCGTCACCATCGCCCGCGGCCTCTCCAATAGCTTTGCCGGCATCAGCCCCGCCGACGTGCCGCTTTTCATCCTGGCGCAACTCATCGGCGCCGTCGCGGCCTGGGCGCTGTGCCGATGGCTGCTGGCTCATTCGCCGGAAACAAAAGGGCGATCGACGCAAGAAACGAAATTTAGGAGCGCTGCAACATGATCAGGATTCTGGAAGATCTTAAGAAAGCCAAGCGCCAAAGCATCAGCCTTGCCGCGCTAGCCGGCCTTCTCGCAGTCGTGGTCCATCATTCCGCGGCCACTGCGCAGACTGATAAAACCTATCTCTTTGGCGCCGGCGCCACATTCCCTGCGCCACTTTATTTGAAATGGATCGAGGAATTCGAGGCCGCCAACGGCGATATCGATGTCGAGTACGACGTCGTCGGCAGCGGCGAGGGTATCAGCAAGTTCCTGACCGGCTCGGTCGATTTCGGCGCCAGCGACCGCGCGCTCTCGGATGACGATATCGCGGGCGTCGAGCGTGGTGTGCAGCTGATCCCGGCGACCGCCGGCCTGGTCGTTCTCGCCTACAACCTCCCCGAGATCGACCAGACCATCCGCCTGCCGCGCGATGTCGAGGTTGATATCTTCGACGGCCTCATCACCGAATGGGACGACCCGCGCATTCAGGAGGCCAATCCCGATATCGAGCTGCCAGGGCTGACGATTGCACTGGTCGCCCGTAGCGACGGCAGCGGCACGACCTTTGCTTTCACGAACCATCTGAGCGCGATCAGCCCTGCATGGGCCGAGGGGCCCGGTGCCGGCACATTGGTCGGCTGGCCTGGCAACATGATGCGGGCTCGCGGCAATGAAGGTGTTGCCGCGCAAATCCTCCGGGGGCATGGCACGCTCGGCTATGTCGAATATGGCTTTGCCGAACGCCTTGGCTTGCCCATGGCGATGCTGCAAAACAAGGCTGGGCAATTTGTTGTGCCGGATCTCCAAAGCGGCCAGGCAGCTTTGTCGGGAACGGCCGATCAAATGCCGGAAAACCTCAAGCTCTTCATCCCGGACCCCGACGGCGAGGATGCCTATCCCATCACAACCTATTCATGGCTCATGCTCTACGGTGCCTATGACAGCGCCGAGAAGAAAGCCGCACTCGAAAAATTCGTCACCTACGGCCTCACCGACGGTCAGCAATTCGCCGAGGAACTCGGCTACATTCCTCTTCCGGGCGAGGTCGCCGAACTTGCCCTCGCCGGTCTGAAGAATGTGAAATAGGCACCATCCCCCGAACCACACCCGGCAATTTCCGAGGCAGCAATGGCCATCGTCATCCACCACAATCCCGCCTGCGGCACCTCTCGCAACGTCTTGTCGATCATCGAGGCCGCGGGGTACACGCCGATCATCATCGATTATCTCGAAACCGGCTGGACCAGGCCGCAGCTTCTGGCGCTTTTTGCCGCTGCGGATCTCACGCCACGGCAGGCTTTGCGCACGAGCAAATCACCCGCGGAGGAGCTGGGCCTGATCGATCCGTCCGTGACCGACGAGCAACTCCTGCAGGCGATGCTTGAGCACCCGATCCTGGTGAACCGCCCGATCGTCTGCTCGCCCAAAGGCGTGCGTCTCTGCCGCCCGAGCGAGATCGTGCTCGATCTTCTGCAGCGGATGCCGCCGGGCCCGCCTAGCAAGGAAGACGGCACGCTGATCCTCACTGACACGGGCGAACGCGTCGGCTGATTTAGGCACGATCTCCTAGAAGGCGACATATTCCTTCGATTTGAAGGTAAGGTGCCCGACCGATCTCGGGGCGTTCGAGATTTTCCGAATATTGCCTCAGGTCTGTTTGTAGTTGGGAATGACGAACTCGTTGACCCCGGCATTGACGACATTGCCCTGCACGCCTTTCGGATAGCCGAAAAGCATGAAGGTCTCTTTGGGCCGTGCCGTCGGGGTCGGATAGACCATTGCCTGGGTCGAACCCGAATCGTTGTAGACCTCGACGAGATCGCCCTCCTTGACGCCAAGCTCGGTCATGTCGCCGGGGTGCATTTCGAGGAACGGAAACGGCCAACGATCCATGACGAACTCGTCCTCGACGTCGAGATAGGCCGACTGCCAGACGACGTTCGCCCTGCCGTTATTGATCAGATAGGCGAAGCTGTCCTTCTGCTGCTGCTTGCCCGGCGCCTCGAGCCCGCGCCACGGCGTTGCCATGAATGTTGCGCGGCCGTCCTCGGTGCCGAACTTGCCATCGGTATAGAGCCTTGCCGTGCCCTCGATGCCGGAGGTTTCGTCATAGCCCACGGCCGGCTCCTGAAAGCCGTTGGTGCCGGCCTCACGCAGTCGCTCATAGGTGACGAACTCACCTCCACCTGCATGGTTGTGATAGCCGTCCATGAAGGCGTCTTCCTCGGTCTGCCAGTCGAAGCCGCCGAATTTGCCGGCAAGCTCCGGCTGGCCCATGTCGCTGAAGACCCGCTGCATGTGATTGGCGAGGCGGGCTGCTATCAGGCAGTCCGGCATGGCCTCGCCGGGCGGGTCCATATAGCGCTCGGTCAGGCGCATGCGGCGCTCGCCATTCATCGAGGTGAGGTTCATCTCACCCGAGGTCGCCGCCGGCAGCACGACGTGGCAGGCCTCGCCGATGAGGGTCGGCACGATGTCGACATCGACCGCAAAAAGACCGCCCTCGCCGATCGCCGCGACGATCGCGTCGACCATGGCTGCACGGTCACCGTAGGCGACACCATTCATCGCATCTTTCACGATGTCGGTGCGCTTCTTGTAGACGCGCTTGAATTCCATCGCATTGAGCGTGGTCTTGCAATGATCGCAGGCCCAGACGTGATGCACACCGCCCTGGCCCTCGATCAGGAGTTTGTCGACATGGGGGGCCGGGCGGCCGATGAAGCCGTCCGAGGGACGGACATAGCCCTCCTGATGGCCGCCCATGCGGACGCAGCCGCCGCCTTCGCGGCCGATATTGCCAGTGGCGAGGGCGATGTTCACGAGGGCGCCATTGGTGCGGTAATTGTCGTTGCCCCATATGAGGCCCTTCTCATAGGCGAACATCGTCCGGCGGCGGGCGCCGCCTTCCTTGGGCTCGGCGATCCAGCTCGCGGCCTTGACGATGTCGTCAGGATTGAGGCCGGTGATGGCGGCGGCTTCGTCGATGCTGGTCCGGTTGGCCGTGAGAG
Source organism: Geminicoccaceae bacterium (assembly GCA_041750975.1). GTDB lineage: Bacteria > Pseudomonadota > Alphaproteobacteria > Geminicoccales > Geminicoccaceae > JBGSYN01. The sequence continues at coordinate 12,691 of JBGSYN010000257.1, read as the reverse complement.
CCTCGTCGAACCCCGAGGCGTGCGCGGAGATGAAGTCCCGATCGACCCAACCCTGATCCGCGATATGGGTCAAAATCGCGTTGAAGAGAACGAGATCGGTGCCGCTATTGATCTGCAGATGGAGCACATTGTCGGCGCCGGCTTCGACCTCGCAGGCAGTGACGGTCACCGTCCGTCTCGGATCGACGATGACGATCCGGGCCGCCGGATGCGGTTCGCCGGGCATCAGCTCCTGCTTCCTTGCGGTACTGGCGCCACGCAGGTTCGGCACCCAATGATTGAGGAAGTAGTTGGTCTGGGTCTCGAGCGCGTTGGTGCCGACGGCGACGATGGTGTCGGCAAGCTTGGCGTCCTCGTATGAATTATTGAGCTCGCCCACGCCCATGTCGCGCGCCCGACGAAAGCGACTGATATTTTGTGCCCTGGTCAGGCGTCTGAATGATGGTCGTTGTCACACAATTGACTTAAAACTCCTCTAATTCCAAGGCCGGGGACCGTAGCCAGAGAAGGAGATGCTAGGGTGAGAAATTTGGAAAAGAAGAAACTGTCTTTCGATGCGCTCGACGAGCTGCGCAGCCCGCGGCCCGAGATCATGGAGTTCGATCGTGTCGTGGACGCGGCCATAGCCCGCCGTGGCTTTCTCGGCGGTGTGCTGGCGTTCGGCTCGGCGGCCGCCACCATGGGCGTCGGTTCGCTGATGTCGTCAACCTCCGCGATGGCGCAGGCCGCAGGGTCGCGTTTCGGCTTCGAGGCGATCCCGATCGCGACCGACTTCACCGTTCACGTACCCGAAGGCTATAGCTGGCAGGTGCTGGCCAAGTGGGGTCAGCCCCTGTTCTCGGACGTGCCGGAATTCGACCCCACGACGGGCGGCACCGCGGAGTCGCAGGCGCGCTCGTTCGGCGAGAACAACGACGGCATGGAACTCTTCAACATCGACGGCCACCAGGTCATCGCGGTCAATCACGAATACGCCAATGAAGAGATCAATCTGCCCCAGAACACCGAGACCGAAGGCATGCCGACCAGCGCTGAGGACGTGCTCAAGCTGCAGAACGCCCAGGGCATCACCGTGATGGAAGTCGCGGAAGACGACGATGGCTGGGGCATTGTGCTCGACTCGCCCTTCAACCGACGAATCACCAATAATACCGAGATGCGGCTTGCCGGTCCAGCTGCCGGCCATGCGCTCCTGCAAACCGAACTGGATACGACGGGCACAGTCGTCCTCGGCACGCTGAACAATTGCGGTGCCGGCAAGACCCCTTGGGGCACCTATCTGACCTGCGAGGAGAATTTCAACGGCTATTTCGGCTCGACCGATGAAGCATTCGAGCGCACACCTGAAATGCAGCGCTATGGCGTCGGCCTCGAAGGCAACTATGCCTATGAAAAGTTCGACCCCCGCTTCGACATCTCGAAGAACCCCAACGAGGTCAACAAGTTCGGCTGGATCGTCGAGATCGATCCGACCGACCCGAACTCGACGCCGGTCAAACGGACCGCACTCGGACGTTTCAAGCATGAGAATGCGGCCGCGGCGATCGCACCCGACGGCCGTATCGTCGTCTATCTCGGCGACGACGAGCGTGGCGAGTTCCTCTACAAATACGTCTCGGCCGAGCCCTATGTCGTCGGCGGCAACACCGACACCCTGCTCGATAACGGCCAACTCTACGTCGCCAAGTTCAACGACGACCAGACCGGCGAGTGGATCGCCCTCACGCCCGAGACGACGGGCGGCATGACGCCCGAGGAAATCCTGATCTTCAGCCGCTTGGCAGGTTCCAAGGCAGGAGCGACCACCATGGATCGTCCCGAATGGGTCGCGGTCAATCCGGTCGCGATTCAGGGCTATTGCTGCCTGACCAACAACGTCAATCGCGGCGTCAAGCCGAACGCGGGCGGCGATCCGACGCCTGTCGGCGGCCCCAATCCGCGACCCGAGAACCAGTACGGTCAGATCGTGCGCTGGTATCCTTCCGAGGACGACCATACCTCGACCGATTTCCGCTGGGACCTCTATGTCATCGCCGGCAATCCCGAGGTGCATTCGGGAGAATTTGCAGGATCGTCGAACGTCAATGCCAGCAACATGTTCAACTCGCCCGACGGCTTGATGTTCGACACCAAGGGGATCCTTTGGATCCAGACCGATGGCGAGGACAGTAACGAAGGCGATTTCGCCGGCCAGGGCAACAACCAGATGCTGGCCGGTGATCCCGCCACCGGCGAGATCCGCCGCTTCATGACCGGGCCGAAGGGCGGCGAGGTGACCGGTATTACCTGGTCGTCGGACCTACGGACCGTCTTCGTCGGCATCCAGCACCCCGGTGGCAGCTTTCCGGATGGCGATGGGCCGCCGCGCTCGACCGTGGTCGCAATTTGGCGCGACGACAATGTCGTGATCGGCTGACGCGAACGCGATTTTCAGTCACAGGCGCGTCGGCGACGGCGCGCCTGTTGCTTCTCTTGTAGGAAATTGTGGGCCCAAGGTATCGGACGACGATGATCTTTCGCGCCACCTGCGCATCGTCGATCCCAAGGCGCCCGAAGCGGCTCATCTCTCGGTCGTCGTCGACACCTGAGCGGCGCTCCTGTTCGACACCGACACCGGAATGACTGCCTGGTGCCGATTGCCGGTCTGAAATCGATCCTCAGCTTGAACGCAGGATTGCGGGCCTCTATCGGAAACATTCAGCGCGGCCTGCAATCGTTGGCCGCCTGGCGCGCAATAGATGACCGTGAACGCTGATAGTTGCGAGCAACTACGCCCTGCTCTTTCGAAGCCCGCGAAAGCAAGCACGGTTTTGCGCGATCGTCAGGTCGAGCGAAGCAGCGTCGCCGCCGCGTGTTTCGCCGCGGTTGTCGGGTCCGCCACGCCTTTCAGGTAAGCTTCGGTAACCGCGCCGTCGAGCAACAGGAGGATTTGGTCGGCGACTTCAGCGCGGTTGCGGCGGGTTTCGTCAAGCACCTGGAAAATGTGCTCACGTAAGTCGTGCTTGTAGGAATGCACGATCGCATACACGGGACCTGAAGCGTCCGCCGCCTGAAGGCTCGCGTGGATGAACGGGCATCCGCGGTAGTCGGCTTCGTGCTCGCTCCTGTCGAAGTGATCGAAGATCGCCAGGATGCGCTCTTCCTCCGAGAGATTCGATGCATCCATCTCGCGGAGCCCTTGCAGCGTCGCGCACGCCATCTCTTCGTACACCGCCGCAGTCAACGCCTCCTTGGAAGGGAAGTTGTTGTAGAGCGTCATCCGGGCGACGCCGGCCGCGGCGGTCACGTCGTTAATGCCGACGTTGGACGCGCCGTGACGCGTGAACAATCGCCGTGCGGTCGCCAACAGACGGTCGCGACCGACAGACCGACGAACTCCATCATTGCGTTGCTGCATTTTGTCTCCTGCTTGACACATCGGCACTAAAGTAGATATACCGGTCTACCTAAAACGCCGAGAAGGAAATCTCTTAGTGCCCGATCTAAAGCTTTGGTATTCCCCGGGAGCCTGCTCGCTTGCTCCGCATATCCTGCTCTATGAAATTCAAGTCCCCTTCGACGCTGTCGAAACATCAATCGCGAAGGGCGCGCATCTTACTGACGAATTCGCCCGGATCAATTCGAAGAAGCGCGTGCCCGTGCTCTCCCTGGACGGCGAGATGATCACGGAGGTTCCAGCGATCGCCGCCACCATCGCGGATCTGGCTCCGGAGCAGCACCTGATGGGCCGGACCGCGCTGGACCGCGCGCGGGTCTGCGAGTGGATGAACTGGCTGTCCGGCACCCCGCACGGACAGGGTTTCGGCGCGTTGTGGCGACCGCAGCGATTCTCCGACGATCCGAAGGCATTCGAAGTCATCATGTCGAAGGCCAGGAAGACGATCTCAGAGTGTTTCGAGATCATCGAGAGCAGGCTCTCGGGGATGTACTCGACAGGTGGCGGTTTCACGGCGGTCGATCCTTTGCTGCTCGTCTTTTATCGTTGGGGAAGCGGCATCGGCATCGACATGCCGAGTAATTACCCGAGCTATTCGACCTTTGCGCGAAGGCTTGTCCAGCGTGACGCGGTGGTGGCCGCGCTCGCCGCGGAAGGTATTGATTCGCTCGAAGACCAGCCGCCCGCGACGGACGACGGGACGAGCACCCAACCATCGACAAAGGAGAAGGCCGCGTGAAGATCGCAATCATTGGCGCGACCGGTTTGGTCGGAAGCAAGATACTTGTGGAGAGCCTCGACCGCGGACATGAGGTTACGGCGATTGTCCGCAACCCGGACGGGTTGCCAGCGCATCCAAACATGAAGCCGGCCAAGGGCGATGCTACCAAGTCCGAGGAACTTGCGTCGCTGATTGCGGGACATGACGTGGTGATCAGCGCGTTCAATCCGGGTACGGATCAGACCGGGGGCGGCACGCGATCGATCATCGACGCGGTCAAGCGTTCCGGGATCGAACGCCTGTTGGTCGTAGGGGGAGCAGGCAGTCTCCAAATCGGGTCCGGCGAGCTTTTGATAGACCAACCCGATTTTCCAGCAGAGTGGAAGGATGGTGCGCTCCGCACCGCGGCATTCCTGGATCAGCTGTGCGGTGAAACCGAGTTCGATTGGGCATTCCTAAGCCCTGCCGCGATGCTGGTTCCCGGAGAGCGCACCGGTCACTATCGTGTCGGCGGCGACCGGCTCCTGACGGACGATGATGGCGAAAGCCGCATCTCGCTCGAAGACTACGCCGCCGCCATGCTCGATGAAGCCGAACGCCCTCAGCACCATCGCACACGCTTTTCCGTAGCTTACTGAGACACTTGGCGACCGGTCATCGGCTGCCAGGAAAAGCCATGCGACCCCGTCAAGCGCTGCGTTGATTATTCGCGACGGAAAATTCCCTACCGCAGCGTGCTGCGACAACTAACAAGGAAGACGAACATGACATCCAAGGTTACGACCTACAATCATGGCGTACCGTGGGAAGAGGGAAATGGAGTCAGCCAAGCTTATAGCGTCAACGGCGCGACCTACATTTCGGGACAGTTTTCGCACGACATGGAGGGCGCGTTCGTTGACGAGACAAAGGGGGTCTTCTTGCCAGTACTCGGCGTTATCAGGAGTTGAGCGAGCGTTGGCTGTGTTGAGGCTATCCTTTCGGATTTGAATTCGGTGTCGCCCGTAGCTACGGGACCCTCCCCACGGTCAGGAAAGGCGATGGGTGCATAGCGGCGGACGGGCATTACCAAGATCGTCGAGACCTATTTGATCTCGGTTTGGGTGGCCGGCGTCGATCCGCTGTCCGAGCAACTCTGGGTCCTAGGACCTCAACGCGGGAAGCGCTCGCGGATCAGGATGACGGGACTTCCGGCGGCGATCACGCGATAGCAACGGACCAGACCGCCCCGGGTGAAATGCCGTTGGATGGTCGTGGGGACTTGGGCGGGGTTTTCGTTCCCATACCATAGAAATTCGCGGCGGCTTTCCAGCTTCAATCGAAGCAACGCAGCACCAATCCCTGCACTATTCGCTCGAAGTTCATCGCGAAATAATTGCGGCAGCCGATCTGGAATGATCACCGATTTCGCATATGCATAGACGGTGCCGGTTTGCTCGCCGACGAGACAAATCTGCCGGTCGACGACGGCCGTTCCCGGCCCTGCCTTCAGCTCTGGTCGATAGTCGTCGAGCGCGCGCTCGTCCTCCGTGACATTGGCGGCCACTATGGGCTCGAAATGGTAGGCTTCGAGAAATGTCGTCACCGTGCCGTCGATCGTCAACAGAGCCCGCTGCACGGGCTCAAGGCTCGCCAGCGCCACATCTTTGAGATGAAGCGGCCGTTCTGTCGGTGCCATGCTCAACGTTTCATGCAGATAAAGGTCCATCCATTCACCTGTGCCCACTCGATCGGCATTTCCCGGTTGACATGGCGCTGCGGAGCGACGGGACCATCCGTCAGCTTCCGATCGTGCCGGGGCTGAATATCTTGCCTACCGGAAACTACTCTGTTGGATGTTTAGCCCTGCAACGGGCTGCGAAGATCCATCCACCTTAGAGGCCGCGGGCATTTTTCGCGGCGCTACCATTGAAATACCCCAGCCCACGTGAAAGCCATCGAACTGAGCGCCCCGCCTGTAGAAATATCCCGGATACGCCAAGATTTTTTTGCTGCCGGGAACATTTCCATGATTGTCGCCGTTAAATAGCCGTTCTGCTAAAATGGAGTGGCATCATGAATAGCATTTTTTACATCATCGGCGTCGTCGTGGTCATTCTTGCCGTATTGGCAGTGATTGGGATCGTTTAGCGTCAAGCGGAGCTTACGCACGCCGGTCGGGGAACGTTCCCATGTTTGCCACCGTTAAATGGCAGGTTTAGTTTTACGGAGGGTCACAATGAATAACATTTTCTACATTGTCGGTGTCGTCGTCGTCATCATCGCCGTTCTGGCCTTCGCCGGGATCGTTTGAACCCGATCCCGCAATAACCCGGGGTCTTGGGGGTCCGTCAAGACCCCTAAATTCCTATTTCTTGCGGTCTGTGATGATCATGTCCGCGGCCTTTTCGGCAATCATGATGACAGGTGAGTTCGTGTTGCCCGATGTAATGGTCGGCATGACCGAAGCGTCGACGACGCGTAGTTTGGCGATGCCCCGAACGCGAAGTTCGGGATCGACGACAGCCTCGCTATCCGTACCCATTCTGCAGGTGCCGACGGGATGAAAGATCGTCGTGGCGATCTGGCCCGCCGCGACGGCGAGTTCTTCATCGCTGGCGAGATGCGGCCCGGGCAGGAATTCTTCCGGCTCGTAGACGGCAACCGCCTTGGTCTGCATGATTCGGCGTGTCAGCCGCAGGGCCTTTGCGGCAGTCAATCGATCCTCGGCTGTGCTGAGGTAGCGCGGGCGAATGCGCGGCGCTTCCTCATGGTCCGGTCCGGCGATATGGACATCGCCCCGGCTTTGCGGCCTGAGGTTGCAGACCGAGGCGGTGATCGCCTTGAAGGAATGGAGCGGTCCGCCGAGCCGGTCGGTGCTCAGCGGCTGAATGTGGTATTGCAGGTCCGGCGTCTCTTTCGCCGGGTCGCTTTTCGCAAATAGGCCGAGCTGGCTCGGCGCCATGCTCAACGGACCCCGCCGAAAAATCGCATAATCCAGCCCCATCTTCAGCTTGCCGACTATGCTGCTTGCCTGCTCGTTGAGCGTCCGACCGCGACGGATCTTGAAGACCGCCCTGACCTGCAGATGGTCCTGCAGGTTCTCGCCGACCCCGGTCAATTCGTGCACGAGTTCGATGCCAGTTTCGTGGAGCACGTCCGGCCGGCCGATTCCGGACAACTCCAGCAGCTGGGGCGAGTGAACGGCGCCGGCCGTAAGCAGGATCTCGCCATCCGCGCATGCCCTGCAAGTCTCTCCTTGATAATCGAAAAGAATGCCTTCGGCCGCGCCCTCCCTGAGTAACAGCCTGCTGGCCCGGGCTCCGGTGAGCACGCGGAGATGGTGACGGTGCATCACCGGCTTGAGGAACGCCTTGGCCGTCGACCAGCGAACGCCCCGGCGCTGGTTGACTTCGAAATAGCCGGAGCCCTCGTTGTCGCCGGTGTTGAAATCCCCGGTCTTGGGAATTCCCACCTCTTCAGCCGCATCGCGGAATGCGTCGAGGATCGGCCAGTGCAGCCTTTGTTGCTCAACCCGCCATTCGCCGCCCGCACCGTGGACCGCATTGGCGCCGCCATGGTGGTCCTCCGAGCGCTTGAAATAGGGCAGCACATCGTCCCAGGCCCAGCCCGTATTGCCCATCTGACGCCAGCCGTCATAGTCCCGCGCCTGGCCGCGCATGTAGATCATGCCGTTGATCGAGGAACAGCCGCCCAGCACCTTGCCGCGCGGATAGGCCAGCGCCCGGCCGTCGAGACCCGGCTCGGGCTCGGTCTTGAGGCACCAGTCCGTGCGCGGATTGTGCATCGTGTAAAGATAGCCGATCGGCACATGGATCCAGAAATAATCGTCCCTGCCGCCGGCCTCGAGCAGCAGAACCGTCACGGAGGGATCGGCGCTCAGGCGATTGGCCAGCACGCAGCCCGCGGTGCCGCCGCCGACGACGATATAGTCGTAGGTTCCGTAATCCCGGACCGCTCCTTGCGAATTCCTGCCGGCCACGGGGTCAGGTCCAGCCTGCATCCACGACGAAGTTCTGGGCGGTGCAGTAATAGCTGTCGTCCGAGCCGAGCCAGAGCGCCATGCGGGCGATCGCCGTCGGCGGCACGTCGTCCTTCAGGCACTGTCGGATCTGCTGAACCTGCTTCGCCGCCTCGTTGAACCAGAGCTCGATCTGGCGCTCGGTCATGATCCAGCCCGGAACGATGGTGTTGGCGCGGATGCCATGGCCGCCGTAATAGCGGGCGAAGCCCCGGGTCATACCGTGGATCGAGGCCTTGGCCGCCGTATAGGCCGGCAAATCGTCCTGCGCCGACATCCAGGAGATCGAGCCGAAATTGACGATCGAACCGCGTTTGGCTGCGATCATCTGGGGGGCCGCGGCCTGCACCGCGAAGAAGACATGGCGCATGTTCACCTGCAGCCGGTCCTCCCAATAGTCGACCGTGACCTCGGCGATGTCATGGCGTTCGTCATGGGCGGCATTATTGATGAGGATCGTGATCGGCCCGAGCGCCTGCCCGACTTCCCCGATCACCGCCTGCAGCTTCTCGATGTCGCGCAGATCGCACTCATGGAACGCGGGCCGGGCGATCCCCATGCCGGCCAAGGTCTCGCAAAGCGCCTCGGCGGCCGGCCTGTCGATATCGACAAAGGCGACCTTCGCCCCCTGAGCCGCGTAATCGGCGACGATGCTGGAGCCGATGCCCTTGGCGCCGCCGGTGATGAAGACCGTCCGGCCGTCGATGCTCGGATAGCGGGTGGTGGTGAGATCGATGGCTTCGGCCATGCGTTGCCTCCTCGATTGGCGTGACGTCGACGCCGTTGTGGCATGGTTCGCTCCGGATCGCGAGACTTGCCGCGAGACTGCCGGCACGGGTCCGATTGGAACCCGCGGCCACCAATCAGAATTGGACGTGGAGACATTGTCATCTTGCCCGGGAGCAACGCTTTGGCTGAACGCATCGAATTCCCAACCTTCGACCGAGTCGACCTGAAATCCATCGAGGCGTTGGCATGGCCGGAGGCGCAAGGCCGCTGCACCGCATATTGCTCCATGCCTGGTGCCGCATTGACGCCCGTGCCTGCCGTGGTCATTGCCCAGGGGCTGGGCGGCCCGCTGCCGGCGCGCGAGCATCGCTATGCCGAGATGCTCAACAAGGAGGGCTATGCAACCCTCGTCCTGGACAGTTTCGGCTCGAGAGGGGTCGGGCGCCTTGGCGACTTCGGCCGGGCCCTCAAGGTCTCGGCGTCGATGATGCTGGCCGACGCCATGGGCGGTTTGCGTTACCTTGCCGGGCGCCCGGAAATCGATGGGGAGCGCATCGGCATTGTCGGCTTCTCCTATGGCGGCATGATCTCGGTGTTTGCCGCCTACGAGCAACTGCGGCGCGTTTACTTCGACAAGGACGGGCCGATGTTCAAGGCGCACGCGGCGCTCTACGGATGTTCTATAGCCCGGCTCGATAACCCGGCCACCACCGGGGCGCCGATCCTCGTCATGCTCGGCGACAAGGACACCAATATCTCGATCGAGCGGACCGGCGAGATCGTCGAGGACCTCAGGCGTGGCGGCTCGCCCGTCACCTACGAACTCTTCGAAGGCGCCTGTCACCAATGGGACAACGACGACACCGAGCCGAGGCGCTTTCCGGTCTCGCTCAAGAACTGCAGAGCGAAGGTCAGCCGCAACAACCGGATATCCTGCGAACGAACCGGCGTCACCTTGGGCAACATGGCCGGCCGCGCCCTTTTTATGGGCCTCAATATGAGCCTTGAGGGCTTTACCATGCTCCGCAACGAAGACGTGCTCGAGCGCTCCGACGCCGAGCTTAAGGGTTTCCTCGAGCGGCACCTTCACCGGGCCGGAGAACCGCAGCTTGCCGTCGCCTGAGGTCGGCAAGCCCAGCCCGCTTGACGAACCCCCGCGAAGCCAGGATGGTGCGCCGCCCCTACCCTTGCGAAAGGCTCGAGCCATGTCCGTTCGCCTGCCCTGTCTTGCCGCACTTTGCCTCGGCACCGCCGCCGTCGCCGCCCTGGCGCCTGCAATGCCGGCCCGGGCCGACGAGATCACCGACCAGCTCGGCCTGATCGAGGAGCTCTATGCGGCGGGCGATTACGGCGAGATGATCACCGAGCTCGAATTCGTGCTGCAGGACATTCGAGGCCGCATGGGCGCCCTCTATGCGGAAACCTTCCCGGAACCCCCTGCCGGCTGGAGTGCGGAACCGGCCCAGAATGACGGCGGCGCGGCCTTCATGGGGGGCAGCATCCTCAATCGCACCTATACCGAGGATGGCGGCTCGGGCCGCATCGATGCCCAGCTCATGGTCGACAATCCGATGATCCAGGGCATGGCCGGGCTCTTCGCCAACCCGCAACTGCTCGCCGCCCAGCCCAACGCAAGGCGGATCCGCGTCGGCCGCGACAATGCCGTCCTCACCTTCGATCCGGCCAACGGCTCGGGCGAGGTCACGTTCCTGGTCGGCGGGCGCATCCTGATGCAGCTCGAGGGCAGCGGCCTCGACAGCGGCGATCCCCTGGAAACGCTCCTCAACGCCTGGGATTTCGACGACCTCAAACGCATCGCCGGCAACTAGCGCAAGCCCACCTCGAACGCCTCGGTCCCAACCGACACACCATGCTGACAGACCCCTGGTTCTATGTCGTAGCGGCGGCGGCCGTCATGATCTTCGGCATCGGCAAGGGCGGTTTCGGCGGCGGGCTGGGCCTGATCTCGGTGCCGCTCATGGCGATCATGATGCCGCCGGCGCAGGCGGTCGCCATCATGCTGCCGGTGATCTCGCTGATGGACCTCCAGGGCATCCGGGCCTTCCGCAAATCCTGGGACCGCCGCGCCGCCTTGATCATGCTGCCGGGTGCGGTCATCGGCATCGGCCTCGGCGGGGTCGCCATCGGCACGCTCGATCCGGATCTCGTCCGCCTCGTCCTCGGCCTCATCTGCATCGCCTTCACCGCCTACAATTTCCTCGTCAAGCCGCCCGCCGAAACGCCCGGCTACCGCCCGAAACTGGGCGCCGTCTGCGGCACGGTGGCGGGCTTCACCAGCACCCTCGCCCATTCGGGCGGCCCGCCCGCCAATTTCTACCTCCTGGCGATCCGCCTCGACAAAACCACCTTCGTCGGCACCATGATCATCGTCTTTACCGTGATCAATCTCTTTAAATATATCCCCTACGCCTCGCTCGGCCTCTTCACCCAAGAGAACCTCCTGGCCTCGCTCCTGCTCGCCCCCGCCGCCTATCTCGGCATGGGGCTCGGGATCAAGACCCACCACCGGATCGACCAGGCCCTGTTCTTCAAGACCATCTACGTCCTGATCCTCCTCACCGGCCTCAAACTCGTCTATGACGGGCTCGTCTGAGAGCCGAACGCGAAGGCGGCTACCACCGCCGCCGATGACGCGACGGCACCTTCCCCTTCCCATGCACCACCGGCCGCTGCGGAGAGGGCTCAGGAGCAGGCGATAAATCGTTCGTGCATTTTGGGATAGGAACGTTTTCTGAAAGGCCGGACGCCGGCCTCTCAGGCTCTCCGCGGGATGTTTGGTCGGGTGCGCGTGAAGGCGGTAGAGCGCTGGAAGCGCTGACGGCAATTCGTTCGTTCAATTGTCGACAGGTCTCGACCCGCGCGCTTTCCGATGGACCTGCGAGATTGGCCAGCGCGCGCTTCAGGTCCATCAATGCCGGCGCGCGATAGCGCAGCACAGTCGCCATCGCATCGGCCTCCATCCGGTACGCCCGCATCTCCCGCCAGGACGCATACGCCTAGAACGCAGGCAACCCTGGTCCTTGGCCGGACAGATCAAAGCGGGCAACAGCTTTTGCGAAGGGGCCGGCGGCCCGGCCCCTTGCGCGCATCCCCGGCGCGGGTTTAGCGGTGGTGGAGGTTGGGGGCGGCGGTGACTTTACGGGCCGTCCCGTTGCCGGTTGGAGTAGAGTTCGGCGAGGATTTCGGCCATGATTTGGCGCGACTTGGGGGTGAGGTCCGAAAGCTCGATCCGGAAATCGTCCATTTGGGCTAGGATCGGGGCGGGTACTGCCGGTTTGGCTGGGGCAGGTTTGGCCGGGGCCGCTTCGGCAGGCGCTGGCGGAGCCTTTGGCGCCTCACGCGTCGAGGGGATGGTGCGGGCGAGTTCTTCGCTGAGCTGGCGGCGGGCCGTGGAGACATGGTCGGCCCAAGGACGCATCGCCCGGTAATGCCGCGACGCGGTGCGCGCGGCAGCGGGATCGGCGGGCGGCGGTTTCGGCTTAGCAAGGGGCCGGTCGAGCGGGATCGTGGATTGTTTGACCTTGCGGTCGACGAGGCGGGCCAGGACCTTGTGCGCCGCCTGGTCGCGCGTCATGCAGTCCGCCATGAACAGGCAGACGCGGACGTCGCACTCCTCGACGGCGATCTGCAGCACGTTCAGCGCCTCGCGCTCCAGGACTGCAATCCTCTCCTCCTCCGGCAGGTCCATCATCGCTTCGCAGGCACGCACCAGATCGCGAAACGCCGGCTCCTTGAGCCAGCCGACGAGCCGCTCCAGCGGCAG
>JBGSYN010000256.1:0-80009 GCA_041750975.1 Geminicoccaceae bacterium | reverse complement strand
ACGGATGGAACAATGGGACAAGACATCGAAGAATTGCAACGGCTGATTGCCGTAGGCCTGCAGGCGGGCCGGGAGGAGCCGGTGCTCGACGCGTTAACGTCGTCGTTGCGCCGTTTTGGCGTACCGCTCCGTCGCGTCGTTGCCGCATCCGATGTCCTGCATCCCCTGTTCGGTGCCCGTGGCATTCTCTGGACCCCGGAGGGCGGCATCACTATCGAGGATTTCAAGCGGGGCTCGGACGACACCGAAGATTGGCTGCGCAGCCCGTTCCAATTCATGATCCAGAACGACTTGAAAGAATTACGCCTGCGGCTGGACGATACCTTCGAGACGGGACGGTTTCCGCTGCTCGACCGGCTGCGCGGCAAGGGTGCTACCGACTATTTCGCGTTGATGACCCGGTTCGGCCCCAATAGCACACTGGGCGAGCTCGACGGCCTGATCTGGTCCTTCGCGACACATGCCGCCGAGGGCTTCACCGAGCATCATCTCGATCTGATCCGATTGCTTCAACCGGCAGCCAGCCTCGCGCTCAAGACGGTCAATGCGAACGCCACGGGTCGGACCTTGATGGCGACATATCTGGGTCAGGATGCGGGCCTGCGGGTGGTCTCCGGCGCCATCGACCGTGGTGCCACGGAATCGGTCACGGCCGCCTTGTGGTTCAGCGATCTCGAGAATTTCACGAGGCTCGCAGATAGCCTGCCGCAGGATCAGGTGATCGCGCTGCTGAACGACTATGCCGATTGCATCGTCACCGTGATCCATGAACATCGAGGCCAGGTGCTCAAATTCATGGGCGACGGCATCCTTGCGATGTTCCCGTTCTCCAACGATGGCAGCGCCTGCCTGAGCGCGCTCGACGCCGCCGCAGCGTTGCAGCCGGCGATCGCCAGGCTCAATCGGAAACGGCGTGAGAAAGAGCTGCCGACGACCCAGGTGTTTCTCGGGCTGCATGTGGGCGAGGTGCTCTATGGGAATATCGGCAGCCGCGATCGGCTCGACTTCACGGTCGTCGGTCCCGCCGTCAATGAGGTCGCACGGATCGAGCAGATGTCGCGCTCGATCGGCCAGAATGTGGCTGTATCCGAGGAGTTCACGGATATTGCGGACGGCGAACGGTCACGGCTGATCTCGCTCGGCCGCTTCATGCTGAAGGGCGTGGGTCGGCCGCAGGAGCTCTTCACGCTCGATCCCGCAACCATCGCCGAGCCAGCGGAACCGCAGGACGCGACGGCCGATGCGCTCGTGACTTGACCTGAGGCGGTCTTCGGGCTCTGCAAGGCGCATCGCGCAGTTGGGGGACCCGAATGACCGAAACGCGTAGAAAAAGGATCAATCTGGCCCTTCAGGGCGGGGGCGCCCATGGTGCGTTCACCTGGGGCGTCATCGATCAGTTGATGACCGATGGACGGCTCGACATCGAGGCTATTTGCGGCACCAGTGCCGGGGCCATGAATGCAGCCGTCACCGCCTATGGCCTCTGCCGCGGCGGCCCGCAGGGAGTGCGCGATGCGCTGGCGGCATTCTGGGGTCGGATCTCCGAGGAAGCCCGTAAAGGACCGTTGCAGCCGACCTTGGTCGACAAGATGATCAGCCGCGGCAATATGGATTTCTCGCCATTCTGGATCTTCTACGACAATATTTCGAGGCTCGCCTCGCCCTATCAGCTCAACCCGATCGATTACAATCCCTTGCGCGAGGTGCTTGAGGAGACGATCGACTTCGACGTCATTCGTCAGACTGAAGCCGTCAAGCTCTTCACCTGTGCGACCAACGTCAAGACCGGCAAGATCAAGGTCTTCAAGCGCGAGGAGATGACCGCCGATGCGGTGCTGGCCTCGGCGTGCCTGCCGTTCGTCTTCAAAGCGGTCGAAATCGATGGCGAGGCCTATTGGGACGGCGGCTATATGGGCAATCCGCCGATCTATCCGCTGATCTACCACACGGAATGCGAGGACATCCTGATCATTCAGATCAACCCCATCGCAATTCCCGAAGTGCCACGCACGGCGCACGAGATTTCGGACCGAATCAACGAGCTCAGCTTCAATTCGAGCCTGATGCGCGAAATGCGGGCCATCGCCTTCGTCAGCAAACTGGTTGAAAGCGGCAAACTCGACCGCAATCATTACAAACGCCTCAATATTCACACGATCGGCGCCGAAGCGGAATTCGCCTCCCTCGGCGTCTCGAGCAAGCTCAACGCCTCAATGGATTTCCTCGACTATCTGCACGATCTGGGCGCGAGCCAAACGCGGGAATTCCTCGATCAGCATTTCGACAAGATCGGCGTGGAATCCTCGACCGATGTGGGCGCGACATTCCTCTGAGCTGAGAAGCTATTTGTGGCATCTCCCATAGCCACGGATGGCAGCCGCCTCTAGGCAGCGCGGGCGAACGAAAGCGCCGCCTCTGTTGCCAAGTTTCGAACGCAACAAGCTCTGGGAGAAACCTCGATGAAGACCATCATCTTGCTCGCCCTCGACGCTGCCCTTATCGGTGGCGTTCTTTCGATCCCGCACCCCGCGCACGCCCGGACCACATGGAATGCGCTCTCAATTAACGGGCTGCATCTCAACGGACGCAGGCTTCACAACGGCTTGGTTGCCGATGACGCGACCGAGGCTGATCGTGGCAGCTTGACCGACCTGTCGCAATAGGCAGGCAAACCGTCTCGAATCTACTTCGCCTTGCCAGGCTACTTGATCGGTCCTAACGCTCGTCCGATCCAATCAGGCTGGGACCATGCGAGTGTCAGATCAACCCGAGCGCCGATCCGAATGGTGGATTAACGCGACCGCCTACCAAATCTATCCGCGCAGTTTCTGCGACAGTAACGGCGACGGTATCGGCGATATTCCGGGGATCATCTCGAAGCTCGATCATTTGGCCGACCTCGGCATCGGGTTCGTCTGGCTGTCGCCGGTCTGTCGTTCGCCGATGGTCGATAACGGCTACGATATCTCGGACTACCAGGACGTGGCACCGGAGTTCGGCACGCTCGAGGATCTCGACCGCCTCATCGCCGAAGCCCGCGCCAGGAATATCGGCATCGTCATGGACCTGGTCGTCAATCACACCTCCGACGAGCATGCCTGGTTCCTCGATTCCCGCTCGTCACGCCACAGCGCCAGGCGCGACTACTACATCTGGCGCGATCCCGCGGCCGACGGCGGCCCGCCGAGCGGTCTGCAATCCTTCTTCGGTGGCCCCGCCTGGACCCGCGACGACCATACCGGCCAATATTTCCTGCACCTCTTCAATCGCCGGCAGCCCGATCTCAACTGGGAAAACCCGGAGCTACGCGCCGAGGTCTGGCGCATGATGAACTGGTGGTTCGATCGTGGTGTCGCCGGTTTTCGGATGGACGTGATCGACCTGATCGGTAAGGAGATCGACCGGGGCATTTTCGGCAACGGCCCGCGGCTGCACGATTACCTGCAGGAGATGCATCGCGAAACGCTGGCCCGTCGCGATGTGGTCACCGTCGGTGAGGCATGGACGGCGACGCCCGAGATCGCGCGTCTCTATTCCGGGCGGGCGCGGAACGAGCTTTCGATGATCTTTCAGTTCGAGCACGTGACGCTGCAATGGCACGAAACACGCGGCAAGTGGTATCCCAAGCCGTTCGACCTCGTCGCCCTCAAGCGCGTCTTGAATAAATGGCAGGAAGCCCTCGCCGATGATGGTTGGAACTCGCTTTTCTGGAGCAATCACGATCTGCCGCGGGCGGTTTCCAAATACGGCGATGATCGGAACCACCGGGTTGTTTCGGCCAAGATGCTGGCCACGGTCCTGCACTTCATGAAGGGCACGCCTTACATCTATCAGGGTGAAGAGATCGGCATGACCAATGCGGCGTTCACCCGATACGACCAGTATCGCGATGTCGAGACGCTGAGCCATTACGCGCTCGAAACCGCCGCCGGCGTCAACCCGGCAGACTTCATTGCCGGTGCTAATGCCAACAGCCGCGATAACGCCCGCACCCCCATGCAGTGGAGTGATGGACCCGGTGCGGGTTTCACAACCGGCGTGCCCTGGTTGGAAATCAACGGCAACTACACGACAATCAATGTCGAAGCTGCGGCGGCCGATCCCGATTCGGTCCTCGCGCACTACAAGCGGCTCGTCTCGCTGCGCAAACGACATCCGATCATCGTCCACGGCGACTATCACCCTTTTCTCGAGGACCATCCGCTGCTCTTAGTCTATGGCCGCACACTCGACGGGCAGCGTCTGATCGTCGTCACCAATTTCAGCGGCGAGCCGGTCTCGATCGAGATCCCGAGCGACCTCGAAATTGAAGGCGAATGCCTCGTGGCCAACTATGCGCCCCGAACTTCGTTGCACGGCAACCTCTCCCTCGAACCGTACGAGGCCTTCGCTATACTTTCGAATAATGATGGTTCTCGCTGAAGATCGAAGAATGCACAGTCCTTAAATCCAAAGTGGTATAGGTAGATTTTCCTTGAAATTGCACTCGAATGGGTGTAGAAGGAGAAAATGCATACAGCGCTTCATTCCGACAGCATTCTGGTGCGCCGCGGCTTTCGTCGGCCCGGTAAATTGCGCGTGGCGATGCGTCGGGCGCAGGGTGTGAAGCCTTCGGATATCGCCCGGGAATGCCGGCTCGACCAGAAAGAGATCGAGGACTGGCTGGCCGAGGACGATATCGAGGAACTCGCGCAATGTTGTCGGGCGACGATGCATTTGCCGGTCGAGGACCGTCTTCGGGAGATGGAGCGAACGGCACTCGATCTGCTCGAGATCGCGCTCGAAGAACGCGATGTCCGCGTCGCCCTTTTTGTCGCCGATCTATTCAGCCGCGGCAAGAACCCGGCGCGGGTGCTGGCGGAGACTGTCAACCGCAAGGTCACCCAAGCGGGGATACCGCTCGACCGGCCCTTATCGAGACCCAAGCCACCTCCGGCCGATCCTGTTGCAGCGACAAAATCCAAGGCTTTCGCGAACATGATGCGGCCCTGGGCCGGGGCCATCAGCGAAGCCCGGCGGCATCTCAGTGACGAAATCGTCCGGGCGCTGCCATCGGCGATCGAGTGCGAAACGGTTGAGGTTGCAGAGGACACATCGCTGGCCGAGCCCGAAGCATCGGCGCAATCGAAGCCGAAAGCCAAACGGCCAATGAACATTTTTGAGGCATGTCAAAAGCAACCGTTCGTTTTTGCGGATCTATTCCCAAATACCCGGACGTCGATCACGACCCCACGGCGCAAAAATCCACGCGACGGCCCGTAGTCGTGCCTGCTCCCGCAAATTGAAGCCTCAAGACCCCGGGAGTTCGAGGGGACGGTGCCCCCTCGAGCAGCCTTCACGCCTCGATCAGATCGCCAAGATAAGCGCGGAAGCGATTATCCCGCTTGAGCGTGCAGAGATCGGGGGCGTGAGTCAGGGCGCCGTTCATCACGTAGATGAAGCGCTCGCAGACTTCTTCGAGGATTTCGAGATGGAAATCTTCCGCCGGGTGCAGGCAGATGAAGACGAGGCGGTCTTTGGCACGGAGCTTTTTGAAGAAGTCCAGCATGAAGCCGATATAGCCATCCTGCGTATTGAATTGCGGCTCGTCGAAGAGGTGGATCAGCGGGTAGTCGGATTGGGCCCTGGCCATCATCCAATCGGGTTTGCGGCGGGCAAAGTGCCGGACTTGATAGGATTGGTGGTAGTGGATCGCCAGGCGGTCCCGCTCGGCGGTTTTCACGTCATGGATGTTCTGGCCCGCGACCGTAACCGACCCCGAGCTTGGCCGGTTGCTGCCGGTGACGAGTTCGAAGAGGGTGGTCTTGCCGGAGCCGTTGGGGCCCATGACGCCGACGATGCTTGGGCCTTCGATCTCGAAGTCGGCCTCGAGCCGGAAGGTAGTCTTCGGATGGAACAGACCCATCCGGTATTCCTTGACCAGGTCACGCACCTCGAGCATCGGGGGGGCCGCCATCAACCAGCACTCACACCGGCAAGGCGGGCTCCGTCGGCACGCAACAACTCTGCCGCTTCGCCTTGATGGACGATCCGTCCGTGATCGATGACATAGGCGCGGTCGGCGACGGCGAGGGCGGTGTGCGTGTTCTGCTCGACCAGCAGCACGGAAATGCCTTCATCCCTGAGTTTGCGGATGACGTTCATGACGTCGCGGACGATCTTGGGTGCCAGGCCCTGGCTCGGCTCGTCGAAAAGCACGAGGCCCGGTGAGCCCAGCAAAGCCCGCGAGATCGCGACCATCTGCATCTCGCCACCCGAAAGGTTTTCGCAATCGCGCGCCATCAGATGCTCGAGGGCTGAAAATATCTCGAACACCTCCTTAATCTCCCAGGAACGAAAGCGGCTTTTCTTCCTGGCAATGGCAAGATTGCGCTCAGCCGTGAGGGTTGGGAAGATGCGCCGGTCATCCGGCACCCAGCCGATCCCCATACGGGCGATCTCGTGGGTCGGCTTTTTCGTGATATCCGTGTCATCGAAACTGATTCGGCCGCGCCGGGGCGGCGTCAGGCCCAAAATCGAGCGGATCGTCGTGGTTTTGCCCGCTCCGCTCGGGCCGAGGAGGGCAACGACTTCGCCACGGGCGATTTCGAGCGAAACGCCGAAAAGCGCCTGGGTCTCGCCGTAGAATGTCTCGATATCCTCGATTTTGAGGATCATGCGAGCTCGCTTTCGCCAATGGTCCGGATCGCGCCGAGGCTCGAATTCTGCACCCATTCGTTCTGTTGCAGGAGATCGGGCGCCCCCTCGGCGATAACCTGGCCCCAATGCACGACATAGATGAAGTCGGCGAGACCGAACAGGAACCGCATATCGTGCTCGATGACGACGATCGTCGTGCTGCGTCTCAGTTCCTGGATCAGTTCGGCCAGCCCTGCCGTGGCGTCACTGCCGAGCCCGGCGGTCGGCTCGTCGAGAAACAAGAGACGCGGATCGGCGGCAACGGCAATGCCGATCTCGAGCGCCCGCCTTTCGCCATAGGCCATATCGGATGCCTGCACATGTTCGCGGCCATGCAAGCCGACGCGGGCGAGAACCTGCGCCGCCCGATCCTGCGCCTCGCTATTGGCCGCGAGATCGTGAAACACGTTGAACCCCTTGGCGCGGACTTCCGGCAGGGCCAGGATCGCGTTGTCGAGGGCGGTGAACTCATCGAACAGGTTCATCGTCTGGAACGAGCGGGCGATACCTTTGCGCGCGATGGTTCGGGGCGGCAGGCCGGTAATGTCCTCGCCATCGAACAAGACCTTGCCCCGGCTCGGCCGGTAGCGGCCGGTCAGGACGTTGAAGCAAGTGGTCTTCCCGGCGCCGTTCGGGCCCATGATGCCGGAAAGCCGATTGGCCTCGAAGCTCATGGTGATGTCTTCGAGCACGACCTGATCGCCGAAGCGTTTTTGCAAATGGTGAGCCTCGAACAGCGCCATCCTCTATTCCGCCGGAAGTGTCGCGGGTTTTGGCGCAGGCTCGCGTTTCAGGCGTTTGCCAAGATCGACCCAGATGCCGGCGACGCCATCGGGCTTGAACATGACGACGATCATGAACATCAGCCCGAACCATAATAACCAAGTTTCGGTGTAGGCGCCGAGGACGTCGCGGGCGACGAAATAAAGGATGACACCGACGACGGGCCCCCAGAAGCTGACGAAACCGCCGCCGATCAATGTGATGAGGACAATAGTCCCCGACCATTGCAGCGACATGATCTGGATGTAGGCGCCTTGTTGCGCCATCGCGAAAAGTGCTCCCGCGAGGCCGGCAACGCCGCAGGAGATCGTGAATGCGGCCCATTTGAGAAGCACGACATTATAGCCGAGGAACGAGACCCGGGACTCGTTCTGCTTGATCGCCTTCAAGGTCTTGCCGAAGGGCGAGTTCACGAGACGCCACAACAGGATGACGATGACCGCGTAGCAGGCGAAGGCAAACCAGGCGAGGGCCCGAACATCATCGATGTCGAGGCTGACGACGCCGAGTTCGACCGGCAGGCGCTGAATATTGAGCAGGCCATCCTCGCCGCCGGTGACCGAAGTCCATTTGCCGGCGATGAAAAAGAATATCTGGCCAAAGGCGATCGTCATCAGTGCGTAGTAAATACCGCGTCGGTGCGAGATGAAGAGCGCTGTCACCCCGCCGAGCAGAGCGGTGACCAGGATTGCGCCCAGGAGGGAAAGCCAGAGATTGTCGACGACATGGAATTGCGTCACGCCGAAAGCATAGGCGCCGATCCCCAAAAATGCGCCATGGCCGAACGAGGGCAGGCCGGTGTAGCCGAGCAAGAGGTTGAAGCCCAAGGCGAAGATCACCCAGATGACGATCTCGAGGCCGATATATTGATAGAGACCGACCGTCTCGATCCAGAGCGGCATGGTTCCGAAGACGGCAAAGCTGAAGAGGATCGGCAGGCTGACCCAGCGCCGCAGCCCGCCCGCTTTGTCGGATTGGGCCACGCTCATCGCTCCAGGACGCTGGCTTTGCCGGCAAGCCCGCGGGCGCGGAACGTAACGACCAGGAGCAGCAGAAGATACATCGAGAGCAGCGACCAGTCGGTGGCGAAGGCAGCCGTCATGCCGACCACGAGCCCGACCATGAGCCCCGCCGACACGGCACCCCAGAAACTGCCGACGCCACCGAGAACGATGACGATGAAGGCGGGGATCACGGCATCGACCCCGACCACGGGCCGGATCCCCCAGATCGGCGCCATGATGATCCCGGCGATCCCCGCAAGTGCGCAGCCGAAACCAAACACCAGGAGCCGGAGCCTCGAGAGATTGTAGCCGAGGGCTCGCACCATCTCGCTGTCATGCGCTCCGGCCTTGATCACGGCGCCATAGGGCGTGCGGTTCAAGAACAGCCATAAGAGCCCGATCATGCCGCAGGCGAAAACCGCGGCATAGATGCGATAGGTCGAATAGATCAGATCCCCTGCGATGAAGCCGCCGGAAATGTCCCTGGGCACCGGCAGGTAATATTCGCTCGAGCCCCAGACCTCGCGGATCAGTTCCTCGATGACGAGCGCAGCGCCGAACGTCAACAGCAGGCCGTAGAGTGGATCGGCGCCATAGGTGCGGCGCAGGCATAGCTCGAGCACCATGCCTGCCAACGCGACGAAGACCGGTGCCACGAAAAGGGCGATGATATAGCGGGGCCAGTCGGGCAGATCGTAGAAAGGCTGCATGAACTCGAAGGGCAGGCCGCCATCGGGGGCGATGACGGCAAGCGCGAAATAGGCGCCGAGCGCGAAGAACGAGCCGTGGGCGAGGTTGATCACCTCCATCACGCCGATGATCAGCATGAAGCCCAATGCCACGAGCGCGAACAGCAGCCCGAGTGCGATCGAATTCAGAAGATGCGGGATGAGCGAATAAAGCAGATCCATGGAGCCGCACTAGCGCATTCCGGGCGCCGCCGTTATCTGACGGCGCCCGGAATGCGGTGATCAGCCCTGATCGTAGCTCGGCGTGTCCTCATAGGATTCGAGGCTGCATTGCGTTTCAGCAAGCGAGCGCACCGAATCGGGCGTCGCCGCGGCAATGATCTTGAAGTAGTCCGTTTCGTCCCGGGGCTTGTCGTTGCCGGTTGCCATGTAGATCGTCTGCTGCACGTGATGCGAGTTCGCATCGATCACCGCGTCATGATCCTGCATCCGGTCCTCGGCACTCATCGTCCGACCCTCGAGCGCCTTGATGAGCTTGATGTTGTCCGTGCTCTCGATCTCGGCCATGACCCGGAGCATCTCGCGCATCGCGTAATAGCCGTTGTAGAAGACGTTGCCAGGCACATCGATGCGCGTGGTCGGATATTTCTCCTTGTAGGCCGCGACCATTTCCGGGACGCCGGGCCGATCGAGATAATGATACCAAGTCGTGCCGAAGACGCCGAAAGCCGCCTCCGGGCCGAGCCCGTAGACATCGGGCCAATCCTGCTGATTGTTGAGCCAGGCGGGGTCGTTGGCGAGCCCCATATCGCTCACCTGCTGGCGCAGGACCTTGAAATCGTCACCGCCGACGGCGGCAGCGACGACGCCCGGCTTTTCCTGCTGAATGCGCAGGAGAATGGGCGAGAAATCGCGGGTGCCGACCGGTACCGCAACCTCGTCCATGATCGTTGCCCCATATTCCTGGGCGACATCCTTGGTGGCGGCATTGGTGTTCTGGCCCCAGACATAGTCGTTATACATCAAGAACCACTGGTCGCCGAAGGTCTCGATGGCGTTCTTCGCCGCCGCCCGGCTGAAGTTCTCGCCGTTACCGTCCCAGACGAACTTGACCCGGTGGCAGTTCTCGCCGGCCTCGGTCGGCGAGCTCGAATTGGTGTTGAAGTAGACACAGCCATATTTCTGGCAGACCTGCGAGATGGCGTTGGCGACACCCGACTGGATGGCGCCGATCATGACATGAACGTTGTCGCGCGTGATCATCCGCTCGGCGACGCGGGTGCCGGTCTGCGGCGTCGTCTCGGTATCCATCCAGACATATTCGATCGGCCGGCCCATCAGCCCGCCATTGGCATTGAATTCGTCGATCGCCATGATCGTGCCGCGCTTTTCCGATTGGCCACTATTGGCGAACTGACCGCTGGCGTCATGGGTCAGGCCGATCTTGATCGGCTTCTCGGCGGCCTTCAGCATCCGGACATGCCGGAACGGTCCGAACAGCGTGACGCCGGCAGCAGTCGTGCCGAGCAGCGCCCGCCGTTTGATCAGTGTCGAAATAGAGTCTTGCTTCATCATTCTTCTCCCCGATTGATGATTGGTTGTATGTGTCGAACGCTCTAGGGTTCGAGGCTGACCGTCTCGAACTCGGCCGGCATGGTGATCTCGATGACCGTGTAGTCATCTGAATATTCCATGACGCGATGGTCGATGCCCGGTTCCTGATACATGCAGGAACCTTCCTCGAGCATGATTTCGCCATGGCCCTCGAAGTAAACCTTGGCCCAGCCCTTAAGCACATAGACCATTTGAAAGTCGAGATTGTGGTAGTGCAGATCGCCCGGCTTCTCGTAAGGCCCGTCCGGCGCGATCACATGGGCCTGCACCTTGCCGCCGGTGCGCTCCGCCATGCCGAGGTCGCGATATTTGAAATAAGGCCGAAGGCCGCTGACGAAGGGCGAATCCTTGGCGTGGCTGACGTGAAGCTTGCCCTTCTGGAAACCGTGATCGACGCCGATCGGCTGGGGCTTGGTGAGGGTGGCGGCTTCGTTCATCAGGCTCTCCTTGCCAAACTGGATGGTTCACTCCAACCTTCCGGTGCCCGATCAGGTGGAGGTTGGCGATGGATCTCGAACTCAACGGCAAAACGGCAGTGGTCACCGGCGCCAGCAAGGGGCTCGGCCATGCCATTGCCCTGAAACTCGCCGCCGAAGGCTGCGATCTTCACATCGCCGCCCGCAATCATCAAGCCTTCGAAGACCTCAAAGCCACGGCCGAAGGCGAATTCGGTGTTCGGGTTACCGTGCACGGCCTCGATCTGGCGACTGCCGAAGGACGCACCACGCTCGCGGAGCGCTGTGCCTCGAGCACCGACATCCTGGTCAACAATGCGGGTGCGATCCCGAGTGGCGAGATCGATGCCCTCACCGAAGCGCAATGGCGCGACGGCTGGGAGCTCAAGGTGATGGGCTATATCAGTCTGACGCGCAGCTTCTACATGGCGATGAAGGAACGCAAGGCAGGCGTCATTCTCAACATCATCGGAGCTGCCGGTGTCCGCTACGATGCGGGCTACATTGCCGGGACTGCGGGCAATGCCGCACTCAATGCCCTGACCTGCGCCCTCGGCGCCCGCTCGGTCGATTTCGGCATCCGCGTCCTGGGCATCAATCCCTCGCTCACCGCAACCGAGCGCGCCGAAGGCATCCTCGACTATAAGGCGAGCCGGTCCGACGCACAGAATTTCCGGGAAGACTTCCTCGCCCGTCTGCCTCTGGGCCGCATGGCCGTTCCCGAAGAAGTGGCGGACCTCGCGGCCTTCCTCGTCTCCAACCGGGCGAGCTATGTCAGCGGGACAGTCGTGAATCTTGACGGCGGCTCGACTCATCGACCCTGACCCGGTCACCGGCATCCACGGTTCAAGTGACACGGCTGCGTACAGCATGAAGATCCAAGAAAGTCCTGATCGAAACATTTTTTCTAAAAATGAGATTGTTTGAAAATTCGTTTCATGTCAATAAAAACTGAACGGGATTTACGGTCGTTGGGCGATCAGGGGTCGGACCAGCCATTGGCGAATACCAGCACCCAAACATTCGATGGCCTGCGCGGCCAGATTCAGGCCCGCTACGACGATCTCAGCGGTCAGTTGCAACGCATCGCGCGTACCGCACTGAAGGATCCGAACAGTATCGCACTCGGTACCGTCACCGAAGTCGCGAGCCTGTGCGAGGTTCAGCCCTCGAGCCTCGTCCGCTTCGCCAAGGAGTTCGAGTTTCGGGGCTTTTCCGATTTGCAGAAGGTGTTCCGGGTTCGTCTCGTTGAAGGCGCTCCGGCCCTCCGCGAGCAGATCGCCCGTGGCCGGAGAGATGGAGATGCGATCGACGAGAATTCGCTCGACGCCATTGCCGAAGCCTCGACCGCCTCGATCCGCCAGCTCGTACAAACCCTGGACCGGGCCGATCTGGAAAGGGCGACAACGATGCTGGCCATCGCCCGTCATAGTTATGTGCTGGCCCAGCGGCGAGCCTTTCCGGTCGCGGCCTATCTCGCCTATGGCATTTGGCGTCTCGAACGGCCCGGCACTTTGCTCGATTTCGTCGGCGGCATGGTGCCTCAGCAGGTGAGCGGTATGACGGCGGACGATCTGCTCATCGCGATCAGTTTCGAGCCCTATTCGCCGGCTGTGGTCGAACTCGTCACCGACGCCCACATCCGCGGTATTCCTGTTCTCACGATCACCGACGGGCCGCTCAGCCCGTTGGCGCGTCACGCCAGCCTTTCCTTTCCGATCGAGGATTCGCATCTGCTTCATTTCCGCCCGATTGCCGCCTCGATCTGCCTGGCGCAGGCTTTGATCGTCGGCCTCGGAGGGAAAATCGCAGCCATGCCCTAGGACCTCAGGCGGATCGATGACATCACTAGAGACTTTAGTCCTTTATATGGATTGCGTTTCGGTGTATTGTGCCGATCATTGGGCCTGCTGAGGAAGCGTGCAATGTCGAAACTGTCTCAAGCGCGGCGCCGGGCAGCGCGGATCAATGGTATGAAATCGCTTGGCCCCGTTTCGCCTGAAGGCAGGGCCCGATCGTCGCAGAATGCCGCGCGTCATGGGGTGATGAGCTCGACATCGCATCTCAATGAGAAGGAAAAAGCGCTCGCCGAGGGTATCTACACAGGCTATGCGCGGCGTCTGCGGCCGCAAGACCAGCTGGAGCTGGAGGTGGTCGAGAGCCTGGTGATGCTACAGATCAAGCTGCGGCGCCTGGATCGGCTCGAATTGGAGGCGATGGACCAGGCTCTCATGGCCGGTGGCATGAACGAACCCGACGGCGCCGAAAACCAGAAGAAATACCCATCCCTGGCGACCTTGGGGCGTTATCGCGCCGGCCTCAACCGCGAGCGTAAGGTGGCTGAGGAGCGTCTCGCCCAGCTCATTCTGCAGCGGCCGGAAACCGAGAGTGGGGGCAAGTCCTGCCAGCCTCGCTCTATTGCCGATCTCGATCGGAAAGCCGAGGCTGAATCAAGACCGCTTGAAGCTGCCAATGACGATGTGGGCATGAACAAACACGAGGTGCATCACTTATCGCAGGTACAAGCCCTTTGACCTCGGGTGCAAGACATACCCAGCGTTTGTCGGTCGGAGGCCAGGTGAAGGGGCCTTTAATATTGGGGGACCTCAGGCGAGCCCGAGGAAGGAAAGCACGGCGATGATCACGACGATGACGCCGATAATCCAAAAGATGCTATACAATGTCGTTCTCCAGTAAGATGATGTGAAGTAGAGGCCACTAGGGGTTGTCAGGGTGAACACCGGCAACCCTGTCAGCCGTCGTGGCACCTCGATGACCAAGTGGGTCGGGTGCACCGACGGTCGTATCGGCGGCAACCTCGGCCTCGAGTTCCGAATTCAGCTCGCCACCCAGAAGAATGATGAAAAAGCTCAGATAGAACCAGAGCAAGAGGATGATAACAGCACCGAATGACCCGTAAGTTTGGGAATAGTTGCCGAAATAGGAGACATAGAGCGAGAAGCCGATTGAGCCCGCGAGCCAAAGCAGTGTCGCCATGAATGCACCAGGGCTGACCCACTGCCATCTCGCCGCATTACGGCTTGGACCCATGCGATAGAGCACGGCGAGTGCGACCATCAATGAAATTGCGAGCAAAGGCCAGCGGATCAGGCTTATCAGCAGCTCGAGATCCCGGCCGAGACCGACATTCCTCAGGATTGCCGGAATAGCCGCAATGGTCAACAAACCGATCAAAAAGCCTAGAATGCCTCCAGTGGTCAGGCCCATGACGCGGGCATTCAGGCTGAAGAAGCCACGCTCCTCCCGTTCCTCGTAGACGATATTCAACGCACCCATCACCGCTCGCGAAACTTTACCGGCGCTCCAAAGCGCCAGCAGCACGGTGACGATGAGACTGAGGCTCAATGTCGCGGCGGAACGCGAGGCCAGCAGCTCAGCCTGCCGCTGAATGATGCCGAAGGCTTCGTCCGGCAGCACACGCTTCAAGCCACCAAGCTGATTGGCAACCTCGTTCGGGTCGGCCACGAGTCCATAAACCGAGATGAGCGCGGTCAGTGCCGGGAACATCGCCAACAATGCAAAAAACGCACAGCCGGCCGATACGATCGTCAGATTGTCGTTGTCGAGTTCGTCCTTGGTCCGCAATGCGACGGATTTCCAAGCCGAGCGCGGCAAGGCGAGAGGTGATCCCGCCTTGCGCATTTCCTGTCTCGGATCGGCATGGGCCTGCATCGATCAACCGACCCTGTTTTCTTCCTTGGCCTTGTCGGAACTCATGTGGCGCTTGGCTTCATCGCGTCCCGCCTCGACCGCCGCGTCGCCAACACGGCGAGCGCGCTCGGTATAGTCTCGGGCCGATGCGTCGGCATGCTCAGGCGTCAAACCTTCCCGCTCGGCTTCCCGTTGAGCCGTATCGACCGTGCGTGCCGCAACGTCGCCCGCCGCATTTGCCACGTCCTCAGCATGGGCTCTTGCCTCGCTGCGAAACTCGTCGCCGTGACGGCCAAGGAGTTCGTCCTCCCGGCGTGTCGACGGCAATATACCACCTAGCAAGGCGCCGGCTGCGATCCCCAAAGCGCCTACCACCAATGGGTTATCTTCATAGAAACGCCCTGCCTGGTCGCTCGCTTGCCTCGCCCGATGCTGCGCGCCGGCACTGGCGTCATGCCAACCGCGGCTCGCGCGATCGCGTTGGCGACGGGCATGCGCAGACATCTTGGACCGCGCACGTCGCGCCCGTTCCGAGAGGTCGCGGTAGGAGCGATCGACCCGTTCATTGAAGGCGTTGGCCTGCTCCTCGACATTCTGCCGCAACCCCAAGGCTTTCGCTCGAGCCTCATAGAGCCGGCGATTATAGGCCTCGTTGTCTTCTTCTGACTGCCGTTTGATCTCATCGGCGGACGAGTGGAAGCGATCGTGTTGCTCAAGAGTATCGTAGTCGCTCTCATCGAGATCGTCGAAATCCTCCTGTGCCTGATAGCCATAGGCGGTCGAAGCTGGGGCATCCGGCGTGTACGAA
This sequence comes from Geminicoccaceae bacterium, assembly GCA_041750975.1. Taxonomy (GTDB): domain Bacteria; phylum Pseudomonadota; class Alphaproteobacteria; order Geminicoccales; family Geminicoccaceae; genus JBGSYN01. Next base: position 64,306 of record JBGSYN010000256.1, on the reverse strand, counting down.
ACATCGCCTTTTCTGGTGCTATTGCCGCCACGGCTGTCGGAGATCATCAGCCAGGCGAGGCTTGCGGTCATCAAGGCCAAAGGAACGGGATTGTTCTGCACCCTACGGGCGAAGTTGTGACCGAATTCGCCGCCCCCGTCTTTGACATAATTCATCGCCTGATCGAGTAATTCGCCTGGAGATAGCTTCATTTTCAGGGCGTCGATGGTATCGTCCATTTGACCGCGCGTCGCGCGGATCTCACCTTCGATTTCAGAAGGTCTGTCGTAGGTACTCATGAAATTATCCCTTCCGCGTCTGGTCTTGAGCAAATTTAGCGTCGTCCTGCACGCTGCGCACGGTGCGTTCGGGCATCAGATTTTTGGCTTTGAGATCCGACTTTCCTTTCATCACCAGGGCTAGCCCGATAACGGCAACGACACCGCCGGTAATGACGGCGGCGAGCCAAATGGGCATCGACTGCGACAGGCCGTAAACCACGGCGTCGAGTAGAATGATGAGAGCCGCCAATCCCAAGATGAAGCCGCTCGCGATGGAGATCAGCCCCGTGCTGAGCTGGCTCGTCTTCTCGCCGACTTCCGCCTGGGCGAGTCTGATCTCGCTGCGAACCAGATTGCTGATCTGGTTGACGAGATCACGCAACAAATCCGGCACGGAACGGGGGTCAGTGGTATGCTCAACATGCTCCCGGTCGGTCCGGATATCCTGAGTTGTGGTATTCATTTGATGCCCCCGAAGTTTGCGCTGGCAGACGGTTGCGGCGTGTAGTCAGCAGCGCCGGGACCACGGCTGGTCACGGTATCACTGACGGGTGGCGTGTAGGCGGGAGACGGTGCGGGTCCAGAGCCCATATGGCGAGTTTCCGAGGCTTTGGCGAAGCGGCTGAAGGCGAATCCCAGAAGCATCGTCGTGCCGAGGAATGCCGCCGGATTGCGCCTTGCGAATGCGGTCAGATCGCCGCTTATACCTTCGATGCCCCGGTCATGCAGATGGCTCGAGGCACCCCGCAACTCGACGGCCGCGGTTTCGACCGCATCCGCAAGCCAGTTCTCTTTACCGCGAAGCTCTCCAGCGGATGCTTTGAGCGCCTGGGCGATGGTATCGAGACGGCCGGCAGCCGCGTTCGTCCCTGCTTCTGCAGCCGAGCGCGCCTGATGTCGCGCCTCATTCGCTATGTCATTTCCGGCATCGCGGGCTTTGTGTCCGAGGTCTTCGGCCGCTCGCCGTGCGTGGTCTTGAGTCTTATCGGCAGTCGTATCTTCGGGTCCTGCGCCCTTGTAAGGGTCAGACATGGTCCCCTCCTCATATTGCGTTGATCGCAGCCTTAACTTTTCATGAGAAGCCGGGTTCCATGGCCGCAGGCCATTGGGCAAATTTTAATCTTGACAACGATAGGTATTAGGACCTATAACAGTGCTTGTGCCTTAAAACCTATGCTCACCTCCAGACCTGCAGGCGGAAAGATCGACCAAAAGGCATGATCGCGCGCCACGACTGCGCGTTTGACAGATGACGGTTTCTCGGGCTGACGCACCTGATTCAGGCGGCCTCGTCGCGATAAAATTCGGAGGTCGCGGCGCGCCGGACCAGCCACCAGCCATATTGCTCCGGCCACGACTCGAAATCGGGATCGGCATCAAGGGCTGCCGCTGCATGATGCGCCCAACTTGGATCGGCAAGGGCTTCGCGAGCGATGGCGATAAGATCGGCCCGTCCGCCATCGAGGATCGCTTCGGCCTGGCGGGGATGCGTGATCAGGCCCACGGCCTGGGTCATGATGCCGGCTTCACGCCGCACCGCCTCGGCATAGCCGACCTGGAAGCCAGCCTGGCGCTTAACGTTGGCTGCGGCCACCGGACCCCTGATGCCGCCGGATGAGCAATCGATGACATCGACGCCCCGCAGCTTGAGTTCGCGCGCCAATGCAATTGTATCCTCGATCTCCCAGCCGCCCGGCACGCCATCCACCGAAGAGGCCCGGAAGAACAAAGGTTTGTCCTCGGGCCAGGCGGAGCGGACGGCTTCCGTGACCTCGAGGGCAAAGCGCATGCGGCCGGCGAGGTTGCCGCCATAGGCGTCATTGCGCTGATTGGCGATCGGCGAGAGGAAGCTTTGGATCAGATAGCCGTGCGCACCATGGATCTCGACGATCTCATAGCCCGCCTCGAGCGCTCTTCTGGCGGCGGCGGCGAATGCTTCAACCAGGCCACCGACCTCCTCAAATGAGAGGGCGTGCGGCACCGGCCAGCCTTCGGCAACCGGCAATGTGGTCGGCCCGACGACCTCCCAGGGCACATCGCCATTGGCTATGTCCGCTTTGGTCAGGGGGCCATTGCCGTGCCAGGGACGCTGCGCACTGGCTTTCCGTCCGGCATGTGCAAGCTGAATGCCGGGTACGACACCATGGGCCTTGTGAAAGGCGGCGATACGGGCATGGGCCTCGATCTGAGTGTCGTCCCATAGGCCGGTGCAGCCAGGGGTAATGCGGCCACGCGCCTCGACGCCCGTCGCCTCGGTGAAGACGATCCCGGCCCCGCCCGTCGCAAATCTGCCGAGGTGTACGAGATGCCAGTCACTCGGAAAACCGTCCTTGGCCGAATATTGGCACATCGGCGAAATCACCACCCGATTGCGCGTGGTCACACCTCGGATGGTCAGGGGTTCGAACAGTTTGGCAGTCGGCTTTCGGTCAGACAACGAGCATTCTCCTCGGGCCCCAGGGCTTTATTGCGTGTCGAATCAGGCGCCCCACCGCAGGGCTGCCGTGTGGACCGGTGCATCCCACAGCGATTTAAGCTCATCGTCGAGCTTGATCAGGGTGATCGAGCAGCCGGCCATCTCGAGCGATGTGCAATAATTGCCCACCAGCGAACGCGCAACCGTCAGATTTCGGTCGGCGCAGTGGCGAGCTGCGGCATCGTACATCAGATAGAGTTCCATGAGCGGCGTGCCGCCCATGCCGTTGACGAACAGGAGCACGTCCTCACCGTGCCTGGGCTCGATCGCTTCCATGATCGCCGAAATCATCTGCCCGGCGATTTCATCGGCTGGCTTTATGGCAATGCGTTCGCGGCCCGGCTCGCCATGGATGCCGACGCCGAGCTCGAGTTCGTCCGCGCCGATCTCGAAGGTGGGTTTGCCGGCGGCTGGAACGGTGCAGCTGGTCAGCGCCACGCCCATCGACCCGGCGCCGCGGTTGATGCGGTCGCCCAGCGCCTTGCAGCCGGCGAGATCCATCCCGCGTTCGGCGGCGGCCCCGACCATTTTCTCGACTACGACGGTGCCGGCAACGCCGCGCCGGCCCTGGCTGTGCAGCGAGCTTTCGACGGCGACATCGTCATCGGTCAGAACGGTTTCGCTCGCTCCCTCGATCATGTCGGCCGTCATCTCGAAATTCATGACGTCGCCTGCATAGTTCTTGACGATCCAAAGCACGCCGGCGCCACCGTCGACCGCCTCGGCTGCCGCCATCATCTGATCGGGCGTCGGCGAGGTGAACACCTCACCGGGGCAGGCCGCATCGAGCATGCCCTTGCCGACAAAGCCCGCATGCATCGGTTCGTGGCCTGAGCCGCCGCCGGAGATCAGGGCGACCTTGCCCTTCGTGGCTCCCCCTCTACGGAACACGAGCTTGGGTTCGAGCCGGACTTCGACGAGATCGGCGTGCACGGCGCCAAACCCGCGCAGACTTTCGCCGAGGACATCGTCCGTGGCGTTGATCAGTTTCTTCATGACAACCTCCCTTCGATCAGGATGTGGTTTCGTGCCTCTGGGCGAGCTTGATTATCCGCGTCGCAAAATCCTTGATCATGGTTTCGACATCGTGGCCAAGCTCGGGGTCGGCAAAGTCCGGCAAGGCGATGCGAACCACATTGCGCTCGATCCCGGCAAGCTCGTCGATTGCGGCGGATTGCGATGGATGCGCCCGGGCATAGAGATCCAGGAACGCTGTCCGCTCCTCGGGCGCAAAGTGGCAGACCCTGAAGAGAGCAGGGATATGCTGGGCCGGCAGCGGCACCCGATAGCTCGGATTGATGATTTGCGAGACGAAGCTCTTATGCGTTCCGAATGCCTCGGCGACGCGCTGGCGCGTGCCGGATGGTCGTCGGTCGATGAGTGTGCGCAAATAGTGTTTATAGGTTGCGACGGGATCGACACTATCTCCCTGGACCGGGGTTACGGGCACGTCACGGGCTTTCGGCGATCACATTTTTGACCCTGCCGATCTGTGCGGGCGCCACCGAAAACACCTCAAGCCCGAGGTCTAGCAGAAGTGGCACAAGCGCCGGCGAGGAGGCCATGTCGCCACAAAGGCTCACTTCGATACCCTTCTTGCGACCGGTCTCGATGGTCCGCCCGATGAGCTCCAAAACCGCCGGATGACGCGGATCGGCAAGGTCAGCCACATTCGGATTGTCCCTGGCCGATGCGGTGACGTACTGGATGAGGTCGTTGGAGCCGATCGATAGAAAGTCCGCACCCCAATCGCCGCAGGCAAGGGCCGCTGCCGGCGTCTCGACCATGATGCCGAGCTTGGGTCGCGCGTGCTCGATGTCCCGCTCTTTGAGATCGTCGAGAACGGCGTCGAGGTGCTGGTGCGCTTCCCTGAGCTCCGCTCCGTTCGTCACCATCGGCACCATGATCTTGAGCGGACCGAGGGCTGCGGCCCGTGCCAAGGCCCGAAGCTGTTCCCGGAACAATTCAGGACGGCGGAGCGAGAGACGAAGCCCGCGGACGCCCAAAAAAGGATTGCTCTCGCCGTCGATCGTGACACTCGGGATCGGCTTGTCGCCGCCGGCATCGAGGGTTCGGATCGTCACCGGACGGCCAGCGGCCCAACCGATGAGCCTCGCATAGAAGCGATATTGAGCTTCCTCGTCCGGCAGTCGGTTGCCGCTGAAGAGGAACTCCGTGCGGGTCAATCCGACCCCATCGCAAATCTCAGGATCGAGCGCCTCGACGAGACCGGGATCGTCGATGTTGACGAGGACCCTGATCGGTCGGCCACCCACGGTTTTCGCAGGCTGGTGGGCCGCAAGCGATGCCAGGCGTTCATCCGCCGAGGCGGTTTCGATGCGCTGCTCGAACGCGGCAAGTGCCGCTGCGGTCGGAGCCAGCGTCAGCGTACCGGCATCGGCGTCGAGTGCGGCCATGATCGAGGCAGCGAGATTGTCGGGCTTTGGTCCAAGGCCCACGACCATCGGCACGCCGCGGGCGCGTGCCAGGAGCGCCACATGGCTTGTAGGATTGCCTTGAAACAGGGCCAGACCGCCAACTCTTTCGAAATCGAGGGAAAGAAATGCGGAGGGCGCTAGGTCATCGGCGAGGAGAATGGCGCTCCGAGGCAGTTCGTCTCGATGGGGATGCGAGCCGGTGAGCGCCATTAAAACGCGCTCGCGAAGGTCGGCGAGATCGCTCGAACGGGCCGCCATGTATTGGTCGGCCGCCGATGCATATTCCGCGATTTCCCGATCGATGATCTCCCTCCAGGCATCGTCGGCGGAAGCTCCGGAATCGATCCTCTCATGAACCGGCTTGAGAATATCGTCGTCCTCGAGGAGGGCGAGTTGGAACTCGAGAATATCGGCGGCGAGTTGGTCCTGCTCTTTGGAAAGCTGCTCGAGTTCACCGACAGCATTGTCGATCGCCCGCTGCAAGGCTTGCCGCTCCTCCTGCGGCGCCCCCGCGGTCCGCGCGCGATGCTGCGTCCCGCGCCAAAATATCGTTCCCAGAACGACACCGCTGGTGACGGCAATCCCACTGAGGACGCGCTCGTCTGGACCATCAGTCATCGAAATTGCGATCGACCAATCCGACGATGGCCGTAACGGCGTTTTCGGCATCGTCACCGGAGGCACGAATGTTGAGACGGGTTTCGTGCGATGCCTTGAGCTTCATCACGGCATTGGGCGATTTGGCATTGACCCAGCGCTCCTGCCCATCGGCGCGGATCTCGACCGTCGCATCGAACCGTTTGGCAAGCTTGGTCAGCCGAACCGCCGGACGCGCATGAAGGCCGGTCTCATCTCGGATGATGGCAGCACCCTCGTGCCAGAGCTGGTCGGAAGCGGCTTCGGTCATGCCTGAAAATCCTCGGCGGTGGCCCTCACGGTCGCGAGATCCGAGCCGCCGGAGGCCTCGGTTGCCGCCATCACCGAACCTTCGACAATGGGCGCATTGCAAATCACGATGTTGGCGGCCTTTTCCGGGCCGAGCAGCTCGATCGCCATCTCGGAATTGGTTTCGGCACCGCCCAGATCGACCAACACCGCAACGCCTTTGGGCGTGTACACTTGGTCGATGGCACATCGAATGGCTTCGACGTCGGTTCCCAGCCCACCTTCCGGATTGCCGCCGCAGGCGGCGACGCGGATCTCATCGCCGACCATTTGCCGGACCATATCCGCAGCACCTCTGGCGACATCGGGAGAGTGCGAAACGATGACGATCGCAACATGGTCGTTCATTTCTTTTCCAGCACGTCGCAAACGGCGGCGATGATCAGCGCGGACGATCGAGCACCGGGGTCCACATGGCCGATCGATCGCTCGCCGAGGAAAGCGGCGCGCCCCTTGGTCGCCCGCATCGGGCCCGTCGCCTCGAGCGCGGATGCGGCGGCCTCACGCACGGATGGCACGTCGGCTCCCGCGACAACCGCCTGGTGCACAGGGATCAGCACGTCCAGCATGGTCTTCGCACCTGCGTCCGACTTGCCGCGCTTCTTGATGGCCTCGATACCGGCTTCGAGGAGAGCCGCCGCATCGGTCGAACTCGAAGGTGGGCCGTCGGCGTGCTTGCCCATCGCCATCAGCGCCGATCCGTAGAGGGGACCCGAAGCGCCACCGACCTTCATGACAAGCGTCATGCCTGCCTTCTGCAAAGCCTCGCCGAAACCGAGGGCCTCGAGTTCAGGCGCCGTTTCCGCAACTGCCTTGAAGCCGCGCCGCATGTTGAGCCCATGGTCGCCATCGCCGATCGCCCGGTCGAGTTCCGAAAGCTCGTGGGCATGATGGTCGATGGCTGCCGTGATCTTGGCGATCAGGTCAGGGATCAGGTTATCGTCGGACAATGGCCATCTCCTTTTCAACCATGGCCGACACGCCGATCGTCATGATCGAACCAGATCGGTTCCATGGTGCGAACGGCGATGCGTGTCGTCGCCCCTTCTTCCAGACGAACATGGGCGTCGAGGAGTGCATGCAGGGTTTGCCCATCGAGATCCAACAGTGCCACGGTCTCGCCGCCAAGCCGCTCGACCGCGAGGACGCGGGCTTCGCGTCCTCTCTCGGCGGCCACGGCGATGTCCTCGGGCCGCACGCCGGCACGTGCCGCCGTCGCCGGCGCCTGAGGCAAGCCCTCCGTATCGAGACGCAATAGGTTGATGGGCGGGCTACCCAATCGCTGTGCCGCATAGACACTGGTCGGACACTGATAGACCTGTTGCGGCGTGCCGGTCTGGACCAAGCGTCCTTCACGCAGGATGCCGATCCGATCGGCCAGGGTCATCGCCTCGAGCTGATCGTGGGTCACGAAAATGATTGTGGCGCCAAGATCGCGCTGAATCCTTTTGAGCTCGAGCCTGAGTTCCTCGCGCAGCTTCGCATCGAGCGACGAGAGCGGCTCATCCATCAAAAAGAGTGAGGGTGTTCGAACGAGTGCGCGGCCCAAGGCCACCCGCTGCATCTCGCCACCGGAAAGCTCGGTCGCGCGGTTCTGGAGCTTATGGGCAATGCGCAGGGTTTCCGCGATCTCGCCGACCCGTCTTTTGATCGCGTCCGAGCCGAGCTGGCGGCCCGGTGCACGCAGCGGAAAGGCGAGATTGTCGAAAACGGTATAGTGTGGATAGAGCGAGTATTGCTGAAACACGAAGGCAACATCGCGGGCCGAAGGTGGGAGTACGGTCACGTCATCGCCGCCGATCTCGACCCGGCCCCGATCGGGAAGCTCCAGTCCGGCAAAGAGCCGAAGCGTCGTCGTCTTGCCGGCACCCGTCGGTCCGAGCAGCACGAGAAACTCGCCGTCGGCCACGACAAGGTCGATCTCATCGACGGCGGTGATGGGGCCAAAGCGCCTCGTCACGCCGATCAGGCTCGCTTCAGCCATGAACGGCCTCGCTGAAAAGGGCACTTGGAACCGCACGGTCGGTCGCGGCGTCGAACAGGATCAGACGCTCCGAAGCGAATTCCAGCCCGACCATTTCCCCGTAGTGGACGCGCACATTGTTGGGTGTCCTGACTTTGAGGCGACCTGCTGCCGTATCGACGGTGACGAGCTGGCGGGCCCCCATATATTCGATGCCGAACACGCGTCCTCGCATCGGGCCGGCGTCGCTGATGCTGATATGTTCCGGACGTGCGCCCAGCATGGCGTTCGAGGTTTCGAGAGGTGCGCGGGTCTCGGGCATTCGGATCATCGAGCCCTCGACGTCAACTTCGCGGGCGCCTTTGGGCAATCCGCCGCGGGCGGGAAGGAAATTCATCGAGGGCGAGCCGAGGAAACCGGCGACGAACCTCGTCGCCGGCCGCTCATAGACCTCGAGCGGCGGGCCGATCTGCAGCACTTCGGCGTGGTTCATGACGCAGACCCGATCGGCCATCGCCATCGCTTCGATCTGATCGTGCGTAACATACACGGTCGTCGCACCGATGCGGTTGTGAAGCAGCCGCAGCTCTTCGCACATCAGTTCGCGGAACTCGGCATCGAGCGCGCCCAAAGGCTCGTCCATCAAAAAGGCCTTGGCGCGGCGAACGATGGCGCGGCCGAGCGCCACTCGCTGACGATCTCCGGACGAGAGGCCGCCCACGGCAGACGCCAATAGATGGTCGATCTGCAGCATCCTTGCCACATCTTCGGTGCGCTCACGGATTTCGCGCCGCGGCAGACCCTGGATGCGCAGCGGGAAGGAAATGTTCTGGCGCACATTCATATGCGGGTAGAGCGCGAAGAGCTGAAAGACGAAGGCGATGTCACGCTCGCGGCCGCGCTTCATCGTCACGTCCTCGCCGGCCAGAGTGATGCGGCCGCCGGACGGAATTTCGAGACCGGCGACCATTCTCAGGGTCGTGGTCTTGCCGCAGCCCGACGGTCCGAGCATGACGAAGAACTCGCCATCCCGGATCGTGAACGTCGAGCCGCGGACCGCAACGAAGTCTCCGAAGTGCTTGCTCACATTGTCGATGCGGATTTCAGCCATCGTCGTTCATTCCGGAAAATGGCTGACGACGATGAAGCCGACGGTGCCAATGAGAATGATCGCGAACGACCAGCCGAACAGCCACATCGAGAAGGGCTGCATCAACATAAAGACGCCGAGTACGATCAATGCGGTCGCACTGTTCTCCCAGGGCCGTCTTTTGAACAGCCGGTTCATCGGCGCACCGCTCCGAACGTGATGCCTCGCAGGAGTTGGTTGCGCAGGAGGACCGTGAAGATGACGACCGGCAACAAGAACAGTGTGGTGCCGGCGGCCACTGCCGGCCAATCGAGACCGCCTTCGCCAATGATGATCGGAATGAAAGGGGGGGCCGTTTGCGCGTTGCCGGAGGTCAGGAGCAGCGCAAAGGCATACTCGTTCCAGGCAAAGATCAGGCAGAAGATCGCGGTGGCCGCGATGCCCGCGCGCATTTGCGGCAACACCACCTTGTAGAAGGCCTGAAACCGCGTGTAGCCGTCGATCACTGCGGCTTCCTCGTACTCGCGAGGAATTTCGTCGACGAAGCCTTTGAGAAGCCAGACCGAGAGCGAGAGATTGACGGCCGTATAGAGGAAAATCATCCCGGCCTTGGTGTCGGAGAGGCCAAGCTCGCGGTACATCAGGAATATTGGAATGGCGACGGCTATCGGCGGCATCATGCGCGTCGAGAGAATGAAAAAGAGCAAATCGTCTTTGATCGGGATCCTGAAACGCGAGAAAGCGTAGGCCGCGAGCGTGCCCAGCAACACCGCGAGAAAAGTTGAGCCGAAACCGATGACGATCGAATTCCAGTAGCGTTCGGGAAAGCGCGACGGGCCGGTGATGACCATGTTGCGATCCCGTACGATCCTCTCGTACCAGGTTTGCGGCGGGCCGAGGCTTTCGAAATAGTCTTGGGTTTGTCGCGAGCGCGAGGTGAAAAGGTTGACATAGCCTTCGAGCGTCGGCTCGAAGAAGACCTCGGGCGGATAGGCGATCGCATCGGAGGGTGACTTGAAGCTGGTGGCGACGATCCACAAGAGCGGGATCATCGTGATGAGCGCATAGGCGACGACGATGGCGCCGGCGATCCTCTGGCCAAGAGGTGAAGATTCTCCGGCTTTCGTGAAGGTCCGAGCCATCATGTCCGCACCTTCTTCAGCGCCTTCACATAGATGCTGCCAAGGCCGAAAATGGTAACGAACAGGACCACCGCGAACGCCGAAGCGAAGCCCGTGCGCCATTTCTCGAAAGCTTCGCGCTTGAGATTGATCGAGGCGAGTTCGGTGGTGGAGCCCGGTCCGCCCGACGTCAGTTCGACGACCATATCGAACATCTTGAAGTTTTCGATGCCGCGGAACAGCACCGCCAGCATCAAAAACGGCAGGACGCGGGGCAGGGTGACGTACCAGAACTTCTGCAAGGCGTTGGCACGATCGATCTCAGCCGCCTCATAGAGATAGTTCGGGATCGAGCGCAGCCCGGCGAGGCACAGCAGCATGATGTAGGGCGTCCACATCCAGCTATCGACGATGATGATCGACCAGGGCGCCAATTCCACCGAGCCGATCATGTCGAGCGGGCCGACATCGGCGAAGGCGTTCACGATATAGGAGAAGATGCCGATCTGGGGCTGGTAGAGATAGGTCCAGAAGGTGCCGACCACGGCCGGCGAGAGCATCATCGGTATCAGGATCACGGTCGTCCAGAGACCGGCGCCTTTGAAATTGCGATTGATCAGCAGCGCCAGGCCCAGACCGATCAGCACCTGGAGCAGCATGGTCCAGATGACGAAATGCGCCGTGACCTGCAAGTAGCCCCAGATATCTTCGCTGCCGAAGAGCCGCTCATAGTTGCGCGTGCCGACCCATTCGACCGGACGGCCAGGCTGATTGGCGCGAAAGTTCGTGAAGGAGAGATAGACCGTCCAGAGCAGGGGAAAGATGTTGATGGCAAGTAGCAAGACGATGGTCGGTGCGACGAAGACCGTGGCCAATGTCCGATCGGACATGCCGCGAACGCGCCCTGCAAGCCTTGGCGGGGTCGCCCGCGCGACGCGGGCCGCGAGCTTGTCGGTCACCTGCAATGCCATCGGATTTCGATCCTGGCCCGCTTGTTCGAGGGAGTGAAGGTCCGGCGGGGCCTCATGGAACCCGCCGGACCAGCCGAAACGGTGGGATCAGGCAAGCACCCTATTGGATCTTGCCGTCCTCCTCGAAGGTGATGGTCCAGTCTTCGATCAGCTTGTCGAGCGCTTCCTGGGCCGTGCCCTGATCGGCGACGACATAGTCATGAACGCGCTTTTGCATCGCCTGGAGGAGTTCGGCATAGGTCGGCTCCTGCCAGAAATCCTTGACGTTGCTCATCGCTTCGAGGAATTCGGCGGCAAACGGCGTGGAGTCCGGGAACCCGGGATCGCCCGTTACGTCATTGTGCACCGCATAGCCGCCGAGTTCCCACCATTTTTTCTGGACCTCCGGCTGGGCGAACCACTTGATGTATTCGAGCGCTTGTTCCTGTTTGTCCGAATAAGCGACAACAGAGATGCCCTGGCCGCCAAGGGTCGACGCTTCGCGGTTGGCGGGCGGATTGTGGAAAAAGCCGGAGACATCGCCGCCGACGACTTCATCCTTCGCGATACCCGGAAAGAAGGCGAACCAGTTGTTCTGCATCGCGACTTGGCCGGATTTATAGGCATCGAGATTGGCGACCATGTAGGCGTCCGAATGGCCGGGTGGTGTGCAGCACTCATAGAATTCCTTGTAGAATTCCAGCGCTTCGACCGCTTCGGGCGAGTTCACGACGCCTTCCATCTGGTAAGTTCCGGGCTCGCTTTCATACTCGAAGCCCCAGGGATAGAGTGCACCGGTCACACCCATGGTGATGCCCTCGGAACCGCGCTCGGTATAGATCGCCGCACCATAGACCGTCTTGCCGTCGATCTCTCGTCCTTGAAAGAATTCGGCGATCTCCTTGAGCTGTTCCCAGTTCTCGGGAACGCCGAGCTCGCGGCCATACTCGGCTTGGAAGGCCTCCTGGATGTCCGGGCGCTCGAACCAGTCCTGGCGGTAGACCCAGCCCAATGCATCGCCCATGGCTGGCAAAGCGTAGTAGTTGGGCGAGCCCTTGGGCCAGGTTGAATAGGCGTAGACTGCGGCCGGCATGAAATCGTCCATCGAAATACCTTCCTGCTCGAAGAAGTCATTCAATTGCACATAGTGACCGTAGGTGGCGCCGCCGCCGATCCATTGGCTGTCGCCGATCATCAGATCGCAGAGTTGGCCGCCCGAGTTTAGTTCGTTCAGCATGCGGTCGGCGAAATTCGTCCATGGGACGAACTCGAAATTCATCTGAATGCCGCTTTGCTCGGTGAAGTCCTTCGACAGTTCCACCAGCGCGTTGGCGGGGTCCCAGGCCGCCCAGCACAGGGTCAATTCCTGGTCTTGAGCCTCGGCAGTTCCGGCATTGACCGCCGCGATCGTCGCCAATCCTGCGGTTGCCAGACACATTGAGAGTGCACGCATGATCTTGATGTCTCCCTGACCAATTTTGGCCCCGCATGCGTTGCGAAGCATATCACTATAGCTCGACAGCGACGCTGCCAATAAACCTTACTAAACTTTTCTACTAAACTTATGTCAATAGAAATTTCAACCATGGCGTGTCGTCAGTATTGCCCGCGTTTCCGGGCTATCTCGATGACTTAAAAGGGGCCCCGTCCTGGCGGCCATGGACGAGGGGTCTTTCCGACGGCCCTTATTCGGGAGCAACGGCAAGCGGACAGTGATCGAGGTAAGACGATGGCCACAGCCTGGGGAAAGCTATCATCGGGCGAGGAAGCCGACGATTGGGAAGGGGCGTCGTTTTCGCTATTCAATGTCCATATTTGGAAATGCGATGTCTATCTACGTCCCACTTTCGACCGCAGGATCTCATGGTGGCGAAGCCATCGCTGGGGTGGGCTTCGCAGCAATTCTCTAAATTCTTGTCTTCAAACTGAAATGCCGCGTGACTATTTCTGCGCGTATCTGGACGGCCTAGGCGCGACCATTCCTGGCTCGACCAATATCTGTTGACGGATGCCAAGTGCATTCGGAAGAGGTACGTCCAGTAGCGCTTCAAGACAGTGCCGACAGGGCCGCGCTGGGTGCGCAGATCCTTGCCGATACGCGAGATCGCGACTTCGACGGAATTGACTGCCGGCGATTAGGCAGAAAAGACGCTGAGTTTGCGGGAAACAAAGCTGAAGTCAGGCCAAGCGATGTTTGGCTGAACCGCTTGTGACATCCGGAGTGCCGGGCGATGAACAAGGAACCCGTGTTCTCTGAGTCCGGGGAGCCTTTCGCAATCGAACGCCTGAACGCACATCGATCTAACGACCTTGCTATACTGCCTTGGTCGCTCTGGAAATGGCTCGACCAAACCTCTTGTGGCGGGCACGCGCGATATGAAGAAGGTTAGGACGCCAATGAACGTGGGCCGCCAGCCTTGATTGGTTGAGAGAGCAACGCATGCTCAAATTGCTGTTAACGATCGCGATCGCGATCGAGGTGGCTGATGCAAGCAATTGTCGTTTAAGCGCAATCTGAGCAATTGCAGAGGCATTGCCTGGCGTCGAAGAGAAAGCGGTGGGACGCAATGTCCGCGAAATGCTCCATCGCACCCGCTTTGTTCCGACAGCCGGCCGAAAATCGCGGCGTGCGATCGCGCCTGACAACACGCAATACATGCCCGATCCTTCAAAAAAGGGCCGAGGGACCGGGCATCAATGAAGAGCGTCAGCGCGCGGACCCTCATTCAAAGCAACGAGATCCACATTGCCCACGAAGCGTTGAATTAGCCCGTGCACTGAAAGAGCGCGGTGGCTGGGAATGGGACGTCAGGCTGCAATCCCGAGGGCAAGGGAGAAACCAGCATGCTCAAGAACACTGTATCGCCGAACTGACCGTCGGGGAAACTATCAAGTTCTGTCGGGCGGCGTCGGCGGCATCAGATACCGGCACCGAGGCGATGGGCTCCTGATACCGATGACAGACACCCAGTCTGTTTTCGAAAACCGATGGTCGATGTGGGAACCGCGACCATGATCGAATGCTAAGTAACTGTTTTATCGCCATAAATGGCTGGTAGCTGGTGGAGCCGATGGGAGTCGAACCCACGACCTCTTGAGTGCGATTCAAGCGCTCTCCCAACTGAGCTACGGCCCCACGGGTAGGATCATGCAGATGCGGCAGGGTGTATGCGGAGTGTGGCGATGAGTGTCAAGGGTGAGGGTCTAGTCGGACCCGCCATCTCCGTGATATTGCTCCGCCCGTCGATTGCTCCGGTCTGAGCGATCCGGGAGCGGGTTCTGTCTCCGGCTCCCCTCAGAAAGTGTGGCAATTCCCGTTTTGATGAACCAGGGTTCCCAAGCACAATGTATGCGCTCTCCGAGCTAATTATCACGGTATCGCAGCTCTATATCTATTTGCTGATTGCTTCAGTCATTCTTCATTGGCTGGTCGCATTCAACGTCGTCAACACGGGTAATCGCATCGTCTATGTAATCGGAGATTTTCTCTACAAAATCACAGAGCCGGCGCTACGCCCCATCCGGAATATTCTGCCCAATCTTGGGGGGATTGACATCTCACCGATCGTTTTAATCTTGGCCTTGCTCTTTGTGCAGAATCTTTCCCGCCAATATCTGCGTTGACCACGGAACCGATAGCGAGTCCGGGTTTGGATGACATGGCCGGATATCGGCGCCCGACTGTGGGGCGATCATCTTGCGTCGGTGCTTCACCGGCCCATTAACATGATAGTGCTAGTCGTTCGGCACGTTGAACAATATCGGGTCGGCGTTGCAGCAATCCTCAAGCGACGGCGCGTTCTCGATAAACCGTCGGTGGCTCGCCCTTATCCGTTGCGTCCGCCTGATTGGCCGCGCTCTCCGGCTCCTTGAGAACATAGCCCCGGCCCCAGACCGTTTCGATATAATGCGCACCGCCTGAAGCGTTCGAGATCTTTTTGCGAAGCTTGCAGATGAAAACATCGATGATCTTGAGTTCGGGCTCGTCCATCCCGCCATAGAGATGGTCGAGAAACATCTCTTTGGTCAGCGTCGTGCCCTTGCGAAGCGAAAGCAGCTCCAGAATGGCGTATTCCTTGCCGGTGACATGCAGCCGCTGGCCTGCAACCTCGACCGAACGCGCATCCATATTGACCGTCAGCTTACCGGTCTTGATGACCGAATCCGAGTGGCCCTTCGAACGCCGAACGATAGCCTGGATACGCGCCAGGAATTCGGCCCGGTTGAATGGCTTTGTGATGTAGTCGTCAGCGCCACTGGTCAGGCCGCGTACCTTGTCGGTGATCTCACCGGCGCCGGAAAGAATGAGCACAGGCGTTTCGATCCGGGCGGTCCGCAGGCGACGCACGACATCATACCCATCCATATCGGGCAGCCCGAGATCAAGCACGATGATGTCGAAATCGTAAAGCTTGGCAAGCTCGATACCATCTTCGCCACGATCAGTGGGCTCAAAGACGATATTCTCACTCCGCAGGGCGGCCTCGATCAGCCTTGCCGAAACCGGATCGTCCTCGATCACCAATGCACGCATACCAAACTCCACTCGAGATGACTGCCGACCTGTCCCAGCTTGGTGACCGGTCCGGCTCATCTGGCCTTCGTCGTAATGGAACCTTAAGCGATCCTTCCTTAAGCAAGTCTTAATGCCCTTGGTTTTGTTGCATTCCTCCCAAGGACAAAATCTGTCCTGTGATCGTGCAATCATTCCTTAAGGATTGGTCGACTAAAACTGTGGGCATGATCAGTGCCTCGTCTGTTCCGCCGTCGATTCTGGATTCCCTGCGAGGCGATCTCGCAACCCTGCGGCATCGTCCGCGGCACTCTATGTTCGGCGCCGTCACGGGGCTTCGTGACAATCTGGTTCGATGTGAAGGGCTCAATGGCGTCGTCGGGATGGGCGATCTTTGCTCTATTCCTCATCAGTCGGGAAGGCTGGGCCCCCGTTGGCACGATAAGGCGCTCCCTGCTGGCGCCGACATTGCCGCGGTGACCGGCACTGAAATCCTCGCCGAGGTCGTGGGTTTCGGCGCCGATCACGCCCTGCTTCTGGCCTATGGCGACGTTGACGGTGTCGCTTTTGGCGCTCCGGTGCGGCTCGAGCCCGGACGGCAAAATGTCTATCCCGATATGTCCTGGCGGGGACGCGTGATCGATGCGATGGCGGCCCCTCTGGACAACCTGATGCCGCCGCTACACGGCAACAAACCCTATCGTCTGATGCAGACGGGCCTTGCAGCACATCGCCGCCGCCTGGTCGAAAGCCGGTTGCCCGTCGGCGTCCGTGCGATCGACCTTTTTACGCCTTGCTGTCTCGGTCAGCGTCTCGGCATCTTTGCCGGTTCGGGAGTGGGAAAATCGACGTTGATGTCGATGATAGCCAAGGGGGCCGAAGCCGATGTCATGGTGGTTGGTCTGATCGGTGAGCGTGGCCGCGAACTCAATGAGTTCCTCGAAAAGTCACTTGGCAAGGACGGCCTGGCGCGCAGCGTCGTCATTGCGGCAACTGCTGACGCGCCTGCCCTGGTTCGGCGGCGCGCAGCCTATCTTACCCTGACGATCGCCGAGTATTTCAGGGATCAGGGGGCCAGAGTATTGTGTCTTCTCGACAGCATTACACGATTTGCCATGGCGCTGCGTGAGATACGTCTGGCGGCAGGCGAAGCCCCAACCGCTCGGGGCTACCCGGCCGGCGTCTTTGCCGAACTGCCAAGACTGCTCGAGCGTGCGGGTCCAGGCGAAGGGGCGGGCTCGATCACGGCATTCTTCAATGTTCTCGTGGACGGCGACGATACCAACGAACCCATCACCGATGCCGTTCGTGGCATTGTCGACGGCCATATCCATCTCGATCGAGATATTGCCGAAGCTGGCCGGTTTCCGGCTATCAACGTCCTCAAAAGCGTCTCTCGCACGGCACCCGCATGTTATTCGGAGGACGAGCGTCCGCTAGTGTCCAAAGCCCGAGAACTGTTGCATGACTATGCGCAAATGGCCGAGTTGATCGAACTCGGCGCCTATCGATCGGGTGCCAATCCCAGGATCGACGCGGCCATTCGTGCAAGAGCGGGACTTGAGGGGATTCTCGCCCAGGATCCCGATACAATCGTGTCGCTTGAGCATGCGCGTGAGCAACTCGAAGCAGCGTTGGCACTTGCTATTCCCGAAAACCCGGTTTCGACCGCTGCCACAGATCTGGCTGCTGCATGAAGCAGCATGGTCGTGCTTATCGCCTGCTGGCGGATTTGAAACGCGCCGAGCTCCGCAGTTGCCTGCAACAGCTTGAACAGCAGCTAGATCGTCAATCCGCCTTGATTGCCGGCTCGGCTACTGGCGAGACACTGCTTGCCGCCGAGTTCGCATCGATCCTTCGGGACCGAGGCAATGAAAGCGGCGTGTACCGGCTCGATCCGTATATCGACAAGGAACGGCAAAAGAGGCGGGAATGCGACCAACACGTTGAAAATTTGGCCAAGAAAATCGAGAAAACACACTTGCAGCTTCTTGAGCATTTTCGAGAGACAAAGCGCTTCGAAAAGCTATCCAAGCGCGAAGCTGCTCAGCGAAAGTATGTAACAGGCAAGGCAAACGATGCAGCAGCCAGTGAGACGGTGCTCATTCGTTATGAGCGAAAGGCGTCATCGAGCGACACCCGGCTATAGAATTCCCTTTTGTCAGAAAAGCTGGTTTGCGTTCCAAACTGTTCATATTCGCGGCGGGCGTTTGGTTCCAGTTATCGTTGAAAAACCCTGCATTTTGCAGGTCGGCTTACACAAGAATTCCCTTGAAGTGCCGATTCAGAATTCAGGGGCGAGGGTGACCTTCATGCCGTCCATCGCATCGGTGAAGCGGATCTGACAGCCCAGACGGGAATTCTCCGCGACTTCAAACGCCTCATCCAGCATCAAATTCTCATCCGACTCCGGTGCATCCAATTTGCCGAGCCACGCCTCATCGACATAAATGTGACATGTGGCACAGGCACAACATCCACCGCAGGCGGCCTCGATCGGCAGATCGTTCTCGCGAATGATTTCCATGACCGACCAGCCGACCACGCCATCGAGGGCGTGCGTTTCTCCTTCTCGGTCGGTGACGTGGATTTTCGGCATATCAGGCAACGCCCAGTTTTTTGTGCAGATCGGATGACGAGGTGGTGTAGCGAAACACCATACGTTCCTCGGGACGGCAGTATTTGAAGACCTTCTGGCACATCAATGCGCCTTCATGAAAGCCGGAAAGTATCAGTTTCAATTTGCCTGGATAGGTTGCGACATCGCCGATTGCAAACAACCCCGGGACGTTTGTCTCGAATGCTTCAGTGTCAACGGGAATCAGATTCCGTTCCAGATTCAGGCCCCAGCCGGCGATCGGGCCAAGATCCATCTTCAAGCCGAAAAACGCGAGGACAGTATCGCAAGGGACCATTTCCTCGGCACCGGCGTTTTTGATCCTGATCCCGCTCAGCCGATTGCCGCTTCCCTCGAGACCCGATATCTGGCCGATGCACAGTTGGATTTGCCCATTGGCCTCGAGCGCGCGCATTTTGGCGACGGAGTCCGGTGCTGCGCGGAATTCGTCGCGCCGATGCAGCAGGGTTACCGACGCTGCGATGGGCTGCAGGCTCAAAAGCCAGTCCAACGCCGAGTCGCCGCCGCCGGCGATCACAAGATTTTTGCCACGAAACGCCTCTCGTTTGCGTACCGCGTAGAAGAGAGAATGACCGTCGAAGTCCTCGGCCCCCGGTAACGGGATCCGTCGCGGCACGAAACTGCCGGCACCTGCAGCGATAGCAATGGCAGGTGCAATCAACTCCGTATCGGCGGTCGTCACAAGTTTCCATCTGCCGTCGTCTTGCCGTGCCAAGGATTGCGCCTGCTGGTTCAGATGGAACTGCGGATCGAAGGGGCGACATTGTTCGATCAACCGGTCGACCAATTCCTGCCCCAGGCAGCGCGGCAATCCCGGGATGTCATAGATCGGCTTGTCCGGATAAAGTTCGGCGCATTGACCTCCGACCTTATCCAGATTATCGACCAGGTGACAGTTAAGGCCCAGGAGTCCTGCTTCGAATACGGCGAACAGGCCAACGGGACCCGCACCCACAATGATAAGATCAGTCTCGATCAATTCGTCCGGCTCATTTCTTCGTTGTTCAAACTTAGCAAAAAACAGGCCTTAAATCTTAGGTCCAGCCAAGGGCGGCGAGCTAACGATACCTAGGAAGCCTGAGCGGTGGAACCAACCCCTGTTCGCAGAGGGGACCCAGGCACCGCTGCTCATATGGCCATGACCAGAATTTCACGGGAAATTCGGGTTTGGCGCGTAGCGCGCGTTGACCGGAGGCAATCGGCTGGGGGTCATGCGCCCTACCTGGACCAGCCGGTCAGCAATGAGCTCTCGCAGTCGAACGCCTGACCCATAATACCGCAAGCGGCAGAACCGCAAGCGGAGACGGATGTCTAATCATCGAATTCCGTACCCACAACGGCCGACTATCAACGGATGTGGAAGTGCGGGGGCCGGCCTTTGACAAATTGCAGACGCGGCTTCGATGGGGTTGTCGAAATCGCTTGATCGCAGGAATGACGCCCAGGGCAAATGAACGAAGCTGTTGCTCAGCATGTGAATAATGGCGGAAATCTTTTTGCAGCCCCGCCAAGGCTTTCTCGACCAGGCCCTCGGCGGCATGGCCAAAAGATCCGAGAACCATGTCGGGATAAGTCCATGGTTTCCGGGACCGCCTTGCAGACTTCTTGCTCTTTCTCCGTGAGTTGGCGTTCACTCAACTTGCGGAAATTCGTCCGGCTGCGTTCGACCACAGATAAGAAGCCGCATTTGCATTCGACATGGTGCATGCTCTTCCGCAGGCCTTTGGCGAGGATATATTGGTGGTCACCCAAAGCGTCACTATAATTTGCTAACAATAATTATTCAGAATGGTAATTCGGACAATTTGGTTGCGTCGACCGACTGGTGCCCCGTTGACACCGCCTGCCCTACCTCTTGGCGAAAAGCCCTTGCGCGTCATCGGGTCGTGGTTAAAATCAGCAAGCTGAGGGAACTCGACTAAACTGCACCCGAAATCATAACCATGCTGCAGCTCGCGCAAGAAGATTGGAAGGGGAGGCATCCGCCACGGCGTCCGCCCAGGCTTGCAGCTCTGGATCTCGGCACGAATAACTGCCGGTTGTTGATTGCCGATCCTCTGGAAGGCGGCTTCAGCATTGTCGATAGCTTTTCTCGCATTGTCCGGCTCGGTGAGGGCCTGGTGCGGACCAATCGGCTCAGTGAGCGCGCCATGTCGCGGACCTTGTCGGCGCTCAAGGTTTGTGCGCGGTTGATGGATCGACACGAGGTAGAGCTTCGCCGATGTGTTGCGACCGAAGCTTGCCGGCGCGCCGAGAACGGCGACGAATTCATGCGGCGGGTCAAACGGGTCACCGGGATCGAGCTCGAGCTGTTGCCGCATGAGCAGGAGGCCCGATTGGCTATGCTCGGCTGCCTGCCGTTGGTCGAAGAGGAAGCCGATCAACTGATGATGCTGGATATCGGCGGTGGCAGTACCGAGGTCATGTGGCTCGATCGCGATGATCCGAGCTTTGGCCGTGAGCCAGGTCATAGCTTTTCGATCCCGGCGGGTGTGGTGACGCTTTCGGAGGCGTTCGGACGCAATCTGTCCCTGGAGACCTATCCACTCATGGTCGAACACGTGCTCGGCCTTCTCACCAATATTCGAGGGGTGGCACGAATTTGCACGGATTCGAGTCGAAATGTCCAGATGCTGGGCACATCCGGAACCGTGACCACGCTGGCTGCCGTGCACCTTGGTTTGAAACGTTATGACCGACGCAAAGTCGATGGCCTTTCACTCTCGTATGCGGCAATAGCTGCGGTCGGTGAGCGACTGCGGCAGCTGGACAATCAGGCGCGCGCGGCGCATCCCTGCATCGGTTACGGCCGAGCCGATTTGGTCATCGCCGGATGCGCCATACTTGAGGCGATCCATCAGGTCTGGCCGGTCAGTCGGCTTTATGTCGCCGATCGCGGTGTGCGCGAAGGCATCCTCAATCAGCTCGTCGGCCGATCCCTCAGATATTGTGTTCTCCGTCAGCCTCAGTGACGCCGAGGTCGGCAATATGCCGCGCAAAGTCAGTCAGCTGAATACGTCCCGAAACAAGCGCCAAAGTTCTGCAAATTGGCTCAAGCGTCAGCAGCAGGACCCATTTAGCCAGCGTGCCCGAAGTCAGGGATTTCGAGCCCGCTCCGTGTTCAAGCTGCAGGAGATCGACCGCCGTTTCCGGCTTTTGCAATCCGGTGCACACGTGCTCGATCTCGGCGCCGCTCCGGGCAGTTGGAGCCAGTACGCCAGTACCCAGGGATGCATGGTGGTCGCCGTGGACCTGGAACCCGTAGCACTGATAGACAGTAATGTGCGGCTGTTGCAGGGTGATTTCCTTGACCCTGGCACTCAGCGCATGATTTTGGATCTCATGCAGGATCGGATCGATCTAATCATGAGCGACATGGCGGCGTCCTCGACGGGGCAACGGTCGGTCGACCGTTTGAGGGCTGAGGCTCTCGGTGAGGCGGTTTTGGATTTCGCCGGTCGATATCTGCGTCACCGGGGTGATTTGCTCGTCAAATTGCTGCGGGGTGCAGAAGCGCCAATAATGGCAAAGGCCAAGATAATTTTTTCGACGACACGTTTGATCAAGCCGGCGGCGACGCACAAGGGATCTTCCGAGATCTATCTCCTGGCTCGGGCACATCGAAACGACCCTCATCAGGCACGAACAGACCTGTGCGCTGGCGAGAAAACGCAATAGTCGACCGAAGGACCCATGTGATTTTCAGAAAACGTTCTCGGGCACCCAATGCTGGTACAGCCGCTTCGGTCAGGGATCGGCGCGGGGCCGCCATACTTAATATTGCCATTCTATTGATTGTCACTTTGGCGTTTCTCCCAAGCGGTTCGGGCAATGCAGCGGAGGATCTTGCTCAGGCCTATCGGCAGGGCTTCGAAGCATTGCGCGACGACAAAGTCGACCAGGCCTTGCCGCATTTCGAGCGTGCGCTCGAAATCGCCGAACGCCAATATGGCGTCGACGATCCGCGAACCGCCGTCGAACTCAACAATGTCGGCGAGGTCTTCCGCCTCGTCGGCGACAATGAGCGGGCTATTGCCTACCTCAAGCGCGCGCTGGCGATCGAGCAAGAGCACGGCAACTCTGTCAGCATTGCCACGGCGATGAATAATTTGGCGTTGGCGAACCGATCGCTGAATCGGCTCGGCGAGGCCGAGGAATACTACGAACAGGCGCTGCAATTGCTGCAAAACGGCCTCGGCCCGAATCACCCGGATGTGGCCAAAACCCTGAACAATCTTGCTTTGATCTACGCCGCCGAAGGGCATCCCGAGCGCGCTGGAACGATGCTGGACCGAGCCGTTCGGATCAGCACGGAGGCGGTCGGACCGGACCATCCGACGACGAAACTGCTGGCTCGAAATCGCGCGCGGTTGCAGCAAGCGGCTCTGACCGTGCCATCGCCGACGCTGCGTCCTCATTCCAGCGAGAGAGAGGCAACGAAGACCTCGAGCAACCGTGACGGTAGGACGGCGCTGGCTGCGCTTCATCGACCGATCCGGCGACCGTCAGTTAGCAAAACTGCGGCACAATCCGCGGCTTCCGGGCGTTGGGTCATTCACCTCGCATCGATGCGGGATGCCGCAAGTGTCGGCGAGGCCTGGATGCAGTTGCGCCGCAATTTCCCCATGCTGGAGGATCTTCCATTGATCGAGCTTGCACCGATTGAGATCGCCGATGAAGGGACATTCCATCGGGTTGCTGCCGGTGAATTCTCGTCCCCTGGTGAGGGACAGGAACTCTGTGATCGCCTCGAAGCTATCGGTCAGTATTGCCGGGTCATGCACCCCTGAAGCCTCAAGCTTTAGGGAAACAAGACGCTCCGAGATCGAAACAGCTAAGCGGTGGCGATGGCATTCAAGCTGATCGGGTGACCACAGAAAATTCCGCTGCTAGTATCGCGAAATACCCCAAGCTCTCGAACCCGACGAACGGATCGATACCCGCAATCGAGCAAGAGCGATTGAAGAATATCCCATGTAAACCCAGTCTTGTGAAAATCATGATCGTCCATCTGGCCACCATAGATCATGCGCATGACGTGAATGCGCTGTGCAACGGGGAGTTGCGGATGCGCGATCATTTTGCCCAGGACCTCGAGGTCGGGGACTCCCAACAGTAATCGTCCCTGGGCGCGAAGCACCCGGCGTATTTCCCTCAGCGCGCGCGGCAGTTCTTCCTGATAGCCAAGATGTTCGAGGACGTGCGAGGCGTAGACCGTTTGAACACTATTGTCGTCGAACATGCGTAGATCGATGCAGGAACCACAGACATCGACATTGGGTCCGGGGCTTAGGTTGAGAATAAGCCAGCCAGGGCGAGGCTCGACGCCACCGATGTGAAGATTGATCGGTGTCTCGTCTTCGAACGCTTCAATGCCATTGGATCGTTCGCCGATAACCGATGCGCTCATGACAGCTGTCCTTCCGTTCTTCCGGCGCACCAGACCTGCCACAGTTCGCGAAGCTCGCTCTCGAACTCCCGGGCCAGTCCGTCGGCGTCAAACAATGATGAATGAGACATCGAATCGCGAAGCAGATGACGGATCGTCCGCAACATCGGCGGATTGGCGGCCAATGTTATAGCGGTCTGGCAGTAATCCCCGACGTCGGTGGCGATGCCGGCGTCAAAACCGATCGCCGTGAGCAGGCTCGTCCCAACGCGCCCCGCATGGACTTTGCCGGTCAAAGTGACCACCGGAACGCCCATCCAGAGTGCCTCACAAGTCGTCGTTGTGCCGTTATAGGGGAAGCTGTCGAGTGCGATGTCGATCTGCCGATAGCATTCTAGATGGGTGATCAGGTCCGGTGCGCGGTCGAGCAGGCTTATTCTCGATGAGTCTACGCCATTCTCAGAGCAAACCGACTCGATCCTTTTCCTGATCATCGGATCGGCGCTCGCATCGTGCTTCAGGATGAGACGGGATGCCGGGACGGATTGCAGGATCGATGCCCAGACGCTCAAGACGTGATCATTGATCTTGGCGATGTTGTTGAACGAGCCGAACGAGATAAAGCCGTTCTCAAGGCAAGGGGGCTCGGCGATTGCCGGATAAATCTCGGGACGATAGGCGAGAAAGCAGCGATCGAGACGCAATAGCCGCTCGCTTGCGTGGCTCTCCGCACCGGCCGGGTCGGTCCAGCGATCGACCAACCTTGCGTCGATTGCGTCCATGCCCGTCGTATTGGGATAGCCGAGATAGCTGAGTTGCAGAGGCGCCGGGCGGTAGCGAAATACACCGAGCCGGTTGTCGGCACTGTGACCGCCGAGATCGATCAGAACGTCGATAGCATCGTCTCGAACCATCTGCGCCACGTCGGCGTCGCCAATTCCCCATATCTCTTGCCATTCGCTCGCAATCTGACGAAAGGCCAAAGTGATCCGATCGGCATCGCGAACGCTGCTGTAACAGACGACCTCGATTCTCTGGGGATCGAGCGCCTGCAGCAGGGGTTT
The DNA here is from genome assembly GCA_041750975.1 of Geminicoccaceae bacterium. GTDB lineage: Bacteria > Pseudomonadota > Alphaproteobacteria > Geminicoccales > Geminicoccaceae > JBGSYN01. Next base: position 39,459 of record JBGSYN010000256.1, on the reverse strand, counting down.
CAAGAAAAAGCTTACCGAATGCGCCCGGAAATCCGGTGAGACGAAGCCGACCCTTAGCCGGCGATCCGGCAGGGGCCCGCATCGGGGTTCCGGCGCCGGTGATTCCAGCCGATAGCGATCCGACCATTGCCGGTGCTCGTGCAGCACCGTCGCGGGATCGAGATCGGGACAGTAGTTGAGATCGAACAGATAGGTCGAATGCTCATGAGGTGGCACCCCGGTGCGGCCGATACCGGTACGCAAGAGAGGCAGCCCGGTCTCCTGGTTGCCAGCGAGCATGAAGATATGACCCAGCATGCTATGGGCGTTGCTGGGCTGATCGCTTGCCTGCACGTAAGCTTCGAGCAACTGCCGCGCCTCATCCAACATCGACCGTCTGGCGAGAGCGAAGGCAAGACCCTTCTTCGCTTCGAGCAGGAGTGGCGCAAGCTCGAGCGCCTTGCGGAATGAAGCCTCGGCGTCGATGAAGTCGGCTTCAGCCATCCGCTGATGCCCCGTATTAAGCCAGACTTCCGGAAGCTGCGGGGCCAGCCGGCGGGCAGCATCGAGTGGCTTAGCGGCATCATCGAAGCGTAATTGGCCGATAAGAGCTCCCGCCAAATTGGCAAGGGCTATCGGATGATAGGGCGCAATGGAAAGGGCGCGTTCGGCCGAGATCTCCGCGCCAACGAAGAGACTTGCGGCAGTCAACGCGCCGGCGAGGTTGGCATGGGCGTCAGCGACTTCCGGATCGAGACGAATGGCCTGACGGTAGGCTTCGATAGCCGCCATGATCTTGCCGTCACGTTGGAGAAGGTTGCCAAGATTTGAATGAAAGAAGGCGCAACCCGGTGTTTTTCTGATGGCTCGCTCGATCAGCGAACGTCCTGCCGACAAGCGACCCTTGGAGCCCAGAATCAACCCCAGCAACTGCAGAGCATTGGGATCGTCGGGAACGATGCCGAGCGCTTGCCGATAGCCTTGTTCCGCTAAATCGAGGTCACCGGCTCGATGCGCCGCGCTCGCCTCGAGGAGGAGGGATGCGAGAAACGGATCCGCCTTTGCCGCAGTGGGCACCGATGCATCGATCATGATAGGGGAGATTTCGGAAAGGCGTTATCCGCTACACGTCCGATAGACCTGCGGAAGGGCAGCCTCCTGTCTGTCAACACGATCTGCATCCCACGGCGTGTCGCCACCTCGATCACGATGGGCGCTCGCAGGTTGACAAATGCTTCAATGCCGTCGGGTCCGGCGGTCAGCGTCAACATGCCGAGAAGCGCGCAATCCATGACCTTGCACTTCATGGTCGCCTCGATGGCGTCGATCTCGATGGGGCGATAAAGGCCTTCGAACGTGTTGAACGCATAGACCACAAAGCTCAACGCCGCATCGTCGGACGATCGTAGTGACATCAGGGCCGGATGACTCTGCTCGAGCATCTGCAATTCGAACCGGCAGGCTTCCGGGAAGCCAGGGAGCCCGTCATCGAAGATGATCGAGCGATCCGGTCCTTTGGCCGAGCTGTCGGTGTGGGCAATAAAGGGCTTTGGCTCGATCCCTTGCAACTGCGGCGTTGCCATCGCGTATCTCCTTGTAATCGCTGCCTGCATGGCAGGTTCGGCTTAACCGTTCATGATTAACGGGGGATTAACGAGCTTCCGCGTGAGGCGGAAATTGTGATCGGAAAGCTTCTAGCGAGGTTCGGGACACCAGGATGGCGCCGGCCGGAAACGGCTAGCGTGCAAACACCGGGCGACAATCAGGTCAGCGGAGATAGTCGGCCAGCGACAGCGAATTGATTTGGCTCAGTGCCAGATATGAGGCTTCGAGAACGATCCGATCCTGTGCCAGTTTGGTCATGGCCTCGGCCAGATCGACATCCTCGATCGTGCCGATCGACTCTCGAAGATAGTCGGCCTGCGCGTCCTGGCTCGTCGCGATGCTCTCAAGACGTGCGCTCCGAGCGCCGAGCGTTCCTCGCAGATCGGCAAGGCCGTTGATTGCCTGCGTCGCCTGGTCCAGTGCGCCCTCCAGACCAACTCGATCATTGGCGCCGTGGGCTGCCAAGGCTTCGCCAAGAGCGGCGATAAAGCCGGCAAAGGCCGGATCGCTGGCCTCGATTCCATAGGCGACGTCGATATCGGTGTCGGCTCGGTGCGTCAGCCGGACGCTATCGCCTCGATAGTAGAGTGCGGGATCGACGGTTGTTGGCGGCGGATCGGGCAGTTGGACGGGATCGATATTCGTCCTGCTTCCGCCAAAAAGGGCGCGCCCGTCGACCTTGGTGTTGAGCTGATGTTCCACCTCGTCGAGCATGTTCTCGATCTCGCTCTCGAGCGGCACCGCCGATCCCGACGCTGAATCGAGGCGTTGCAGGAGCACGGACCGGAAACGTTCGGCACTATCGGCGATCACACGGATCGAGCCTTCCATCGCGTTGACTCGATTGACGACTTCACGGTTGCCGCTCGCATAATTCTCGACGAGGGCATACTGCTCCTTGGTGCGAACCAGCACGCTGGCTCGGTCCGCAATTTCGTCATAGTTTCGAGCGCGCTTGCCGGACGAAATCTGCGCCTGCGTTTCCCGCATGCGAGTTTGTGTGGCCAGAAGGTCCTGGGTCAGGGCCCGCGACTGGGCGGCATCGCCGAAGCGGCTTATCATCGAACGTTCATGAGCTAGCGCGCCATGTTGAGTAGTTCCTCGAAGAGCTCGTTGGTAATCGACATCACCCGCGCAGCCGTCGTGTAGGACTGCTGATATTGGAGCAGTTTCGCGAGTTCTTCATCGATGTTGACGCCGGATTGTGCCGCTTTGCGATAGTCGAGATCCTCGGCGATTGCCCGGTCTATCGAGGTCGCCTGTTTCGCCTGATTGCCACGGGCCGCCAATAAGCCGGTCATTTCGCCGACATAACCGCCAATCGTGAAGTCTGCGGCAGGGAGGCCACCGCGGCCGGCAAATCCGGTCTTTTCCGTCATCGACGAGGCCAGATCCAGTGCGCCGCGATTATCGCCGCTACCGCCGAGCCTGCCCTCGGCGGGCGGACCGCTGTCGATTTCGAGCCTCGCTGTCGAAAGCAGCCGGACGTCGTTCAGGATATCGCTTCTGACGGCAGGCCCATCATTATCCGTACCATCCACAACCAGATCGTTCAGGCCGAAATAGTGGGAGAAGCTCAACTCTCGAGGAATGCCATCGACATCGATTTCGATGCTGCCCGAGCCCGATGCAATCGCCAGGCCTTGCGAGCTATCGGCGAGATCGATGCTGAGACGTCCTGTACCGTCGATGACCGCCGTACCCAAGGCGCCGAGATCGCTATTGAGCTGGGTCGCGAGATCGGCAGCACTCGCCACCGAGAGATCGATCTCGATGGTCGACACCGTGTCGCCCGACGTATCGATCACGCTCAAATAGGCGGAACCGCTTCGGGGCGCCGACCCAAATCCTCCAAGATCGGTTCTCGTGCCAAGGAGTGTCGAGGGCGGTGGCACCGGCACGGATGCGTTATGTGCTGCGTTGAGTGCAAAGCGCAGGCGTGTCGTCAGTTCGCCGATCTGATCGTCAAGTTCCGGCAGGACTTTATCTCTTGCCAGAAGAAGACCCTCGAGCTTGCCTTCGGTGAGCGGGGAACCGATCCGTTGTTGGGAATCGGGAATTGCATCGCCAACGAGTTCTGCGGTCAATTCACGCCTGACACCGCCGCTCACGAGCACGTGCCCGACCGCACCACCATTAGGCGTTTGCGTGCTGGGATCGAATGCGCCGGGCGCAAACACGCGTATCGGCCCAAAGACGGTATCGGCGACTACTGTCGCGGCACGATCGTATGTCATGATGCTCGCATGCTGCGCCAGCAATTGCTCGCCGCCGGCCACATAGATACGGGCCGCCCCTGTCCCCTCAAATTCAACATCGATTTCAACGAGTGCTGCGAGCTCCTGGATCAACCGATCCCGGGAGTCGAGAAGGTCCGCCGGAGATCCGTTGCGGGTAAGATCTCGATTGATGGTCTCGAGAGCGCGCAATTTGGTGTTGACCTGACCGACAGTCGTTGCGATCTCGCGATCGATATCGCCCCTGAAGAGCTGAATATCGGTCTCGATATCGGTCAAGCCCGCCATCGTATCGTCGACGGTTCCGACGGCGGTCAGCCTCGCCGCGGTACTCTCGGGTGCATTGCTCAACTCCTGCAAGGACAGCGACAAGCGGCGTGTCAGCGCGTCGATACCCCGACTGCTATCGCCCGGCTCGCCAAGGACGGCTGCCTGGATTTGATCGTAGACGTCCTCGAGCACTTCACCTCGGGCGAGACGACCTGCCTGGCTCCTAAGCTCATGGGTCAGGAAATCATCGACGATGCGTTCGGTATCAAGCGCGCGCGTACCGCGGCCTTGGCCGTCGACAACCCGGTTCTCCTGGGGCAGAACCTTGCGCGTGTAGCCGGGGGTTTGTGCGTTGGCGATGTTGTTCGCCGTGAGTGCAAGGCCCCGTTGAGCCGTATTGAGCCCGGAAAGTGCTGTGGAAAGGGCAGCGGTGAGGGACATGTCGGTTCCGTCTAGAGCTGGCGATCGAACGCGACGGAAATGACCCGTCCAGTCGACGACGGAGCGGCACCATAGCCGGGACCAACCGCTTGAGCCGCGGTCAGACTTTCCGAGAGCCTGGCCATAATCCGCTCGATAACCTCACCCGCCGCCCGCAACGCCAAGGCGTTATCCTGAACGGTTTTTTGAAAGGCTCGCGTTTCTTCCTCGAGCGTTGCCCGGAATTCGTGCAAGAGACTGCCGAGAATTTCAGGATTTCGCCGCAAGTGATCCATTTCGAGCTCATAGGCTTCACTGAGGACGGCTTTCTCATCCTGGAGGTCCGAGAGTTCGCCGATTTGCATGTTTCGAAGCAGTGCCACCTCATGATCCATGACGCTCTGCAGACGTCGCATCAGCGTGATGAGCACGGTCAGTTTTTCGATAGGCTCCATCAATCGCGCTCCTGGACCTGCAGCAATTGACGCAACACCGCGTCCGCAAGGCCGATGCCGCCGCGCTTGGCGATAAGTTCAGCGTATTGATCCCTGAGCATGCTCGAATAGTGATCGTCGCCGCCGACCGACGCCCCTTGCGACGATTCCAAGCCTGACGTCATGGTCGAAAGGACCTGTGAGAGAAATACTCGCTCGAACTGCTCGGCGGCGGCACGTACCTGCTGCGAGCCTTCTTCACGGCCGACGCCAGTATCGCCAAGCATGGCGTTCGTCCCGGCGCTGCGGACCAGCATCCGTGCCGGTTCCAAGGTTGTCATCGCCAAGGAGTGAGTGGCATCTATTGTCATCATATGACCTCGATCGCCGCCTGCAGCGCGCCTGCAGCCTTGATGGCCTGAATGATAGCGATCATGTCGCGTGGCCCGACACCCATGGCATTGAGACCATCGACAAGTTCCCGCAGCGTGACGCCGGTCTCGAGCACGGCGAGCCTGTGACTGCTCTCCTCGTCGATCCCGATAGTCGTCCTCGGGACCTCGACGGTCTCGCCATCGGCAAAAGCATTGGGCTGCGACACCTCGGGGTCTTCGGAAATGCGCACGGTCAGGTTGCCCTGGGCGACCGCAACTTCGCTGATCCGCACATTTGCCCCCATGACGATGATACCGGCGCGTTCATCGATAATGATGCGTGCTCCCGTGTCCGGCTCGACGACTAATTGCTCGAGTTCCGCAAGCAGGGCGGCGATGCGGTGTCGATCCGGAGCGGCGAGAGGCATAGCGACCGTATTCGGATCCAGGGCCTGAGCACTCTCGCGATCGAGGTGTTGATTAATCGCATCGGCGATGCGGGTGGCTGTGGTCAGATCCGGATTGCGCAACATGATCCGAACGATTTCGATTTCATTCAACTGGTATGGAATTTCACGTTCGATGATCGCGCCGGAAGCAATACGCGCGGTTGTCGGGACGCCTCGGGTGACACTTTCGCTTTCGCCCTCGACCGCGAAGCCGTTGACGGCAAGACTGCCTTGCGCCACCGCATAGACTTCGCCGTCCGCACCCAGGAGAGGTGTGGCGAGCAATGTGCCGCCAAGCAGCGATTTGGAATCGCCGAGCGCGCTGACATTGACATCGATGCGCCCACCGTGGCGGGCGAAGGGCGGCAAAGTCGAAGTCACCATGACCGCAGCGACGTTCTTGGTATTGAGCCGCGAGCCGCGTGTGCTCACGCCAAGACGTTCGAGCATGGCTTTAAGGCTTTCTTCCGTAAAAACGGTATTGCGAAGCGAATCGCCAGTGCCTTCAAGCCCAACCACCAAGCCGTATCCGATCAGCGGGTTATCGCGGATACCTTCGAAATCGGCGATATCCTTGACTCGCGACACAGCCAACACCGTCCCGGGCGCGACCATGGCCAAGAGCGCGACAAAGACCACAACAACCGCGATCTTGACTGCAAGGAACTGTTCTCTGCGGCGGTATCGATCGTACAAACCTGGTGCTCCAAGACTTTAGGCACGCAATCGCGACCTGACGACGTTCGCCGATGACCCGGACAGAGCCCATCCGTCGTTTTTCGATCGGCCAGTTAAGAACAGCACATCAAACTTGACGATTCCTTAACCGCCCGAATGTACGTCGGAATGGAGTTCAAACTTTTCGAGTTCGGATTTGCGTGATGCGTATCGATGACACGTCGCCGCTCCCTCGGACCACCAGGCGATCGAAAGCGTCGCTCAAGCCGTCCGGTGGCTTCATGCTCGCGCCTGAGGCTTTGGGAGGATCTCAGTCAAAGCCCGCTTCGACGCCGATGTCTTTAGGTTCGCTCGAGAGCATTCTGGTTCTTCAGGGCGATATTGAGCGAAAGTCGGGATCAGCTCGGGTGCAACGGCGGCAGGTGTTCGAGTTCGGTGAGCGAATCCTCGATAGTCTCTCCGACCTGCAAAAAGCCCTGGCCATGGATGAGGGCCAAATCGATATCGCCGTTTCTCGCCTGCGCGATACCCTTGAAACCGAGTTCGGCATTCCGGGGGACGCGGAGCTTCAGCGCGTTCTCACCGATATCGAACTGCGCGCGCGAGTGGAAATTGCCAAGCTCGCCAAAAATTCGAGCCGGGGCTTGCTCTAGATGCCGTTCTCACGCCTATTCAGTCCGCTCAATTCGAGGGCCAAGCTGCGTGGTGTGACAATGGTCAACGTTTTCGTCATTCAGTTTTGATTAACTCCCTTGACCTATTCTTTAAAACGCGCGGATTTCCCGAAGGGACCGTGCAGTAATCCTGGGAGCTTGAAACCGTGACTATTGCCTCTTCCGTCGTCGTCGTTACAGGCAACGCCCGCTCGAATGATCAGACGGATGGGCGTTGGTCGATACCTCAGGCCATGCTGTTCATGACAGCCAGTTCACTCGCGCTCTGGCTTGCGATCGGCTGGACCTGCCGCCTTTTGCTAGGTTGGTAGAGAAATCGGTTCAATTACCACCATCGTGGAGCGGCGCAATGCCCGGTCCCGGGCTCTCAATCCGTTGCTGGCGGCACCGAGTTTGCCGCGAATTCGTCGACTAGAGGTATGAGCGGTGCCTCCGCTCGTGCGCCGTATTGCGTGATAATTCTGCCCGCCACCGCTGAGCCGAGCCGGCCGCACCGCTCGAGATCGAGTCCTGCGGTGAGCCCCCGAAGAAAACCGGCGGCATAAAGGTCTCCGGCACCCGTCGTGTCGACGAGAGGCCCACGCAGGTCCGCCGCGATTTCGTATTTCTCGCCATCACGACAAACGATCGATCCTTCTCCGCTTCGCGTGACGGCGACAATCTTCACGTTGCTTGCAATCGCGTCAATCGCCTGCTCGAGATCAAGTCCCTGGTAAAGGCTCATGAGTTCGCTCTGATTGGCGAAGACAATGTCGATATGACGATCGATCAGATCCAGAAATTCATCGCGCCAACGCTCGACGCAGAAACTGTCGGACAGTGTCAGAGCAACCTGTCGACCGGCCGCATGGGCTGTCTCGATGGCCCTGATGCAGGCGCTCTTGGCGGCAGCCCGATCCCAAAGATAGCCCTCGAGATAAGTTACGGCGCTCTGACGAACCAGTTTCTCATCGACATCGTCCGGTGAGAGTTCCACACAGGCGCCGAGATAAGTCTGCATGGTTCGCTGAGCATCGGGCGTCACGAAAATCATGCTGCGTGCCGTAAGAGGCCCGGAGGTGCTTTGCGGTGTCGCGAAATGGACGCCGGTTCCTCGGATATCATGGCCGAACAAGTCGCCGAGTGCGTCGTTGCGAACTTTGCCGATAAAGGCGCTGCGTCCCTCCATTCCTGCAATCGCGGCAACGGTATTGGCACAGGAGCCTCCCGAAATCTCATGCCCATCAACCATTTGCGCATAGAGGAATTCGCTACGCATTTCATCAACAAGGGTCATCGCTCCTTTCTCGAGCTCCAAACGATCAATCATTGATTGTTCAGCGAAAGTGATGACATCGACGATGGCATTACCGATGCCCAGGACATCAAAGCGAATGTGATTATCGTCAAATGGCGGCATAAATCTGCTCCAGGATTTCAGGGCTCCGCACCCAACTATAAGAGTTCACACAATGACGACAGAACAGGCCGCAACCCTGCGGCACCATTGCTCGAATACATTAAACCGATGATCCGCAATGTTTTTCTGGCCTTGAACCAGCTCAGCGACCCACGCATGTTGCGCCTCGTACTCTTGAGTGTCGTTACGGCGATCGTCGTGCTGATCCTTTTGACTGCCGGCAGTCAGTTCGTTCTGGACCGTTACGCGAATACGGGACGGACCTGGCTCGATTGGGCAGTCCAGATCGCGGGATTGGGCAGCGCCGTGGTTTTGGCCTGGTTCCTGTTTCCAATCCTGATCACCATGACAATCGGGCTGTTCCTCGATAATGCGATCAATGCAGTCGAGATCCGGCACTATTCCAACCTCCCGGCGGTTCGCGCGCAGCCGCTGGCGGAGGTGGTGACGAGCGCACTGCGTTTTGCCGGCGTTGCCTTAGCACTGAATGTTCTGGTTTTACCCCTGTACCTCATTCCGGCCGCCAATTTGCCGGTCTTTCTGGCGCTTAATGGCTATCTCCTGGGGCGGGAATATTTCGAGCAGATCGCCGTGCGTCGGTTGTCGCCTGCGGATGCCCGAAGGCTTCGCCAGGAAAACCGGCGTCGGTGCTGGCTTGCGGGCGTCGTTCTCGCACTGATGTTGTTGGTGCCGATCTTCAATCTTGTGGCCCCGATCGTCGGCATCGCGTTCATGATACACAACATGCATACTTGGCGAGTCTTGCCTCTCGCCAACGCGCGCGGTTCGATCAGCGGTAGATAATTCTTGCCAAGACACATCGTTTGACGTTGCTGCGACGCGGGGACTACAGCTATCCTAATTAAGAACGATCGACTTGAGGGTAGTGGCAGCCGCGACTTGATGTGGCCAACAAGAACGAGGAGTAAGACATGTTTCGTCGTAAGGATTCTGATGAACCGCAACCAGGCAATGTTGCCAGCATTTCACCTTCAGGTAGAGCGATGACGGATTCCAAATCACAGCCCGAGCTGGCGCGACGCCCTGGCGAAATGAGTTCATCCGGCCCGGCGTCATCGTCGCCATCGAGCCCGGAGCGGAATCGTCCGGCCTCGAGTTCAGCACCCGCGGCCGGCGCGGAAGTCGACACCAAGCGTCTGATCGTCGGCAATGGCATCAGTCTCAGTGGCGAAATCACCGCCTGCGACAGGCTCGTCGTCGAAGGGCGGGTGCAGGTGACACTGAATGACACCAAGGCGATCGAGATCACTGAATCCGGTCAATTCACGGACGGCAAGGCCGAAGTCGAGGATGCTGAAATCAGCGGCGTCTACGAAGGCGAGTTGACCGTTCGTAATCGCCTGTTGATCCGTGGCACCGGCCGGGTCCAAGGGACCGTCCGCTACGGGGAATTGCAGATCGAGCGTGGCGGCAGACTTTCGGGCCAGGTTTCCATGCTCGACGGAACGCCTGGGATGACGATGTCGATGCCGCAGAAAAAGGAAGCCAACGCTTCCTGAATATTTGGGCAAGCCGTGCTTGCTCTCACGATCGGATATCTCCGGCAAACTCGCGACGGCGCGTTCGGCGACGTAGGTTCTCTCAGGCATTCGGTGTCGCGGCCCTTATTTTTTCCTGCTGCCTGCATGACCATGCATGGTATGAGGGTCGCGACATTCGAGCCGTTTGACGCAAAAGCTTGCCCGCGAAAAATTTGCTATTCAGATATCTTCATGTTGCGGCACGCAACTAACCGGCAGTTGTGGGTACCGCTGTTTTCGAGCGGTTGGTTTCGCTCTGTTTCTTCCAGCCAGTCAGGAAGATCACGTCAAAGGTCGCGGGGACCAGTCCGTCTTCATTGCCGAACTCCGATTGGTAAAGTTCGATGGCACGGGCGACGGTGGAACGGCTAAGGATGGTCCGCGGGCGGTCGCGCAGGACATTGGTCTCGCCCATGGAGCGCAGATCCTCAAGAAGCCGGCGAGGATCTCGATAGTTCACGGTGATTCGATCGATATCGGCCATCGGCAGGTCAAATCCGGCACGTTGAAGCAACGCGGCACCCTCCCGAATGTCGACGAAGGGCGCAATGCGAGGTCCGGCACCCCCGGTGGTCTCGAGTTCGGCCTGGGTCAGCGTCCAACGCAGCTCATAAAGCGTGTCGCCACCTGCCAGTGCAGCCAGCATCGCACCCCCGGGTTTCAGGGCGTATCGTATTTGCGCGAGACAGCCTGGAAGGTCATTGACCCAGTGCAACGTGAACAGGCTCAACACGGCGTCCAGGCTATTCGGACCGAAGGGGAGAAATTCCTCATCCGCGACCAGTCCCGGCCCGGGCTGATTCACGATCATGGATTGAGCGGAATCGCAAGCCAGGTGCAAGCCGACCTTCGATCCGTTGCCTAGCAGATTTGTCAAGCTACGGTTTCCAGCACCGAGTTGGAGAACGGTGTCGAAGCGGCGATTGATCTCGCCCAGCCGCTCGGCGAGGCGAACGGCGATTTCACCGACCAGGAAGTCCGCATTGTCGATGGTTCGCGCCGCTCGTTGTCGCCGTTGGCGAAGAAGCTTGCGATCGAAAATCAGGGTCACCTCGTCGCCACTATGCTGGTTGACCTGTCCAGATTTCAATCGCCTCGGAGCGGCCGCGCAAGACATGCTCGCCGAGACACCGTAACCGGCTGACATCGCCCTCCTCCAGCCTGACGCGTGCAACCACGCTGCCGGTCACCAGCAAGGACCGACCCCATTCGTGGGTCAGGTTCTCGATGCGACTTGCGACGTTGACGGTGTCGCCGATCACAGCAAATTCGAGGCGTGTCGCACTGCCGATCTCACCCATGACGACGGGACCATGATGCAGCCCGATCCCGACTTCGATGTCGGGAAAACCGTCTCGTCGCCGGATCGCATTGAGATCACGGATTCTTTCCTGCATTGCCAAGGCGCAGGCGAGGGCGCGTCTGGCATCGTCTTCCCGCGGTTCCGGCGTTCCGAAGGTCGCCATCAGCCCGTCACCGATGAATTTGTCGAGCGTGCCGCCATGGGCGAACACCTGCTCCGCCATCAAGCTATGAAACGAACGCAACAGGCGCATCACATCGGCAGGTCTGAGCCGTTCCGCCATAGCAGTGAAACCCTTGATATCGGCAAAAACCACGGTGGCCGAGATTTGCCGATCGTCGCCGAAAGGTCGATCGATGGCAGCAAGCTTGTCGACCATGTTCGGTGCCACGTATCTCGCGAGATTGCCGCGCTGTCGGGCCACTTCGGCCTGTCGCAGCAGCAGTCGGCGAACCTGCCAGGCGCCGAGCGCCAGGATGGCGCTGATTAATAGAGTGAGGAAGATGCGCACTACGGCATCGTCGAGGTGCACGTAATTCGGATCGAGATAGGCCTCCAGCAAGACCTGTTCCGATGCCACGGCGGGATCCGGCAAACTCGAAATCACATCGGGATCCTGCAGGATCCAATAGATTCCGATGCCCCAGACAGCCGCGACGCAGAACCCCGACCACAGGACCAGGAGTGGACGAAAGGTCAGCGTGGCGAGGACCGGCACCAAGAGCCAGTAAAGAAAGCTCGGTTGCCGCAGGACAGCTGCCCACGGCCAGCTCTCCGGATAGGTCCGGCCAGGCGCGAGCAGAGTGAACGCCAGGAGCACGACGTCGAGGAGAACCGTCAGATAGGCCGTCCAAATGCCCCAGCCAAGTCGCTCCCTGCTGAAATAAAGAGCGGTCCCGTTGGCAATGAAGAGTGCGAGGTAGGGCGCATTCTCCAGGGCAATGGCCGCTCCATAGTTTGCCCAGAGCCAGCATAGCAATGCCGTGAAGACGACAGTTCGAGCCGCAGTAAGCCGTTTCAGGCTGCGGCTTTCCTGCGCTCGCATTGCCTCCTGAACGATCGCATTCTTGGATGCGACTAGTGCCTCGTCAATGGTCCCGAATTCGAGTTGACTAGACGTGGTGCGAGTCCGTTCGGAGTTCTTCCAGCATCGTCTCGGCTTCCTCGAAATGGTAGGGCCGCATATGCTGGCGTACCGCAGCAATGGCTGCCGCGAGCACCGAGGCGTCGTCGACGAATCCGAGCCCGGCCAGAATGTCCGGAACGGCGTCCGCGGGCATCAGGAAATAGGCGAGGGCCCCAACCAGTGTGACCCGGACATATCGCGGCGTATCACTGTCCATGGCACAGCAATAGGCCGCCAGGAGATCACGGGCGAACGGGAGCCGACTTGCAGACCGCCGCAGCTTCGACCAGAAGCCGCGGCGCTCATTCTCCGTCAAGTCGACGGGGAGCTGGACATCGGAAGCATGGTTCATCGTAACCCCTTTCTCAGCTTTCGAGGCGATGTGGCGCCTCAAGAGCCCTGCGGCCCGCAAACTCGGCATGACCGGCCAAGTATTCCTCTATACGCAACATCTCGTTCCATTTGGCCATTCTCTCCGAACGTGAAAAGGACCCGACCTTGAATTGCGGCACCTGCCAGCCGACGGCGAGGTGACAGATGGTGACGTCCTCGCTTTCGCCGGACCGGGCCGAGACGATCCCGCCAAATCCAACTTCCCGGGCGGCGTCCCAGCAAGCCCTGGTCTCGCTCAGCGTGCCACGTTGGTTCGGCTTGATGAGAACGGCATTACAGGCCCCTTGCGCCGCGGCACCGCGCACCCGTTGGGCCGCGGTCACAAGGAAATCATCGCCGACAACCTGCAATCGATCGCCCAGCCGGTTGGTGAAGTCGATAAAGCCCTGGGCGTCGTCTTCCGCCAAGGGGTCCTCGATCGAGGCGATCGGAAAGCGCTCCTTCCAGATCGCAATTCTGTCGATGAGTTCGCGCGACGAGAGGGCATCGCCATCGAGGTGATAGCGTCCATCCCTGTAGAATTCGGACGCGGCGATATCCAGGGCAATCGCGACCTGGTCTAGGGGGCGAAATCCGGCCTGCTCGATGATGCGGGTGAGTGCTTCGAGGACCTCTTCGTTGGTCTGGAACGAGGGCCAGTAACCGCCCTCATCGGCAACCCCCCGATATCGCCCGAGCCGCTTCATTTCCTGCCCCGCCAATCGGTAGATTTCCGCGGTCCAGTCAAGTGCTTGTGCGAAACTCGATGCACCCGGGCACACCACCAGAAAATCCTGCACGGTGAGCGAGCCCTGGGCGTGAGCACCACCTCCGAAAATCTGAATTTCGGGCAGTGGAAGCATGACCTTTGCATCGTCTGCCAGATAGCGCCAAAGCGGCTCGCCCGCTGCGGCTGCAGCGGCATGAGCGACGGCCATCGACGTCGCGATCGTCGCATTGCCGCCCAGACGCGATTTGTCGGGGGTACCGTCGAGTTCGATCAGCCGGTCGTCGATCCGCTCTTGCGCTCGGGAGTCCATGCCTTCGATCCCAGGGGCGATGACCGATTGCAGATTGTTGATCGCCCTGGTGACGTCGAAGCCGCCAAAGCGCTCGCCACCGTCGCGAAGGTCGAGCGCTTCGCCGCTTCCGATACTGGCCCCGGCAGGAGCAATAGCGCGGCCATGAGCACCGCCGGCAAGCGCAACCTCAGCTTCGACCGTCGGCCGTCCCCGACTGTCCCAGATCCGTCTGCCCCGAACCGTCGTTATGGTCGTCCCGCTCATCGAGCCTCAACTCCCTGCTCCAGGCCGCGCGCACATCCGAAAGGCGATCCGCCGGGCTTGCGATCAAGGGCCGGGCAACACGGCGGATCTGATTTCGGATGAGTTCGTCGGTGATGTATTCGACCGGCGATTTGCCGTCGACCCGGGCGAGAAAAAGAGCGGGGAGAAGCCTCGCCGCCCGTGCCTCGAAGGCATCGCTGTCTTCCCAGGAAACGTGTGGCCGATAGCCATCATACATGGCGTCGAACAAGGACAGGTAAGCGCGGCCATGCTGCGGCCGCCATGCGCATTTCAACAGGAAATGATTGAGGCAAAACGCGAGATCGAAGGCGGGATCGCCGAACCACGCGCACTCGGCATCGAGAACAACGGGTCCTTGGGGACCTATCACGATATTCTTAGGGCTGACATCGCCATGCACGAGCGCCAATCTCGTCTCAGCGGTTTGACGCGCAAGCCGATGCAGGGGCCGTTCGAGATCCTGGTGACGGGCGGCCGTTGCGAGCAGGTAGGGCTCGATCCGAATTGCGTAAAATATGCGGTCGGTGGGAAAAAGCTTTTGCACGTCGCGCCGGCCTGCGGTCGCGGCATGGATCCGACCGATGATCGAGCCAAGACGGCGAGCCGTGTCCGGATCGACAACTCCGTCGCGCAACATCGTTTTCCAGACCGGATGATCGCTCGGATCGAGATATTCCATGACGATGGCATTCGCCGAAATATCGAAATGGACGACCTTCGGTGCCGCATTCGGGGCAATGGCGTTCGCGATTTCGTACCAACTGGCCTCGAAAAGACTGCGGATTACGGGTGCCCGCCATTCCGCTTTGACCTTGAGGTGGGATCGCGCTCGCTTGACGCAGACCCGGCCGGCATCGAGATCGGCCCGAAAAATATCGGAAGAGACGCCACCCTCGAGAGGTGACAACGTGCAGGCTGGGCTCAGCGATGCGAGGCCCGCCCGGCATAGGATCGCCTGGATTTCGGCACGGCCTGTCTCCATCCTGGTCCTGATCCCGCTCAATTTCAGCCTCAGCCGGACGAACCCGGCAACGCCCGCTTTGCGCCACAATCGATATCTCGACTGCTTATATTAAGGGCCGAACCTCGGTTCGAACGCAAGACGCCTTTGATCAGACGACAGCGGCGACGTGGTCCGGCATGGCCCGTAGGGTGGGTCTGGAGGATCCTTGGAACGGCGGATCGAGATCCGCTGAAGGCTGGCCCAAAAGGAAGCCTTGGCCATAGTCGACGCCAAGGCTGCGCAAGCTCGACAACTGCGCCTCGTCCTCGATCATCTCGGCGATCGTCGCAACCTTGAGGCTTTGGCTGAGAGAAATCATCGAGCGGAGGATCGATGCGTCGCGTTCGCTGAACAGGTGATGGCCGATATAGCCGCCATCGAGCTTGATGAAATCGACGGTCAGACAGCGAATATAGTGAAATGCCGCGGCACCGGCCCCAAAATCGTCGATACAGACCTGGAATCCATTCGCGCGCCAACGCTGAATGATCCTGTTCGCTCGCTCGAGATCAACGATCTGGCTGGTCTCGGTGATCTCGAAAAGCAGCTGCCGGGCGCTCTCGTAGTGGCTCGCGAAAAGCAGGCCGATCCGTTCGACAAATCTGTCGCTCTGCAGCGATCGTGCCGAGAGATTGACGGCCACTTTGGGACGTCTGCTGTTGCGCATCAGCTTGTTGAGCCGGTGGAGTACGGTTTCGACGACAGCGAGGTCGAAGTCGACGATCAGCCCGAAATCTTCAGCGAAGGTAACGAACTCCAGTGGGGATTTCTCGGAATCGAACCGAGCCAAAGCCTCGAAATGCGTCGGCTCGAGTGTCTGCAGATCGACGATCGGCTGAAAGACGATGGTGAATCGTCGTCGCTGAATGATTTTGTGAGCAGCATCGATCTGCTCATGAGCCAGCGCCAGTTTTTGTTTCAGCGCCGCGGCGATGGATACAGCCGGGGATACAACCGGCTTTCCGCCGGACGAGACCGTTCCGAATTCGTCAAATACCTGGTCGAGAGCCTGGATCATCTCGTCGACACTGAACGTCGAATCGCCGAGTGCTATGACGTGATGGTCGATCTCGGTCGAGAGCGCGCACCCATGTTCCGCAATCGCCTTGCGAAGTTCCCCTTGGACTGACGCGCTGCTGGAAGTCTCGTTGAGGACCGCAAAGCGACCGGGTGCAAGCTGCGTCACCGCTGCGCCGTCGATGGACAGACAACGCAAGGCCCCCCAGACATCATTCGTGAGTTCACCGAATTTGGGATTGTATGCTGCCGATTTGCCATTCAGGCAGAGGACGTTGACCAGCGAGACCGCGAGATCGCCGATATTCCCATGCACCACATGGCCCCTGACGAGGGCTTGGAAAGCCTTTCTCGATGGAATGGCCGACTGGGCGTCGACCTTGAGGCCTGCGGACAACACGCTCGGAATTGCAGCTATCGACGGGCTCCGCGTTAAGGCGATGTGGGTCCGATCGCTGTCGCCGGATCGCAGCAGGCTTGCCGCCATGGATGAGCCGTTGAAGAAACTGCGCAGATTCAAGGGACCGACGCGAACCCTGGCACCGGACCGCCGCAACATAGCGCGCGCCAGACTGCGATCGTCATTGCAGACGAGGTTCTCGAATTTCAGCCCCTCAAGCTCGTCAGCCGACATTCCCATGGCACCCGAGGACGCTCCCACTGCGAAGAGGATCGTTCCCTCGTCGTCCGTCTCGATGAGGAGGTCCGCCGCTGCGAAGGCAAAGGCAACGAACCGGTCCCGGAACCGGGGCTTGCTCATTGGCTTGGAACGACGATGACCGCAGGCCGCGGCCGGATGCGGTGGGCGGACGCAAGGCTCGATCTCATCTGACAGGGCCTGCGGCTGATCGCATAGGGGGCGGCTCCAAGCTTGGAGAGTTGGGCTCTCTTGCTGACTAAGGTCGGACGGCAGCTGATTCCTGCGCCATTGAGATGATGCTGGCGAGAGCTTGCCTTTAGGTTAAGATGAGGAATAATTCTGGCACCCGATTATCCATCCTTGCGAAGATCGGCCCTACCTATCATGGCGTCAGTCTTTCAACCCTCGGTCTGTCCGCATGATTGCCCCAGCACCTGTGCGCTGGATGTGGAAGTGCTCGAAGGCGGCCGTCTTGGTCGGGTGCGCGGCAGTCACCGCAATTCCTACACTGCCGGTGTGATCTGCGCCAAAGTTGCCCGCTACGCGGATCGGTTCGATCATCCCGACCGACTTTCCCGACCGCTTCGACGCACCGGTCCCAAGGGATCCGGCCAATTCGCGCCCATCTCCTGGGACGAAGCGCTCGACGAGATCGCTACACGCTTTTCCGAGGCGGAACACGACTACGGTCCCGAAAGCGTCTGGCCCTATTACTATGCCGGTACCATGGGCCTTGTTCATCGCGACAGTCTCAATCGACTGACCCATGCCAAGCGCTATTCGCGGTTTCACGGCACGATCTGCTCGACCATCGCGAAATCGGGCTGGCGGGCCGGCCATGGCACCTTGCGCGGTACGCCGGCAACGCAGATCGGTGAGCATAGCGATCTCGTTGTGATCTGGGGCGGCAACCCGGTCCACACCAATGTCAACCTGATGACCCACATTAGCCGAGCCCGCAAGAACCGCGGAGCCAGGCTTGTGGTCATCGATCCCTACGCCACGGGGACTGCCGTCCAGGCCGACGTGCATCTGGCGCTGGCTCCCGGCACCGATGCCGCGCTTGCTTGCGGGGTGATGCACGTACTGTTCAAGGAGGGTTACGCCGATTGGGACTTTCTCAATCGCCATAGCGACGATCCGGCAGGTCTTGAAGCTCATCTGCAGTCGCGCACGCCGCAATGGGCTGCTGCAATTACCGGCCTTCAAGCCGAGCGGATCATCGAATTCGCCCGGCTCTACGGGCGCAGCGCCGCACCATTCGTGCGCTATGGTTATGGTTTCACGCGATCGCGCAATGGCGCGGTAAATATGCACGCCGCAAGCTGTCTGCCCGTTGTCAAAGGGGCTTGGCGCGTGCCCGGTGGCGGCGGTCTCTATGATGGCCAGGATGCCAATCATCTCGATCGCAGCATGATCATGGGTCTCGATGTCGTCGACCAGAGTGTCCGGTTGCTCGATCAATGCGCCCTCGGTCGAATCCTGCTGGGCGATCGCCAAGCGCTTGCAGGCGGCCCTCCGGTCACGGCGATGATCATGCAGAGCACCAACCCGATCAATGTCGTGCCGGATCTGCATGCGGTTCGACAGGGCCTCGCCCGCGACGATCTTTTTCTTTGCGTTCATGAGCAATTCATGACCGAAACCGCAGCGATGGCCGATATCGTGCTGCCGGCGACGATGTTTCTGGAGCATGACGACATCTATCAGGCCTCGAGCCACAATTATTTGCATATCGGCCGCAAATTGTTTGAGCCGCATGGCGAATGCCGCTCGAATCATTGGGTCGTCAGGGAACTCGCGACTCGTGTCGGAGCCGAGCATCCCGGCTTCGCGATGAGCGATTGGGAATTGATCGACGATCTCTTGAGGCGCTCCGGCTGGCCCGACGCCGAGACCGTCGATGCGGCCGGCGGTATCAACACGCTCGACCAGCCGGATCGTCCGGCATTCGAAAATGGGTTCGCTTTCGCCGACGGACGATTTCGATTTTGTCCGAAATGGGATGAGATCGGACCCTATCACAAGGGCCTGCCAAAGTTTCCGGATCATCTCGCAACGATCGAGCAGATGAAGCCCGAAACGCCATTTCGCCTGGTGACTGCGCCTGCTCGAAACTATCTCAACACAAGCTTCACCGAGACCCCGACCTCCAAGAAAAAGGAAGGACGGCCGAAGGCTCTGGTTCATCCGGACGTGTTGAGCCGTTTCGGGGTCGAGGAAGGTGGCTTGATCCGAATTGGCAATGCACGCGGCAGTATTCTCCTGCATGCGGCCGGTCGCAACGGCATGCAGGAAACGGTCATCGTCGTCGAAAGCATCTGGCCGAATGCCGCATTCATCGAGGGGATCGGCATCAATGCGTTGGTCGGTGCCGACCCGGTGCCGCCATTGGGTGGTGCGGCGTTTCACGATACGGCGGTCTGGCTGAGTGCCGAACCCTCAAGGAGCGAGCGATCGACACCGAACATCGTTGACACCGTCGCCTGAGGCGTTATTTTGCGCGTCTCGAATTTGCGGCGAGACAACGCGATGCTGCGTGTCCGCCACTTCCTTTCCCTGGATCGGCAATTCCCATGTACGCAGTTGTCAGGACAGGCGGCAAGCAATACCGCGTCGCCCAGAATGAAGTGATCCGTGTCGAAAAACTCGATGCCGAGGTCGGTAGTGTCTTCGAATTTGATCAGGTGCTGATGCTTGGCGGCGACGAGCCCAAGATCGGCACGCCCTTGATCGAGGGGGCCACCGTCAAGGCCGAAGTGCTCGACCAGATCAAGGGCGACAAGCTCATCATCTTCAAGAAGCGGCGGCGGAAGAATTCGCGCCGCAAGCAGGGGCACCGCCAACTGCATACGGTCGTGCGGATAACCGATATCGCGGCCGCCTGAGATTGTCGAAATATTCGCCCCAAGGGCGTTATTCCACGAGGTAACTATCGATGGCACACAAGAAAGCGGGCGGCAGCTCCAGAAACGGGCGCGATACCGCGGGCAAGCGGCTCGGGGTCAAGAAATTTGGTGGTGAGTTGGTGATTCCCGGCAACATCATCATTCGCCAGCGTGGCACCAAATGGCACCCCGGGACTAATGTCGGACTCGGCCGCGACCACACGATTTATGCGATGGTCCGTGGTCATGTGACGTTTAAGGAGCGGGCGGGGCGTTGTTTCGTCAGTGTTATGCCTGAAGCGGCCGTTGCGGCAGCGGCTGAGTAGGCACTCGCGGTCGGCGAAAACGGAAATCTACGCCAAGATGTAGCGACGAGAAAATTCTCGTCTAAACTGAGTGCCTGATTGCCGGCTTGGCCTGCTTGCGATGCAGAATTGCCGGTTGGTATTGGCACCATGCGATTTCTCGATAGCGCAAAGATCTTCGTAAAATCCGGTGATGGCGGCAGCGGTTGTGTCAGCTTTCGCCGCGAGAAATATATCCCCATGGGCGGCCCCAATGGCGGCGACGGTGGACGGGGTGGCGACGTGGTCGTTCGTGCCGATCCCGCGCTGAACACGCTCATCGATTTCCGCTACAAGCAACACTTCAAGGCTACCCGCGGCCATCATGGCATGGGCAAGGATCGAACCGGCAGCCAAGGCGACAGGTTGGAACTTCGGGTTCCGGTCGGCACGCAGATCCTGGCCGAGGACGGGGTCACGCTCATCGCCGATATCCAGTCCGAACATGAGGAAATCATGCTGGCGCGCGGTGGCGATGGCGGCCGCGGCAATGCGCGTTTCAAGACCTCCACCAATCGTGCGCCGCGCCGCGCCGATCCGGGATTTCCAGGTGAGGAACGGTGGCTTTGGCTCAAGCTCAAGCTGCTTGCCGATGCCGGCCTGATCGGCTTGCCGAACGCGGGCAAATCAACGCTGCTTTCGGTCGTCAGTGCGGCGAAGCCGAAGATCGGAGATTATCCCTTCACGACGCTCGAGCCCAAGCTCGGGACGGTGCAGATCGGCCACGATTCCTTTGTCCTGGCGGATATACCGGGCTTGATCGAAGGGGCTCATGCAGGGGTCGGTCTGGGCGATCAGTTCCTCGCCCATATCGAGCGCTGCGAAGTCCTGGTTCATCTGGTCGCCGCCGATAGTGCCGATGTCGCTGCCGATTATGCAACGGTCCGCCACGAGATCGACGCCTATGGTCGAGGCCTCACCGGCAAAACTGAAATCATCTGTCTCAGTAAATGCGACTTGCTCGATCCGGAAACCATTCGCATTCGAGTGGAAACATTGCAGCAAGCCGCCGGCCAAAGCGTGCTCCAGCTTTCAGCACCGAGCCGCATCGGTGCCGACTCGATAGTGCAGCGGGTCTGGCAGGAGATTTCGGCGAAGCGACGTGAACGTGCTGAAAACGAACTCGCCGTCGTCTTGTGAACCCTGCATTGTGACGGCGGCAGGTGCGCTTGCGTCGGCGCGGCGGCTGGTCGTCAAGGTCGGCTCCGCACTCCTCGTCGATGACGCAGGCGAGCCGCGGATCGAGTGGCTCGGGTCTCTTGCCGCCGACGTCGCGGCACTGCATCGCAACGGCTCTCAGATCATTATCGTGACCTCGGGATCGATCGCCCTAGGGCGTCGCGTCCTGGGTTTGCCGCGGCGCGTTTTGCGGCTCGAGGAAAAACAGGCGGCAGCCGCGGCGGGCCAGATCAAGCTTGCCCGGGCCTATCAGGAGTGCCTGTTCGAGGTGGGTCTCAAGACTGCCCAGGTGCTGATCACGCTTGGCGATACGGAAAGCCGGCGGCGCTACCTGAATGCTAGGGCCACGACGGAAACATTGTTGCGCTTCGGCGTTGTGCCGGTGGTCAATGAGAACGATACGGTTGCGACGAGCGAGATTCGTTTCGGCGACAACGATCGGCTCTCCGCACGTGTCGCCGTTATGGGCTCGGCGGATCTCTTGGTTCTACTATCCGATATCGACGGTCTCTACTCAGCCGACCCGAGGACCGACACCAACGCCACCCATGTCCCGATGGTGCAAGAGATCACGCTCGACATCGAGGCGATGGCAGGCGGTTGCGGCTCGGAACATGGCACGGGCGGGATGGTCAGCAAACTTGCAGCGGCAAGGATCGCGACGAGTGCAGGGTGCGCTGTCGTTTTGGGTGACGGCAAAACGCCCGGTCCGCTTCGTGCCATTGTCAAAGGCGCGCGATGCACCTATTTCGGTGCCACGACGACACCGAGAAGGGCGAGAAAACATTGGATCGCCGCAAGTCTCGGCGTGATGGGCCGAATCCGCATCGACGATGGTGCAACCTTGGCGCTCAGGCGTGGCAGCAGTCTCCTGCCCGCAGGTGTAGTAGCCATCCACGGCAATTTCGAGCGTGGCGATGCCGTGATGATCGAGGATCGGTCCGGCATCGCGATCGCCAAAGGTCTTTCCGCCTACGATGCCCAGGATGCGATCGCCATAGCCGGTCGCCAAAGCCGCGAGATCGAGACCATTCTGGGGTTCCGGGGCCGCGATGCCATGGTCCATCGGGACGATCTGGTCATCCTTTGAGCCCTTTGGCCTTCGACCGCGCTCATGCTATGGCGAATGGGGAGATAAGGAGTGGACCCATGGCAACCGTGATCAACGCGCCCTTCAAGGATCAGGATCTTGAGCGGCAAATGGCCGAGCTCGGCCGAGGCGCGCGGCAGGCTGCGGGCCGCATGGCCAAAGCCGGCACGGGTGCAAAAAACCGCGCTCTCAGGGTCGCATCCGAAGCAATCCGTAACAATTCGAGCGGCATTCTCGATGCCAATGCGCGGGACATGGACACGGCCCGGGGCCGGGACCTCGCGAAGGCGTTGCTCGATCGTCTGGAACTCAACCCAGTCCGGATCGAAGCCATGGCGACAGGCCTCGAGGCGATCGCAGCGCTCGACGACCCAGTCGGCTCCGAAATGGCACGGTGGCAGCGTCCGAACGGGCTCGATATCTCCCGTGTCCGTGTGCCGCTCGGCGTGATCGGGATCATTTACGAGAGCCGTCCGAACGTTACGGCCGATGCCGGAGGCTTGTGCCTCAAGGCCGGCAATGCAGCGGTTCTGCGCGGTGGATCCGAAAGCTTCTACTCTTCGGCAGCGATCCGCAATTGCCTCAAGGCTGGGCTCATTGCCGCGGAATTGCCGGGTGAAGCGATACAGACCTTGCCTACGTCGGACCGTGCCGCGGTCGGCATCATGCTGCAAATGAACGATTTCATCGACGTCATCGTCCCCCGCGGTGGCCGCTCGTTGATCGAACGGGTCCAGGCGGAAAGCCGTATCCCCGTCCTGGCGCATCTGGACGGCAATTGTCATGTCTATGTGCATCAGGCTGCCGATCCGGTGATGGCCCGCGAGATCGTGATGAACGCCAAATTGAGACGTACCGGGATCTGCGGTGCGGCCGAGACATTGCTCGTCGATCGTTCGGTCGTCGGCTCGATGATGTCATCGATATTGAATTCCCTGATCGAAGCCGGCTGCGAGATACGAGGCGACGAGACGGTCTGTGCGCTCGAGCCTCGCGCGAAGGTGGCGACCGAGGCTGACTGGGGTACTGAATATCTCGATGCCATCCTCGCAGTGAAGGTGGTCGAGGGGCTCGACGAGGCGTTGGCATATATCGAGCGCTACGGCTCCAACCACACCGACAGCATCGTCACCGATGACGCGGCCGCGGCGGAGAGATTTCTCGGCGAGGTCGACAGCGCGATCGTCCTGCACAATGCATCGACGCAATTCGCCGATGGCGGCGAATTCGGCATGGGTGCCGAGGTCGGCATTTCGACAGGACGCCTGCATGCCCGAGGACCGGTCGGTGTCGAGCAATTGACGAGCTTCAAATATGTCGTCCGTGGCCAGGGACAGATCCGTCCCTGATGAGCCTGCCGATGCCGTCGCGTCAGGGTCCGGGCTTGGCAAATCTGCCGCGTGGACGGGCTCGCGTGATTGTCGGATGGAACAGCGCGCGCCCGCCGCGACCGGGCTACCGATTGCGGGTCGGGCTGATGGGCGGCTCCTTCAATCCGGCCCACGAAGGGCACCTTCATCTCAGCCTGGAAGCTTTGAGGACGCTTGAGCTGGACCAGGTCTGGTGGCTGGTATCGCCGCAAAATCCGCTCAAGCCCCGCTCGGGCATGGCTCCCATCGAGGCTCGCGTGGCGAGGGCTGAAGCGATCGCCACCCATCCGCGCATCAAGGTGCGACGCCTCGAGGAAAGACTGCATACGCGCTATTCCGCGGACACGCTCAATCGCCTGTCAACCTGGGAGGGCAACAAGTTCGTCTGGTTGCTCGGCGCCGACAATCTGATCCAGATGCCTCATTGGCGCCGCTGGCGAACGATATTTGAAACCTGTCCGATTGCAGTCTTCGCGCGCAGCGACTATTTTTATGATGCGGTGGGCGGCAAGGTCGCTCGAAGTTTCGCCAGCGCTCGCATACCGGAGAGTGCGGCGGCGCGACTTATCGACTGTGCCCCTCCCGCGTGGGTGTACATAATGATGCGCACGCATCCTGCCTCGAGCACGGCGATCAGAGGAGAGATCCCGGCTGGAGCTTGGTGGTGCCATGCTGCCTCGGAGAGCTCGTGACCGCACAAGCACAGGTTGAAATCTCAAAAATCGAGTTCTTACTCGACCTTATCCAGAAGTCGCTCGAAGACGACAAGGCAATCGATCCCGTTACCATCGATCTCAAAGGCAAGACCGCTCTTGCCGACTACATGATCGTTGCCACCGGCAACTCGCAACGTCATATCGCAGCCATGGCCGACAAGATGATGCTTCGGCTCAAGGCCAGCGGCTATGCGCAGGCGGTCGCCGAAGGGCTGAACGAGAGCGATTGGGTATTGATCGACGCGCAGGATATAATCGTTCACCTCTTCCGCGAAGAGACCAGGAATTTCTATGATATCGAGCGGCTTTGGTCGGTCGCGCC
Source organism: Geminicoccaceae bacterium (assembly GCA_041750975.1). Taxonomy (GTDB): domain Bacteria; phylum Pseudomonadota; class Alphaproteobacteria; order Geminicoccales; family Geminicoccaceae; genus JBGSYN01. The sequence goes on along the minus strand of JBGSYN010000256.1, from coordinate 14,722 downwards.
ACCGGAGCGCCTGACGCCGCGCGTCGTCTCCTGATCGGCACTTGCGGATAACCATTCTGGCGGTCGGCCGCAGTCGCGATATCGAGATCAATACCCTCGTCGGCCGATATTGTGCTCGCTGTCCCTGGAATGTGACATTGCAGGAGCTTCAGCCCCGCGGACAAGCTCACGGCGGGGCCTTGAAGAAAGCCGAAGCCGATGTCCTTCGGCGAGCCATCGGTGAAACCGCCTGTGTTGTGGCCCTCGACGAACAGGGCGATACATTGTCGAGCGCAGAATTTGCCGCTGCTCTCGGTAAATGGCGCGATGACGGCCACCGTGACATCTGCATGATTATCGGTGGCGCCGATGGTCTCGATGCGGAACTCCTGCGCGGGGCGACGATGCGGCTTGCTTTCGGCAGAATGACCTGGCCGCATCTTTTGGCGCGTGCGATGTTGACGGAACAGATTTATCGCGCCAGCACAATTCTTGCAGGTCATCCGTACCATCGAGACTGACCCCTCTCCCCGGCACACGGCAGGAAGGCCCAATGACATGATCCCCGAATTGTCCCGTGATTTTCAGTTCCCCGGCCGATCCTCGGCGATCGGCGAACACGGGATGGCCGCGACATCGCACAGTGCAGCCACACTGACAGCGCTCGATGTACTGCGCAGCGGTGGCAATGCGGTCGATGCTGCCGTTGCCGCTGTGGCGGTGCAATGCGTGGTCGAGCCCGGGCAAACGGGGATCGGCGGCGATTGCTTTGCGCTGCTCAGCGATGCCGATGGCAACGTTCGAGCGTTGAATTCATCCGGCCGCGCGCCCGCAGCGATCGACGCTGAAGGCCTTCGCGCCGAGCTTGGTTCGTTGACGATTCCATCGGCCAGCGCTCATGCCGTGACGATTCCTGGTGCAGTGGCGGGATGGCAGGCGCTCATCGAGACTGCCGGCACCCGCTCGTTGGGGGAATTGCTGCAGCCGGCAATCTCCTTCGCGCGTCATGGCTACCGGGTCTCGCCACGGATTGCCTCGGATTGGGCACAAGGGAAGTCGCGGCTAGAGACCAGTGATGGCGCACGAAATTATTACCTGCCCTCGGGTCATGCCCCCGCTGCGGGCGATCGTCACGTCTTGCCGAAACTGGCAGATACCCTCGAGGCAATCGGCAAGGACGGTGCCGCGGCCTTCTACGAAGGACCGATCGCAGCGCGGCTGAGTGCCTTTCTCAAGGCCTCCGGGGGGGCTCATACCGCGGAAGACTTCGCCGGATTCCGGCCGGAATTCGTGGAGCCGATTGCAACGGAGTATCGGGGTGTGCGGGTCCTGGAATGCCCGCCCAACGGTCAGGGCGTGATCGCGCTCCTGATGATCAACATGCTGCAGGCAGCCGGCAATCCCGCTGCGGCGCCGGACAGCGTCGAGCGCTTTCATTTCCTTGCCGAGGCAACGAAGCTCGCGTTTCGTGAGAGAGACAGGTGGCTTGCCGATCCGGATGCCGGTCGCACTCAGATGGATCGGCTGCTGGACCCTGGATTGGCAGCGGAACTGGCGAGGATGATCGACCCTGCAAGAACCCTCGATCCGTTGCCGCCATCGCCGTTGCCGGCTCATCACGACACTGTGTACCTCACAGTCGTGGATCGCGATCGGAATGTCGTTTCGCTGATCAATTCCCTGTTTGAGAATTTCGGCAGTGGCCTTTGTTGTCCGGACACGGGTGTGCTGTTTCATTGCCGGGGCCGGGCCTTCAGCCTCGAGGCTGGTCATCCCAACGAAGTCGCGCCGGGCAAGCGACCCGCGCACACGATTATCCCGGGCCTGATGCTCAAGGATGGGCGGCCGCTTGCGGGATTTGGCGTCATGGGCGGCGATTTTCAGCCGGTCGGACACACTCAGGTCGTCGGCAATCTGCTCGACTACGGGATGGCGCCGCAGGCTGCGATCGATTGGCCCCGCGTCATGGCTTATCCCGGTCCGCTTCAAGTCGAGCGTGGCATCGGCACTGAATTGCGGCAGGCGCTTTCCAAGCTTGGGCATGATGTGGTCGAGACGCCGGCACCCCATGGCGGCGGTCAGATGATCCTGATCGATTATGCGAGAGGTGCTCTCATCGGCGGTTCGGATCCACGCAAGGACGGGATTGCGCTTGGCTATTGATTGAGGTCGAATAGAGCCCGCTTCGAGTTGTTCAGCTGAGAGACCAGGACTTTGCCAAAATCCACGCGCGAGCTCCCCTCGAAAAAACCCATCATTCGGTTGCCTTCTCCGGTCGAGAGTTTTCTGCGGAGCGAAAGCTCGAGCGGCGTCATACTGATCGCGGCGGCGCTTGTCGCCTTCATCTGGGCCAACTCCCCTTGGGCATCCAGCTATTTCGAGATGAAGCACGCGACGACGGGAGTGGAGCTCGGCGGCTTCAGTCTGATGAAGCCCCTGGAACTCTGGGTGAACGATCTCTTGATGGCGATCTTCTTCTTTCTCGTCGGTCTTGAGATCAAACGTGAGGTGCTGATCGGGGAACTCGCAGGATTCCAGAAGGCCGCCCTGCCGGTATCAGGCGCTTTGGGCGGGATGCTAGTGCCTGCTGGCATTTACCTCGCCGTCAACTGGAACCAGCCGGAGTTCGTCAATGGCTGGGGTGTCCCCATGGCCACCGATATCGCATTTGCGGTTGGCGTGCTGGCTCTCATCGGCAAGCGCGTTCCTCTCGCCCTCAAAGTATTCCTGTTGGCCCTGGCGATTGTCGACGACCTCGGCGCCGTCCTTGTCATCGCCTTATTCTACACAGCGGAACTGGATGTTGGATCGCTCCTGCTGTCCTTCGTTTTCGTCGGTGTCGCCTACATGTATGGCCGGCGCGGCGGTACCAGCGGTTTCTGGTACGCGATGATCGGCCTGATCAGCTGGTACTTCATGCTGAAATCGGGCGTCCATGCGACCATATCCGGCGTGCTCATGGCCATGTCGGTGCCGATCGTGCAGCGCATGACGCCAAGGGAACTCACCAAGGAAATCCAAAGCCGGATGGGCGGCAGCACGTTCGAGGAAGTGGTCGTTCATATCGAGGACGTCGAAGGCATCATCAAACGCTCGCATAGCCCACTCCACAATTTCGAGCACGGGTTGCACCCCTACTCGGCCTATTTCATCATGCCGGTGTTCGCATTGTTCAATGCAGGCGTTGCCCTAGGCGGTAGTGGCGAGGGTGCGATGGTGAGCCTGGCCACGCTCGGTGTGTTCCTGGGGCTCCTCATCGGCAAGCCCCTCGGCGTGACCGGCCTGACGTGGATCGCGGTCAAGCTCGGCATCACGAAATTGCCCGACGGCGTATCCTGGTTCGGGATATTGGGCGTGGGTTTCCTCGCCGGCATCGGCTTCACGATGGCCTTGTTCATCGCCAATCTTGCGTTCGGAGAGGGAGCGGCGCTCGATCAGGCCAAGATCGGCATCCTTTCGGCGTCGGTGGTCGCCGCGATTATCGGCCTCGTGGCGCTCAATCGGGCCTTCGGCAAGCCCTCGAGCGAACATCGGGCCGAGCCAAGCGCCAAAACCAAGACGGCTTGATCATGGTCGCCGGATAGACGTCGAAGATCGCCGCAAGGAGGCGAGTGAAGGGAAGCTGACGCATGGCCTATCAGCCGATCGAGAACTACGGCATGGTCGGCGATCTGCGCACGGTTGCGCTGATCAGCACACAAGGCTCGATCGATTGGCTATGCCTGCCGCGTTTTGACAGCCCGGCCGTATTCGGCGCGTTGCTGGACGATCAGAAAGGCGGATCCTGCGGGATCTGGCCTGCCGATACGGATGTCACGTTCCGCCAATCCTATTGGCCGGACACCAATGTCCTGGTCACGCGCTTCTTCACCGATAGCGGCACGGTCGAGTTGATCGATTTCATGCCGATCCATCATGAAGAACAGGCCCTGGGCGATTGTCGGCAGTTGATCCGCATCGTGACTGCCTCGCGGGGCAGCATGGAACTCAGACTGCATTGTCAGCCGGCCTTCAACTTCGCGCGGGATGCTCACGACGTCCGCGAGGTCGAGACCGGAGTTGTATTCAACTCCGAAACCCTCGTTCTCGGCCTCTCCGCCACGGTGCCGCTGGAAGTCGCGGAAGGACAGGTTACGGCGAGGTTTACGTTGAGCGAGGGCGATACCGCAGCTTTCGTCATTCACGAATTGCCGAACGCGGATGCGCCCCTCGACAGCGCGGATATCGACGGCGCCAACGCGCAGTTCCGGGCCACTGTCAACTATTGGCGCAAGTGGCTGGCCCAGAGCCGATATCGTGGCCGTTGGCGCGAGATGGTGCATCGCTCGGCCCTGGCATTGAAGCTCATGACCTATGCGCCGAGCGGCGCCATCGTTGCGGCACCCACATGTTCGCTTCCGGAATCGATCGGCGGCTCCCGAAATTGGGACTATCGCTATACTTGGATCAGGGACAGCGCCTACACGCTCTACGCTTTCATGCGGCTGGGTTTCACCAAAGAGGCCGGCCGCTACATGCGTTTTGTCGCCAAACTCTGCGACAAGACCGCCCGGTCCGATGGCCCGCTACAAATCATGTACGGCATCGATGGCCGCCGCGAGCTCGACGAAGAAATTCTGGACCATCTCGACGGCTATCGTGGCTCGAAACCGGTCCGGGTCGGAAACGGTGCCTACGGTCAGCTGCAACTTGATATCTATGGAGAGCTCTTGGATGCGGCGTTTCTCTACAACAAATATGGCGCACCGATCAGCCATGGCCTCTGGCTGAACCTGCGGGACATCGTGGATTGGGTTTGCGACAATTGGCGTCGCCAGGATGAGGGCATCTGGGAAGTTAGAAGCGGTCGCCAGCAATTCACCTACTCGAAACTGATGTGCTGGGTCGCCATCGACCGCGGCTTGAAGCTTGCTGACGATCGGGCCCTGCCGTGCGATTGCGTGCGGTGGCGGGAATGCCGGGACCGCATCTACATGGACATTATGGAGCACGGCTGGAACGAGGAACTGCAGTCTTTTGTCCAGTACTACGGCGGCGAAACGCTCGATGCCTCGCTTTTGACGATGCCGCTCGTCTTTTTCCTGAGCCCGACGGATCCGATGCTTCTGACGACATTGCAGGCGATGATGCGGTCACCCAAGGAAGGCGGCTTGCTCGCCAATCATTTGGTCTATCGCTACAATGTTCAGCATTATGAAGACGGCCTGGATGGCGAGGAAGGAACTTTCAATATCTGCACGTTCTGGCTCGTCGACGCGCTGACCCGGGTCGGTCGCTATCATCCAGATTATCTCGATACCGCACGGCTTATTTTCGAACGGATGTTGGGTTACTCCAACCATGTCGGGCTCTATGCCGAGGAGACAGGTGCCCGCGGCGAGGGCCTCGGCAATTATCCACAGGCCTTTACCCACCTCGCACTGATCAGTGCAGCAGTGAATCTTGATGCCGCCCTTGGCAGTGAAGATAAATAAGGTTGAGTAATGGTAAATCTTATTCCGTTGGCAATAGGGTAAAAAAATGGCGGCTAGTGCCGCCTATGTATCATTTTGTTCCTCAATCTTTTTTCCGACTAATCATGGGATATGCTGATATCTTTAATGAACCAACATTTTACCCCAAGTGGCGCCCTATTGCTGCTACAGCTTAATTGAACAAGCTACACCATAAGGATAACTGGGCAGTATGACAGTTTCATGACGCAGAAGACGGTTAGCCGGCGCCTTCGTGCTTTCAGGCAACGCCATCGAATGAGCCAAGGACTAAAATGAATTTCGAGGACTATCGAGGTCGTGATGCGACGGCCTTGGCCGAACGTGTTGCCGTGGGCGATATCACGGCGGACGAACTTCTCGACATCGCCCTGGGGCGGGCCGAGGCTGTTAATTCCCGCATCAACGCTTTGACGCTGCGTCATGATGCGCTCGCCCGCCGTGCAATCGCCGACGGTCTGCCTGCCGGCCCGTTCCGGGGCGTCCCGTTCCTGCTGAAGGATCTCTACGCCCTGCTCGCCGGCACGCCGCTGACCAACGGCAGTCGCCTCACGCCGCCGGTTCCCGCGCCCTATGACAATACACTTGTTGGCCGCTTCAAATCCGCCGGCCTGGTCATCTTCGGCAAAACCGCTAGCCCGGAGTTCGGCGTCAACATTTCGACCGAGCCGTTGCTTCACGGGGCCTGTCGTAACCCCTTCGATCTTACGCGAAGCGCCGGCGGCTCGTCGGGAGGCGCTGCCGCGGCCGTTGCCGCCGGTATCGTGCCGATGGCGCACGCCACGGATGGCGGTGGATCGATTCGCATTCCTGCCGCGAGTTGCGGCCTGGTGGGGTTGAAGCCGTCGCGTGCCCGCAATCCCATCGGACCCGATGTCGGCGAAGGATGGAACGGCCTCGCAGGCGGGCATGTCATCACGCGGACGGTGCGCGATACCGCACGAATGCTGGATGCGCTGGCGGGCCCGGAGCCGGGAGATCCTTATGCCTGTCCGCCGCCGCGGCGCCCGTTCGCAAATGAACTCGGAGGCGAGGGGCCAAGGCTGAAGATCGCGCTGGTCAGGAAAACACCCTTCGACACACCGCTCGATCCTCAGTGTCTCGCCGCGGTCGACGATACGGCCGGGATTTGTGGCGATTTGGGCCACCGGATCGAGGAGGCGGAGCTTTCATTCGTCGGTGAGGACGTCGCCTGGGCCATGCTGACTATCGTCTCCACAAACCTCGCGACGGATCTGGGGGCGTGGCGGCAGCGGCTTGGCATCGATCCCGCGTCTGCCTGCGAGAATGTGACTTTGGCACTTGCGGAGCGCGGCGCGAAACATTCCGGTGTCGAAGTTCAGCGCGCCATTCGGATCGTGCAGGCGCTGGCGCGTGGCTTCGGCCGTTTCTTCGAGCGCTATGATCTGCTTTTGGTGCCGAGCCTTGCCGGACCGCCGCCCACGCTTGGTCTGTTCGATCAGAACGATACGGATCTCGATCGTCATCTGGCGCTGGTGTCGGCACATATCCCGTTCATGCCGCTCGCCAATATGAGCGGTTGTCCGGCGATGACCCTGCCACTGCATCAAAGCAGCGAAAACCTGCCGCTTGGGTCGATGTTCATGGCTCCTTTCGGCGGCGAAGCCGAGCTGATCCGTCTTGCGGGCGAACTCGAACAGGCGAAGCCCTGGTTTGAGCGCGTGCCACCGGAGTTATGAGCGCGGCCTGCAGCGAAAGGCCGGAATGCGGTCCGGAACGATGGTGACGATGCCGAGCGGTGTGACCGGCCGGGAATCGACCAGCTCGATCCTGTGGCGGCGGATCAGCTTGGCCATGACTACGGTAGCTTCGTTCATGGCGAATTGGGCGCCGATGCAGATTCTCGGGCCGATTCCGAACGGCAGATAGCTGTATTTGCCGATTGCCGGAGCGCCCGGCAGAAATCGCGTCGGATCGAAAAGTTCGGGGCGCTGCCAGAGGCGTTCATGGCGATGCAGCACCCAGGGAGCGAGGACGACCAGCGCCTGAGGCTCGATTTTGCGTCCCATTACCTGATCGGGTGCGATCGCCCGCCTGACGATGGTAAAGGCGACCGGATAGAGCCTGAGCGCTTCCTGGATAACGGCCCGTGTCAGCTCCAGATGGCGAACATTGGCTCCGGCACGATCGGGCTCGAGATCGAGCGCCTCGGCCTCCGCCGCGATCCGCTCCTGGATTGCGGGCGCCTGAGCCAGGAGATAGGCCGCCCAGAACATCGTCAGGGCCGTGGTTTCATGACCGGCGATGATGAGCGTCGCGACCTCGTCACGGAACTCTTCATTGGTGATCCCGCCGCCCGAATCATCGTCGCGCGCATGGACCATGATGTCGAAGAGATCGCGGGGCGGATCGCCGATACCCTCACTGCGTCGCTGCTCAATGATGCCCTCGACCACTTGATTCCAGCGCCGCTTGAAGCGGCCTCGCGCTGGTGCCTTGGGGCTCGGCCACGCTTCGGGGAGGACGAGATCGGAGGGAAATGGGCCGGCGTGATGCCGCCCGTAATCGTCGAGGCAGGCTCGAATATTGGGGCCGTGCTGGCGCATTGCATGGGAGAATAGGCTCCGTCCCGCCACCTCGAGCGCCAGATCTTGAAAAATTGCGCGAAGATTAACGATCGATGCTTTTTGTTCGTCGAAGTCCGCGAGGGTTTCATTCGTGACCTCGGCGGCGTGCCTTGCGACGAGTTCCAGGCTGCGCGGCTGGAATGTCGGTGCGAGGAGGCGGCGTCGACGCTTCCAGGAGTCGCCCTTGGCGAGAAACAGGCCCTTGCCGACCACCGGCTCGAGGACGCGGTTCGTCGCCGGGTTGCGGTCGTAGTTTTCGTGATTGTCGAGAAAGACGTGGCGGATCGCTTCCGGCGCGTTGATCAGCACGCTTTGGCGGCCCAGGAAAGTGCCCGTGATGATGTCTTCGCGGAATGCTTGAGGACCCCAGGTCGAAAGCGAATTCCGGCGCAGCTGCAGGACTACGCGCCAGACCGGCGTGCGGCCCGTCAGCGGTTTCGGAACTCGCGGAAAAAGAGCATCCTGGCGCACGGCCCGATGCAGATCGGTCATGCCGGTCATTGTTCGTACTCGCGGATTTCGGCAAATCTCATATAGCAGGAACTTGCCCGAACGAATGGGAATTCCAGGGTCTGCAGCTCCTTGTTCCCTAGGCGCTCGACCCTTATTCTATGACCAACTGCAAAGCGGAGGCAAAAACCATGGAGTTTCAGCATCTCACCGAGGCGGACCATGAGGCATTCTGGCGGGACGGCTATCTGATCAAGCGCCGCTTCGTCTTGCCGGAAGAGGTTGAGCTGTTGCGTCAGGCAATCGAGACCGACCCCGAGATCAGCGCCAATGTTCTGCAACTGAATGATGCCGAAGGTGGTTCGACGGCTCTGGCACTTTGGAACAATCCGCCGGACGACGTTTTCGGCGCGCTCGCGAGTTCGGAGCGCATGGCCGGCGGTGCCGAAAAGCTGATGGGCGGCGAGGTCTACCACTACCATTCGAAACTGACGCTGAAGCGACCGGGCGGCGGCGGCCGATGGGAATGGCATCAGGACTATGGCTACTGGTATCAAAACGGTTGCCTCTTCCCCGATATGGTGTCGATCGCCGTGGCGATCGATCGGGCCACGACGGAGAACGGCTGCATGAAGGTGATGACCGGCAGCCACAAGCTTGGCCGCATCGACCACGGCCGGGTCGCGGGCCAGACCGGCGCCGATGAGGAGCGGGTCGAAGAGGCCGCCAAGGTGCTCCCCGTTGTCGACTGCGTCATGGATCCAGGCGACGTGCTGTTCTTCCACAGCAACACGTTGCATTGCTCTTCGGCAAACCTCTCCGACCACAGCCGCAATCTGTTGATCTGTTGCTACAACAAGGCCAGCAACGATCCCTACAAGGACCATCATCATCCGCGCTACACGCCGCTGACGAAACTACCGGATGGCGCCGTGCTCGCCGCAGCCGGCAAGACCGGTGCGTCGCGTGACTGGTTGAAGGAAGGCAAAGACGAAACGACCGAGGCGCACGCCGCCTCTTGACCTGCTCGGCTATACGCCGAGCTTGGTGCGGCTGACCCCGATCGCTTCGCGCAGGAAAGCCATGAGTGCCTTTGGCTGATCGCCCTGCGCGATGATCCGCTCGCCGGTCGCGACCGCCCCGATGAATCCCTCGGTGTGCCAGCGGCCCGGCTCAGGGATCGTCGGCAGGTCGGCCACGTCCAGCTTTGGCCAGGGGTTCACATAGAAATATGGCTGCGGGTAGCTGCTGTCGCCGGGGGACATGCCGACCCCAATGGCGCGCGCCACCTCCGAATCGGCGTCGTCGAAGGCGATGAGGGTGGCGATATCGAAATGGTGCGGCCAACAATAAACCGGCGAAGGCCCGGGCTGGACTGATGCAAGCTCGTCACGCACGATTTCGAGTGCCCGGTCGGCATTACGATACCAGTGGGCCAATTCCTGAAATTCACTGGCAAGCCCGTTCGGATCGTAGGGGCCATCGTCGGCGACGAGATGATCGGGCATGTCGCGGTAGCGAACCTCGGCGAGTTTCTCTCGCGACAATCCATGCGCCTCGAAATGCGCCGCCAGGAACGCATCGAGATCGCTGTTGGAGCGGCCGGCAAGTTCGTATTCGAGGCAGATAGAGTCATCCCGGAGCTCGATCATGGCAAGGTCGGGCATTCTCAGCCCAAGCCGGGTGCCGCTAGGCAGAGTGTGGCTGACCAGGGCTTGATGGGCATGGTCCCAACTCAGTGTTGTATGGCTCCAATCGGGCGCCTCATTGAGCAGGACGGTTGCCGGGGCACTGACCCGCTGTGCCGCGAAATGCGCCTGAACCCTGGCTTCGGTGAGCGTGGTCGGCTGGATCGCTCCGAGTGTTTGCCATTCCATTGTCATGTCGCCTCTCGGTTCGGTTTCCGGCATGTCAAACGAGGTCGGCGTCGGCCATGATCTCGACTAGCGCCGGGCCCGGGTGATCGATCGCCTCCAGAAGGGCTGCGTCAAGCGCATCGCGATCGCTGACCCGGATACCCTTGGCGCCGCAAAGTTCGGCGTATTCGGCAAAACCGGGATTGTGGAGCGATGTCTGCCAGACCTGCCACTCGCCCGCGCGCTGTTCCTTGCTGATCTTGCCGAGTTGGTTGTTGTTCAAGAGGATGTGGGTGATGTCCATGCCGTATTTCACCGCCGTCGTCAGTTCGCCCATATACTGGCCGAAGCCGCCATCGCCGCTGATCGAAACGACCTTGCGGCCGGCAAGTTCCGGGAAGTCCTGGGTTGCCGCCCAGGCTCCCACGGCCGCCGGAAAACCGAAGCCGATCGAGCCCAGATAGCCCGACATCATGATGCTTTGCCGCTTGCATTCGAAATAGCGGCCGAACGAGTAGGTATTGTTGCCGACATCGACGGCGATGGCCGCATCCGCCGGACAATGCCGCGTCAGGGCCGCGAAGATCGAGGCCGAGTTGACGCCGTGGCCGAGATCATCCTCGAGACGCCGCGCTTTTTCGTTTCGCCAGAGCCGCCAACGCGCGGCGACTTCATCCCGCTGGTCCCTGGCGTCCGGTCGTGCCGGCAGCCGCTCGTGGAAAATTCTCGCTGTCTGCGCAATGTCGCCCCAGACCGGGACGGCCACCCTGTGGAATTTGCCGAGCTGCATCTGCTCGAAATCGACCTGGATGATCGGCTTGTAGGGCGCGATGCCGGTGTGATTCGAAAAGGAACTGCCGAATGCGAGAATGAGGTCGCATTCGTTCATGAACCAACTTGCGATCGGCGTGCCGGAGCGGCCGAGAACGCCGCCCGCAAGCGGATGCGCATCGCTGATGACGCCCTTGCCCTTGAAGGTGGTGACGACGCAGGCGCCAAGTGCTTCGGCCAATTCGATGACGCTGTCCATGGAATCTCTGGCGCCGTAGCCAACGATGATCAGGGGCCGCCTGGCGCCGGCGATAAGCGACAGGGCCTGTTCGACACTTTCCTCCGGTGGCGTGATTGCCGTCGGCGCAACCCGTCCCTCCGGCCCCGAAGCGGGCGAAGCGCCGTCAGCGATGGTTTGCACGTCGTCGGGGAAAATCAGGTGGGCGACGTCCCGCTGCACGACGGCATTCTTGCAGGCGAGGGTCATCAATTCCGCATGGTGCGACGTGTGGAGCACGGTCTGGCTGAACTTGCTGACCGCCGAAAACGCCGAAGCGAGATCGATCTCCTGGAAGGCGCCGGGGCCGAACACCTGAACATTGACCTGACCGGTCAGGGCGAGGATCGGTGCCCGATCCACCTTCGCATCCCACAAGCCGGTCAGGAGATTAGTGGCGCCAGGTCCCGCAATCGAGAGACAGGCGGCGGGCTTGCCGCTGAGCTTGGCATAGCCCGAACAGGCGAAAGAGGCGGCACCTTCATGGCGGATGCCGATATAGGCGAGGTTTCCCTTTGTCTCTTCGATTCGGAGCGCTTCCGCCAAACCGAGATTGGAGTGGCCGACCATGCCGAAGACGCGCTTGATGCCCCAATTGACCATGGTCTCGGCCATGACATGGGAGACGGTGCGGGGTTTCTCGGGTTCCGGTTCGACGCCGACATAGACGCCGTCATTGCGTATCTCGACCGGAAACATCGCCTGGCCGCTATCCTCGTGGCCGCCGGGCGGCTTGCCGGTCAGGGGGTCGAAATCCCAGCCATGCCACGGGCAGCGCAGCCAGCATTGGCCATCGACGCCGGTTTCGATATTGCCCTCGCCCAAGGGTCCGCCCTGGTGCGGACAGCGATTGTCCATGGCGGCAAAGCGCCCGTTGAAATGGACCAGCGCCATGCTCTTGATGCCGGCCGTGACGGTCTTGACCCGGCCCTCCGGCAGCTCATCGAGCCCGGCCACCCTGTGCCATAGCAACGCCATCTTGCTTGCCATCGAGCGCTTCCCTCATGGTTTTGAAATGTCATCGCTTGACTAGATAGGGGCTAGTGGTCTGTCTACCTGCGTGGCGGCGCAGGCCGTTCACGGTGCCGCGGACCAGAGGTAAGTACCGGACAACGGGGGAAATTGGCGCCACATGGCTGAAGCGATCATTTTCGTATTCCGAATTTACGTTGGCCTTGGGGCGATCATGGCTGCCGCCTTTCTTCTCTGGGGCATCGATCGTATCGATGAGGCCGCTCGCGGCACCTTTGTGTTCCGGCTGCTGTTGATTCCGGGTGTCGTGGGTCTTTGGCCCTTGGTTGTGTATCGCTGGGTTGCACTGGAGCGGGAGCGCAGTTAGTGCAGGTTGGACATCGCCGCGCGCATCGCGCGATCTGGCTGGTCTTGGGTGTCTTGCTGCCGGTTCTGTTCGTTGCGGCACTGGCGCTTCGCCCGGACCTACCCGTCGAAGCTGAGGCGGTCGAGCGTCTGGCGCCGAAGGCAGGCGGAGGCGGGCCGTGAGCGTCAAATACACGCCGGTCCAGTGGAACCGGAACAAATACTGGTACGACGCGATCCTTCTTCTTTTCGTCGTGCTCTACATCACGCTCTTCATTCGATATGCACCAGGTCTCATTCAGACCTCCCCGATCGACGGCCAGATTTTGCGGATGCGGGCCTTCGGCACCTGCGCATTCTTGATGCTGACCTTCATCCTCTGTCTCGGTCCGCTGGCGAGGCTCGATCCACGCTTCTTGCCGCTCCTCTATAATCGCCGCCATTTTGGCGTGCTCACCTTTTTCGTGGCCTTCACCCATCTCCAGTTCGTCGTCGGCTGGTATCATGTCTTTTCACCGGTCGATCCCTGGGTGTCGGTGCTATCGAGCAGCAGCAATGCGACTTCGTTCCTCGATTTTCCGATCGAATGGCTGGGGCTCGCGACACTCGTCATCCTGTTCGTGATGATGGCGACAAGCCATGATTTCTGGCTGAAATTCCTCACCCCGCCATTGTGGAAAACGCTCCATATGGGCGTTTATCTGGCCTATGGGCTGCTCGTGATGCATGTGGCCCTGGGCACGCTCCAGGCGGAACGCAGTATCGTCTACCCACTGGTTTTTGGCGCCTGTCCGCTACTCGTTATCGGTCTGCATTGGACGGTGGCGCTCAAGGACTATCGAGCCGATCGGGCCAAGGTGTCCGCAGATGGTGACTGGATCGTCGCCTCTGAACTCGCTGATCTCGAGGACAGCCACGGCCGGACGATCGTGCTGCCGGGTGGTGAGCGGGCCGCCCTCTTTCGCTATGGCGACCGGATCTCGGCACTTTCCAATGTCTGCGCCCATCAGAACGGTCCCCTCGGTGAGGGTTGTATCATCGATGGGTTGGTGACCTGTCCCTGGCATGGCTTTCAGTACCGGCCGGAGGATGGCTGCAGTCCCGCCCCGTTCACGGAGAAAGTCGGGACCTATCGGGTCAAGCTTGAAGGCGACCGAGTGCTGATCGATCCTGCAATGCTACCGCCCGGCACGGCCGCCGAGCCGATCATTCTCGATCGTGCGCGGAGGGCAATCGCTTGAACGCGAACCGGAGCTTTTTTGTCGGTTATCGTTCAATACCAAGATCGCTGGGTCTATTCCTCCTGTTGGTTGCGGTCCTCGTTGCCGCGGTTGCGGTTGGCGCCGGTGCGGCGCTCATCGCGACGGAACGCGAGCTTGGCGACGCCCGCATCCGCTGGGACCTGGGTCCACAGAGCTTTAGCGGCAGGCTCAAGGCGCACCCCTTTCCCGTCATCTACGTGGCGGCAAGCGAAGACTATCCCGAGGGACGGCCCTTGATGCTGATCGGCAGCGGTAAATTCGGGGTAGATGACTGGGCCGATCCTTTGGACGAGCAGATGGTCGATGCTTCGGGAATCCTCGTTACCCATAATGGCTACGAGATGTTGATCATCGGTCAGCAGCAGAATCTCACGGCAGCCGAGGAAGGGAGCGAAGCGATGGCTGCACCCGAAATCGAAGATCTCGGGGAAATCACGCTGAGGGGTGAATTGGTCGATGGCAAGTGCGAGATGGGGGCGATGCGGCCGGGCAACGGCAAGGCCCACAAAGGCTGCGCCAATCTATGCCTGATCGGAACGACACCTGCGATGTTCCTGCTCAAGGGCGAAGAGGAATTGATTGCGTTGCCGTTCGTGACTAACCCCGACGGCGAGGAAGCCAACGAAGACTGGCTTGACTGGACCGGGCTCTATGTCGAAGCCAGCGGCACGCTGACCCGGCAAGGTGGCCTCGTCTATTTCGCCATCGAGCCCGATAGTCTGCGGTTTCT
>JBGSYN010000255.1:0-10913 GCA_041750975.1 Geminicoccaceae bacterium | reverse complement strand
GCGCAGACCAACGGCGATGCCGAGCCGTCGGTGGCGTCGGCGGCTGGCGATCAAGGGGCCGAATCGGCCGACGCCGGCGAATCTTCGGCCACATCTTCGGCGGCGCCGGCGGCCACGGACGAAGTCGAGCAGCCGTTAAGCGAACGGATCGCGGAAATTGCGGCACCCGAAATGCCGGAGCCGGATGCGATACCGGAGGTGCCATCCGATCGTCTTCTCGCGAGCGGCGAAGAACTCGAGGAGGCACCCGCGTCACCGAGCGAGGTCGAACATGCGAACGGTCCGACCTTCGAGAGCGCGGATGACGGTGCCGTGCGCATTCCGCTCGACGATGGCGCCGGTACCGCGAACGGGGGTGCGGTCCATGATGGGTCCGAGTCTGTGAGCGAAGAGGAGGCGTCGGCGGCGATATCCGGCAATGGGCACGGACCTGAGGACCCTCCTTCTCACGACGAGTCTCGCGACGAAGAGCGTTCGCGCGAGGCGGAGACAACGCCGCCGCCTGAAGAGACCGGCGAGCCCGAGCCGGAGCGCCAGGGCTGGTGGAGCCGCTGGGTCCGTTAACGTCTCGGCCAGACCATGGTCGTCAGGCGGCGCAACGACGGGCCGTCCGGCTGAACCATGATTTCAGCCGGATGGCGGCGGCCTCGATCGTTTCGGGCGCGCCGGCGAACGACAGGCGAACATAGTGATGGCCCCGGCGTTGGTCAAAATCGACGCCGGGCGTCATGGCAACCCCGGTTTCATCCAATATCTGGCGACAGAAGCTCATCGAATCCACGGTATAGTCGCTGACATCGACATAGAGGTAGAATGCGCCTTCGGCCGGAGCGATCCGATCCAGCCCGATTTCGCCCAGTGCCTGCAGCAGGAGATCGCGATTGGCGCGATACGTGCCGATTCGCGCTTCAAGCTCGTGCCTTGCGGTCAGCGCACCAAGGGCAGCCTGCTGCGCGATCGTCGAGGGGGCTATATAGAGGTTCGCCGCGAGCCGTCCAACCGGTGCTATCAGATCCGGCGGCAACACGGCCCAGCCGACCCGCCAGCCGGTCATGCAATAGAACTTCGAAAAGCTGTTGATGACCACGGCCTCGTCGGTATGCGCCAGTGTCGTTTCGGCCGGATGCTCGAACGTGATCCCATGATAGATTTCATCGACGATCAGCCTAATACCATGGGTCCGGCAATAGGCGACCATCGCTTCGAGTTGCTTGGGGCGGAGCATGGAGCCCGTCGGGTTTGCCGGATTGGCGAGAATCAGGCCATCGATCGGCCGGTCAAGCGCTTCGAGATGGCCTACGGTGGGCTGGAAGCCGGTTTCCAGTTCGGTGAATATCGGCACCGTTTCGATACTGAGGGCCTCGAGAATATTGCGGTAGGCCGGATAACCCGGCTCGGCGAAGGCCACCCTGTCGCCCACATCGAATGCCGCGAGAAAGGCCAGGACGAAAGCGGCGGAGGCACCGGCCGTGATCGCGATACGGTCCGGCTCGAACAGGACGCCGTAGGTTTCGGCATAATGTTCCGCCAGACGATGACGGAGGATGGGCATGCCAAGCGACGTCGTGTAGCCATGGCGGCGGCCGTCGAGCGTTGCGACGGCGGCATCGAGTGCCGCGGGCGGCGGCCCCATGGCCGGCTCGCCGGCTTCGAGGTGAACGACATCCTTGCCCATGCGGGCAAGCCGATTAGCATCGGTCAGGACATCCATCGCCAAAAAGCTCGCGATGTCGCCTCTTTTTGAGCATTTCAACACTGACGCGCTCCGTTCTTAAGGCTAATTCAATAGTCTCGGTCGCAAGCTGCAGTCAGGAGATCGCCGCTTGCGTCGAAACAGCAGGGCCAAAATGCCCCGGGCCGATGAAGGAAAAGTGAAGTTTGGTACGTATTTCCCGCTCTCTCATCCTCTTGATCCTGGTCGCCGCCCTGGTGTCCCTGAGCTGGACCAAGGCCTGGGCCATCGCGCTCATTCGCGACGCCGAGATCGAGGCCTATTTACGCCAATTGTCGGACCCGATCTTTCTCGCAGCCGGGCTCGATCCGGGCGCGATCGACATCTATATCGTTCGTGACCAGCGTTTGAACGCCTTTGTCGCCGGCGGACAAAATCTGTTCCTGCACACCGGTCTCCTCACCAGGAGTGAAACACCCGGGCAACTCCAGGGCGTGATCGCCCATGAAACCGGTCATATCGCTGGCGGGCATTTGAGCCGCACCGGCGACGCCATCGCCGGTGCGCAGACCGAGACCATCATCGGCGCCTTGCTAGGTGCGGCTGCGACCCTGGCGGGGGCCCCTGCGGTCGGCACGGCGATATTCGCAGGCGGCGCAACCGTCGCCGAGCGCGGCATTCTCTCCTTCAGCCGGCGTCAGGAGCAATCGGCCGATCAGGCGGCGATCACCTACCTGACCTCCGTACAGCGCTCGCCCGAGGGCCTCCTGGAGTTCATGGAAATCCTCGAGACCGACAATCTGCGGATCGTTTCGGAAGGCGACGCCTATCTGCGCAGCCACCCTTTGACCCGCGATCGCATCGCCTTCGTCGAGCATGCCGTCGAGAACTCGAATTATGCGGCCGTTCCCGACGATCCGGCCGAGATCGACGAGCACAAGCGGATGGTGGCGAAACTCGAGGGCTTCCTCGGCGAACCTTCCTCGGTGCTGCGGAAATATTCGGGGGACATGATTTACGACCGTTATGCGCGTGCCGTTGCACTTTATCGGGAGCCGGATCTGCCGGCATCGCTCGCGCTGGTCGAAGGCTTGATTGCGGAGCGTCCGACCGATCCCTATTTTTGGGAGCTCGAGGGACAAATCCTTTATGAGAACGGCCGGTCTGAAGAAGCGATCGAAGCCTATGATCGCGCGGTCGACCTGTTGCCTGGTTCCGCACTCCTGCAGATCGGGCTGGCTCGCGCCTATCTCGAGCAAGGGACCGATGCCGATCGCGCCGAAGCTCGCGATGCGCTGGCCGAGGCGGTCTTGATCGAGCCCACCAATTCCGGCGCCTGGCGACTTCTCGGCATCGCCGAAGGCCAGCTCGGCAATGAGAACGCAGCGGATCTGGCGCTGGCCGAGTACGCAATATTGACCCGCAATCAACGCGATGCGCGGCTCTATCTCGGCCGGGCGGAGCAGCGGATGACGGCCACTGACCCGAACTGGTACCAGCTGCAGGATCTGAAACGTCTGCTTGCCGATATGGACGAACCCAGCCGCCGCTAGGAGCGGATATCGGCCGGCGAGGCTGCCAACGTCTTCGTGACTTGGCCGATCGTCACTTTTGACGCTACACGAAGTCTACCAGGGATTTTCATGGAAATCGGCTTATGCGGTGCAGCCTACGGATAATTGTTCTCGGCGCTTTTGCGATGCTCGCCACATTTCAGGCGGCAGCCCAGGAGGCGCGCTCGGACGCCGAAATCGAGCGGATCGTGCGCGACTATCTGATGCGCGAGCCCGAGATCATTTATGAAGCCATTCAGCAATTGCAGGCCCGGCAACAGGCCGCCGAGGCCGAGCGTCGGCGCGAGACGCTAAGTTCGCTTGGGGACGAGATCTTCAATGATCCGAACGATCCCGTGGCCGGCAATGCGGAGGGGAGTGTGACCCTGGTCGAGTTCTTCGATTATCAGTGCAGCTATTGCCGGCGCATGGCGCCCGCCATGCAAGCGCTGTTGGAGGAGGATGAAGATCTGCGGCTGGTCTTCAAGGAATTGCCCGTATTGGGGCCGGACTCCATGGTTGCGGCCCGCGCCGGATTGGCGGCCTCGAGAATTGCGCCCGAGCATTATATGGATTTCCACTTCGCATTGATGAACGCAGGGGATTTGTCAGAGCCCACGATCCTGGAGACAGCCGAAAAGCTCGGCATCGATCCCGAGCGGCTCAAGACGGAAATGGATGGCAGCGAGGTCGCGGAAGCCATTCAGACGAACCTGCAGATCGCGGGCCAGCTTGGCATCAACGGCACGCCGAGCTTCATCGTCGGCGACACGATCGTTCCGGGTGCGATGCCGATCGCTCAGCTTTCGCAGCTCATCAGCCAGGAGCGCGATCGGGTCAGACCGGCCGACGGCTGACCGCTGCCAAAACCCCTACTTGCCGGACACGGCCTCCGATCAGTTGCGCCGGCGGGCCAGAGCGACGCCGTCGCCGATCGGCACCAGCGAGAAATTGATGGCTTTGCTGTCGCGGAGTTCCAGAGTGAGCTCGCGAAGGATCGCGGTCTGGCGATCGTTATTGGCGGGGTCCGCGACAGCGCCGTGCCAAAGCATATTGTCGAGCGCAATCAATCCCCCGGGCCGTACCAGTGCGAGACATTGCCGGAAATAGTCGGGGTAGCCCTTCTTGTCGGCGTCGATATAGGCCAGATCGAAACTGTCCTGCCGCCCCGCTGAGCGCAACTCCTCGAGCACCTCGAGGGCATTGCCGGACCTGAAGCCGATCCGATCCTCCACCCCGGCCTGCCGCCAATAGGTGCGGCCGATTGAGGCCCAGTCCTCGTTGACGTCGATCGTCGTGATCCTGCCGTCCTCGGGCAACGCCAACGCCATGGCGAGCGTCCCGTAGCCGACGAAACAACCGACCTCGAGCACCTCGCGCGCACCGATCAGCCGGATCAGCAATTGCAGGAACTGCATCTGCTCGGGCGAGCTGCGCATGCCGGCATGGGCAATTTGATCGGTTTCGGCCCGAAGTGCGGCAAGCGGCGCCGCCTCGCGCAGGGTGTTCGACAGCAGATAGGCCTGAAGCTGCTCAGTGAGCCCTAAGGTCTGGTTGCTCATGCTGGGATCTCATTTGGCGGCAAGTTGCTTGGCAGCGGCAAGAACCTCGTCGACATGGCCCGGCACCTTGACCTTGCGCCAGACCTTGGCGATCGTGCCGTCTGCCGCAATGAGAAACGTCGAGCGGTCGATGCCCATATATTTTTTGCCGTACATGCTTTTTTGGACCCAGGCGCCAAGGCCCTCGACGAGGCCGCCATCGACATCAGCCGCGAGCGGGATGCCGAGCGAGTGCTTCTTGACGAATTTGTCATGGCTGGCGACGTCGTCCTTGGAAAGGCCGACGATCTCGACCCCCAAAGCCTTGAACTCGTCATAGGCTTCGGTGAAAGCGATCGCCTCCGTGGTGCAGCCGGAGGTATCGTCCTTGGGATAGAGGTAAATGACGAAGGGCTTGCCTTCCAGATCTTTCGAGGCAATGCGGCCACCGCCGTCACGCGGCAAATCGAAGGCCGGCGCCTTATCGCCTTCGCTCAGTAGTTCTGCTGTCGTTGCCATCGTTCCTACCTACTCATTCGTTGTTCGAAATCTCAGCGTTCATCGGACACTCGCGCTCGAAAATCTGCCTTACCCGCGACTGACTTTCAACCAGGTGACGCTGCAGCGAGGGAAAATCAACGATCATGGTGCTGTCGCCAAGCTGACGCGCCGATGCACGCACCAGGGTTTCCTTGAGACCGTCGGCCGCCGTGCTCTCGTCGAGTTTCTCGATCCGCGACAGGCGCAGCACCAGCTGCAGAGCGATCTGGAGACGCAGTGCTGCGATCATCGCGTCGCTCTCAGCCGCGCTCAACAATCCCTTGGTCCCGGCCACACGAAATACCTCGCGGGTGGATGGCGAACGCAATTCCGGATAATCGCGTGCCTTCGAGAGCTGGAGGTATTGCGCCAGGAATTCGAGCTCGGTGATGCCGCCTCGGGTGTGCTTGAGGTTCCAGGGCGTGTCGCTGCCATGTTCGTTGAAGATGCGTTCCCGCATCGCCCGTACCTCGTAGCGCAACGCATCCGAGTGGCGCTCACGGCACACCAATTCGTCGAGCATGGCTGCGACCTTCCCGGCCAGAGCGGTGTCGCCGGCGACGACGCGGGCGCGCGACAGCGCTTGCATTTCCCAGGTTTGCGCGGTTTCACGATTGTAGCTCTCGAAATTCATGAGGGAGCAGGCCACCGGGCCGACATTGCCCGACGGGCGCAGCCGCGTATCGATCTCGAACAGCCGGCCCTCATTGGTCTGCGCGGTGATGGAGGTAATCAAGCGTTGGCCAAGCCTCGCGAAGTAGGTCTGCGCCTCGAGGGCCTTGCCGCCCGTGCTCCGGGCCGTCTCCGGTGCCTCATAGACGAAGACGAGGTCGAGGTCGGAGCCGATGGTGAGTTCACGACTGCCGAGCTTGCCAAGGCCCAGTATCGCGAAGCTCGAGCCGTTGATCCGCCCATGCTCCTGCTCGAGCCAGCGACGCGACTCCTCGAGCATGATCGCCAGAATCATTTCGGCGAGATCGGTCAACATCGTCGTCGCCTGATCCGCCGAACTGGTGCCGAGCACGACGTGCAGTCCCGCCTGGAACTGCCTGCCATGCGCCCAGCGTCTTGCCGCCTCCAACACATCCTGCAGGTCCCGGGCATCGCGCAGCCGCAATTCGATCTCGGCTTGCAGCTCGTCCTTGCCGGGTAACGGATCGAAGAAATCGGGCGACAGCATGGCCTCGAACAGATCCGTGTTCGTGCTCAGATAGCGGGCGAGGCGAGGCACGGCACCGAACATGTCGGTCAGGAGACGCAACAGTTCCGGATGCGCCCTGATCAACGAAAACAGCTGAACGCCCGTCGGCAAGCCCGAGAGGAACCCGTCGAAATGACTGAATGCGTCATCGATATCGGGTTGACGGGTCATGGCTTCGAGAATCGAGGGCACGAGTTCGGTCAGGAGCTCACGGGCGCGCGTGCTCCGCGTGGCTCGAATGTGGCCGTGATGCCAGGAGCGGATGCGCCCGGCGACCTTCTCGGGGTCGCGAAAGCCCAATGATTCCAAAGTAGCGAGCGTTTCCGGTCCGGTCTGCGTGCCGGTGAAGACCAGCGTCCGGCCGCCGCCCAGATCTTCCTCGCCTTCGAAGAGGGCGCCATAGTGCTCACTCACGGTATCGAGAACGGCCTTGAGATCGCTTTCGAGCGAGGCGGTCCCGTCATACCCGGCAAAGGCGGCGAAGGTTTCGGCATCGCGGCCGAATGGCGGCATGCGCTGGGTTTGCTGGTCCTGCTGCATTTGCAGGCGATGCTCGAGCAGCCGGAGATAACGGTAGGCCGAGATCAGTTCGGCCGCGACATCGTGGCTGACCCAGCGGGCCTCGGCGAGCCGCTCCAGGGTCTCGATCGTGCCAGACGTCCGAAGCAACGGGTTCTGACCGCCCAGAATGAGTTGTTGCGTCTGGACGAAGAATTCGATCTCGCGAATGCCGCCGCTGCCGACCTTCAGGTCGTGTCCCCAGACCTTGAGTTCTCCAAAGCCGCGGAAAGCGTTGATCTGGCGCTTGATCGAGTGGATATCGCGGATCGCCGCGTAATCCAGATGCTTGCGCCAGATGAAAGGCCGCAAATGCCGGAGGAATATGGCACCCGCCTCGATATCGCCGGCGACGGGACGGGCCTTGATGAGAGCGGCGCGCTCCCAGTTCTGGCCATGGCGCTCATAGTAGATTTCCGCGTCTTCCGTCGACAGCGCTAGAGGATGACCCGGCAAATGTGGCCGCAGCCGCAGGTCGACCCGCAGCACATAGCCATCCCGGGTGCGGTGTTCGAGCAGATGGCCGAGCGATCGGGCAAACCGGACCGCAAAGGCCATCGGCGATTCCGGCCCGCGATAGCGCAGACGCCCGGGGTCGAACAGGACGACTAGATCGATGTCGCTCGAATAATTGAGTTCGAAGGCACCATGCTTGCCCATCGCAATGACGATGATGCCGCTTCCCTCGCTGGGCCTTTCCGGGTCATCGAGCTCGATTTCGCCGCGCTGCCTTGCCTCGCGCATCAGATGATCGCCGAACTTCGCCGTCGCGGCATCTGCAAACTCGGTGAGTGCTGACGTCGCGTTTGCGAGATCCCAGGATCCGGTAAGGTCGGCCCAGGCGATGACGGTCGCGGCTCGTGCCCTGATCCGCCTCACCCCGGCCATGAGTTCGTTGCGCTGGCCCAGTGGCAGCGTTGCGACGCGGTCGAGCGTCTTTTGCCAGACGGTCTCGGGATCAACCGTGACCAGTTCTTGAAGCAGTCCCATATCGTTCAACAGGCGATCGGCGAGAAACGGACTGCCTGAGCCCAAGCCCTCGAGCATGGGGCCGGCGATCGGATGCTCGAAGGCGCCGAGCGCAAACTCCTTGAGCTCGGTCTCCGTCAGGCGTTGGGCACGATGCCGCCAGCGTTCGCGAAACGCACTGCCGGCCTTGTCCGAGGACGCACGCGGCGGCCTCGGGCGGTTCAGCGATCGATCCGCCAGGGCGGACATCGACGACTCCCTAATCGACCTTTAGGCCGCCGGTTTAATCAAAACGTGGCGTTTTTTGCCAGCGGAGAGCTTGAGATGGCCATCGACAAGATCGACCCGACCGGCTTCGACCGCCTCGTCCTCGATCCTGGCATCGTTGAGCCGGGCGCCGCCACCGCGTATCAGACGCCTCGCTTCGCTGAGGGATTGAGTAAGGCCGGCGAGATGAAACAACTCGACCACCGTGACCCCCTGGTCGAGCCTGGAGAGCTCGATTTCGATCACGGTCAGGCCCTCGATATCGCCGGACCTCGCGCCGAACAGGTTGGCGGCGGTTTCGCTCGATTTCCGAGCAGCTTCCTGGCCATGACACATACCGGTCGCTTCGTTGGCTAAAACGATCTTGGCGTCGTTGAGTTCGGCCCCTTGTAGGTCCTCGAGTCTGGCGATTTCATCGAGCGGCAGTTCGGTGAACATGCGCAGGAAGCGGCCGACATCCGCATCCTCGGTGTTGCGCCAGAATTGCCAGTAGTCGAACACCGGCAGCCTTGCTTCGTTGAGCCACACAGCCCCGGCGGCCGTCTTGCCCATCTTGGCGCCGGAAGCGGTCGTGATCAGCGGCGTGGTAAGACCGAACAACTGACGGCCGTCGATGCGCCTGCCGAGTTCGACCCCGTTGACGATGTTGCCCCACTGATCGGAGCCGCCGAGCTGCAGGGTACAATCGTAGCGGCGGCTGAGTTCGAGGAAGTCGTAAGCCTGCATCACCATGTAATTGAACTCGAGCAGCGTCATCGGTTGCTCGCGTTCCAGCCGCAGCCGCACCGAATCGAACGTCAGCATGCGGTTGATCGTGAAATGCGTGCCGAAATCCCGAAGAAACGGGATGTATTCGAGATCGCTCAGCCATGCGTCATTATCGGCGATAATGGCGCCGGCATCGAAATCCAGGAATTTCTCGAGAGATTGGCGGATCCCCGCAATATTCTCTTTTATCTGCGCGTCGGTGAGGAGCGGCCGGCTTTCATCGCGGAAGGTCGGATCGCCGACTTTGGTCGTGCCGCCGCCGATCAGGGCGATCGGGTGATGACCCAATCGCTGCAGCGTCCGCAGCAGCATGATGCTGACGAGATTGCCGATATGAAGGCTGGTCGCCGTGCAGTCGAAGCCGATATAGCCAGTTATCGGCCCGCGCGCGGCACGTGCGTCCAACTCCTCGAGATCGGTGCACTGATGGAAGAACGCGCGATCCTTGAGGGTTTGCAGAAGCTCCGAGTTCAGCTTGGACATGGCGGTCCTTAGCGGGCGAGCGCGATCGGTTCGGCGATGCCCTTGAGCCGCTTGTCCAGATAGGCCTCGCAGAACGCTTCGAGAATATCGAGCTCGTCGCTCATGAAGTGATCGGCCCCGTCGATGGTCTCGAAATCGATGGTGATGCCACGCTGCTGCGACAACTTGTTGACAAGCTTCACCACGGATTCGGTGTCGGTGACCGTATCGTTCTCACCGTGAATGATCAGGCCGGAGCTGGGGCAGGGTGCGAGGAAGTTGAAATCATACATGTTGGCCGGCAGCGAGGCGCAGAGAAAGCCGTGTATTTCCGGGCGCCGCATCAGCAATTGCATGGCGATCCAGGCGCCGAAACCGAATCCCGCGACCCAGGCGACATTGCTGTTGGGATTGTGCTGCTGCATCCAGTCGAGTGCGGAGGCGGCGTCACGAAGCTCGCCCTGGCCATGATCGAAGCTCGCCTGCGAACGGCCGACACCGCGGAAATTGAAGCGCAGGGTCGAGAAGCCGCGCCGCACGAACACGTGAAACAGGTTATAGATCAGCCGATTGTTCATGGTCCCGCCATGCAGCGGGTGCGGATGAAGGATGATCGCTAGAGGCGGTGTCTGGCCCTCTCCATGAATGTACCGCCCCTCGAGACGACCGTCGGAACCGTTGAAGATGACCTCTGGCATCGAAAAAAATCCATCCACATCGTAAACACGTCGGCCGTTCGCCCGGGGCGGCGCGCAGCCATTGAACATTGACCCCTATCGCCGATCTTTAGTATGCGGCTTGCCCGTAAGGTGCTGCAGCCTATTTCACAGCATCCTATGGGGCGTTTTTCTGGCTCGCGGGACGCGCCATCGAACGCAGCTGGAGAGCCCGTGACGGACACGCATGATCGGGAACAACCTCGCTATATCGCATAGGCCCTGAAATGTTCAAGAGGCTCAAAGAGGATATCGACGCGGTCTTCCAAAGAGACCCGGCGGCGCATTCGAAACTGGAAGTGCTGCTGTGCTATCCGGGATTGCATGCGATTCTGGCGCATCGTGTCGCTCATACGCTCTGGCTGAAGGGCTGGAAGGTGACGGCGCGAACCCTGTCGCAGGTCAGCCGCTTCTTCACCGGGATCGAGATTCATCCGGGATGCCGGATCGGCAAGCGTTTCTTCATCGATCACGGTATGGCCATCGTGATCGGCGAAACCGCCGAGATCGGCGATGACGTTACGCTCTATCAGGGTGTCACGCTGGGTGGCGTGTCGCTCGATGCCGGCAAGCGCCATCCGACACTCGGTAATGGTGTCGTCGTCGGCGCCGGTGCCGCGGTGCTCGGCCCCTTCGTGGTCGGTGCCAGCGCCCGCATCGGCTCGA
>JBGSYN010000254.1:0-8656 GCA_041750975.1 Geminicoccaceae bacterium | reverse complement strand
GCTCGATCCCAACCATGTCGCGGCATTTCTCGACCTTGTCGATTGGCAGAATGCGTATCCGGGGGCCCCCGAATTGCGCGAGCGGCTGCTGGTCCATCTGGTCAATCTGCTGGAGATCCTGCCGACCATCGAGAAGCCGGGCCTAGACCGGAACCTCATTGCCGAGGCGAGGCGCACGATAAAGCAGATCCCGCTGGCCAAACGCGCCTACACGGCGTTCGTCGACAGCGAGGAGGTTCTGAGCCTGCCGGAATGGCAGCCGCTCGATTATGCCGGCCCTCAAGCCAGTCTGGTGCTCACGCGGCGCTCCGAACGGCCGCTCAATGCCGGTATTCCAGGCATCTTCACCTATGACGGCTTCCACCAGATCCTGCTCGCCAATCTGAGCGACATTGCCGCCGCCGAGGCCTTCGAAAGCTGGCTTTTGGGCTCGAGCGACGATGCCGCGATCCAGGAAATCCAGCTCGGCGAACTGCAGCGCGATATTCTCAGGCTCTACTACGACGATTTCATCGAGCAATGGGAGCGCCTGATCCGCGACGTCACGCTCCAGCCCCTGGGCGATCTCCAGCAATCGGTGCAGGCGCTGAAGGTGATCGCGGGACCGAGCTCGCCGATCAAGCTGATGCTGCAGAGTGCGCTTAAGGAAACCCGCCTCACCGTGCCCCCGCCCGAGCCCGAGGAAACGGAAGAGGCGGCAGGCGGCGTGCCCAAGGCGGCGCAGAAGCTCGCGACCAAGACCGCCTCCAAACTGCTCGGCAGTAAGGTCGGCGGCTCGATCAAGAAGCTCGCGAAGCTCGCCAAGCCGGGCGATGGCGGTAGTGCTGCGGGGGTCGTCGAAACCGCACCTCCGGGGCAGCCGGTGGAGGATCATTTCCAGGACCTCGCCCTTCTGGTCGAGGGTGCGGATGGCGCTCCGGCGGCACTCGATCAGGCGATCGGCGCCTTGGATCTGCTGCGCGGCGAATTGCAGAACCTGGCGCTCAGCCCCAATCCGGATCAGGCGCTCCTGGAGCGAGGCGGCCTTGCCAATGTCGTCCAGCCGGTGGCCCAGGCCGCCGTCAACCTGCCCGAGCCGCTGGCGGGAATGGTCGGCGGCATCGCCCAGAAGTTCGAGGCGCAGGGCCAGGATGCCGTGCGCCGGCGCCTCAATGCGATCTGGCAGACGGAAGTCCTGCCCTTCTGCCGGCAGGCGACGACCGATCGCTTCCCCTTCTCGCCCAACAGCCAGGTCGATATCAGCCTCGCCGATTTCTCGCGCCTGCTCGGTCCGGGCGGCCTGATCGACAATTTCACCAAAACCCATCTGGTCCCGCTCGTCGATATGGCAGGACCCGGCTGGCGCTGGCAGCGCGATGTCGGGATCGGCAACGGCTCACTGCGGCCCTTCGAGCTGGCCCGAAAAATCCGGGACGGCCTCTTTACCGGTGGCGCCACACCGCAGACTAGCTTCACCGTCAAGCCGGTGACCCTGGATGGCCAGTCGGCCCGGGCGATCCTCGATCTCGATGGCCAGACGGCGAACTATGCGCATGGGCCGGTGCGGCCGACGCCGATGCAATGGCCGGGCCCGAGCGACACCAATCTCGCGAGCGTAACCTTTATCCCGGTCGGTCAGACCGCCAACCAGCAGAGCCTGCGCCGCGAAGGTGCTTGGTCGTGGTTCCGCCTGCTCGGCACCGGCAATTTCCAGCGCACCAATCGCCCCGATCTGTTCCGCGTGGCCTTGGGCGTCCAGCCGCATTGGGTCGAGTTCGAGATCCTCGCCAATTCCGTTTCCAATCCCTTCGATCTCAGCCTGTTGAGCCAGTTTCGATGCCCGAACGGACTCTGACCGGCTGTTTTGGCAAACTGCCGAGCCATGGCGACTTCATCCGCCATAATCTCGACCCGGATTTCGCCGAGATCTGGGACCGCTGGCTGCAGACCTGCCTGTTCGAAACCCGGCAACAAATCGGCGAGAATTGGCTCAACCTCTATCTGGAAAGCCCCGTCTGGCGCTTCGCGCTCGACGCCGGGATCGCCGGCCCCCGCTCCATGGCCGGCATCCTGCTGCCGTCGGTCGATGCGGTCGGCCGCTATTTTCCCTTCACGCTCGCAGCAGGGCTTCCCCCGGAGATGCGCGCCCTGGCGGTGCGGCAAAACAAAGAATGGTTCGACGCCGCCGCCGCCAAAGCGCTCTCGATATTGGAGCCGGACTTCGTGTTCGATGATTTCCTCAGTGGACTTGGTCAACTGGAACCACCCCGGACCGATAACGAACCGTACGCCGGTGAGCGCTGGATCGAATCGGACGGGCCGGCGGCGAACGATCTGCTTGATCTTCTGATGCCGTGCTGCGCTTTTTGGACGGAAGGATCGCCGAACGTCGCCGAGGGCATGCTCCTGTCTCGTTCCCTGCCATCGTCAAGCCGCTTCGCCTTCATGCTGGGGTCAGGCGCTTGAGCGGGTTCGGCTTCAACACCGCCGTCCGGACCCATGTCGGCAAGATCCGCGAGCGCAACGAGGACAGCCATCTTGCCCGGCCCGAAATGGGCCTTTGGGTCGTCGCCGACGGCATGGGTGGGCACAGCCACGGCGACCGGGCAAGCCAACTCGTCACCTCGTCCCTCGCCGCCCTTGCCACACCCGACACCGCCAAGGATCTGTTCAAGACTGTGAGGGACGCGATCGAACGCGCCCATGAGGAATTGCAACGCACCACCGAAGGCATCTGCGGCTGCACCGTCGTCGCCCTCCTCGCCTTCGGCGAAAGCTTTGCCTGCGTCTGGGCGGGAGACAGCCGGATCTATCGCTCCCGCCAAGGCCGGCTCGAGCTCCTAACCAGGGATCACAACCTCGCCGAAGACATGATCGCGCGCGGCACGGATAAGGAAACCGCGCACAGCTCGCCCCTCGCCCACCGCCTGACCCGCGCCGTCGGCATACCGGGCCCGCTCGAACTCGAGGTCGATCAAGGCGGCATCGAGGCCGGCGATGTCTTCCTTCTCTGCAGCGACGGGCTCACCGGCGAACTGGACGACCGTTTCATCGAACGGCAGATCGCAACAGCCGACCTGGAGCAGACCGCCGATGCCATGGTCGAAGCTACCCTCGATCGCGGTGCGAGGGACAACGTCACCCTGATCCTGGTCCAGGCCGAAACCGAACGCTCCCTCGATCTCGACACGACGATCCCAAGACTTCGATCCTAGCCAACGACATCGTCTTCGGAACCGTCTCCCGCAGAAACCCATGGTACATATCCCTAAGGCGCCTCACCAGTACCAGATGAAGAAGCCGAGCTTGCCGTCGATGTCGGCCGCGCTCCTGGTAGTTTCGTTGGCGGCAAGACATTCGATCCGATTGTGCACGCCGCAGGGATCGACCACGACATAGCGACCGTCGGCGGTGCTGCCGGAGATGACCACGGCATGGTCGCCAATCTGCGGGTCGCTGACGATCACGGTGACCGGGGACCAACCCAGGGCGTGCCGAACATTCTTGCCCTGTGGATTGGCCAGGGAGCGAAGGCCGAAATGCAAGTACAGGCGATCCATCTGGATATCGCTCAGACGCCGGTCCACGGTGACAAGATTGACCAGCCTGCGATTATATTCGCCAAGTTTGTCGGCGTCGCCCTTATACCGCCAATGCCACATCATCCGCAAAGTGGCTTCCCAACATATATCGGGCGTCCGCTGCATTTGCGGTTCAACATTCCATAGAGGCACGGCTCGTACTCCTTGATCAAGCACACCATAGCCCCGGCCCAAGCCTCACCGCTCAGCCGGCGATGGTTCTGCCACCGGCGTCATGATCGCCTTGGTCGGGCGTTCACGCAGTGAGCAAGATCACTTTCGCATGTGGCGTCAACGACGGCGCAGGATCCTGCAACGCCAGTTGACATCGTCGGGTCCTCAGAAAGGCTTAGAGATCTCGTTCCTATTGAGGCGAGGCGAATTAACTCGGTGTGTTTCGCCAACACACTATTGAGATTCCCGATCACGTGAAAAAGTACATTAACCAGCGTGATAATTAGTAGAAGCCACTCACCACGAATATCCACAAGATGCTTGACGCCGTAGGCTCTGTGTCACATCGGTGAAGTTGTCCCTTGCCTTGGCTGGGCCTTTGGCGATAGTGGCGAAGGGGTACTCAAAGACCATGTCAATCGGCACTCGGGGTCTTCTACCCCTGTAAACAACAATAGCGGGGTTTGAATGGCCACCGCGCAATAGGGAGTTTCGGATGAAAGTCGCGACATTGTTCGGCGTATCCATAATCGCACTATCGGCGGCAGCATTGAGCGGACCCGCCGAGGCCGCGTCGCCGGCGTGCCAAGCTCGAAACAACAACACCCAGAAGAAGCTGCTGGACTGCGTCACCCTCGAGGGTGTGCGCGCCCACCAGGCCGCACTGCAGGCGGCGGCCGACGCCAATAACGGAACGCGCGCGGCGGGCACTCCGGGTTATGACGCGAGTGTCGCCTACGTTGTCGAGACACTTGAAGCAGCGGGTTATGAGGTCGAACTCGACGCGTTCGACTTCACCTTCATTCCGCCCTCGGACCTGCAACAGCTGACGCCGGTAACGGCGACTTATGAGACCGGCGCCTTCACCGGTTCCGGCTTCGGGGAAATTACCGGCCCGGTGATACCCGTCGACCTCATGCTCGACCTCCCGCGGGATTCGACCAGCGGCTGCGAGGCCGAGGATTTTGCCGGCCTCGACTTCAGCGGCTCCGCGGATATTGCCTTGATCCAGCGCGGTACCTGCCAGTTTTCGCTAAAGGCCGCCAATGCGGAAGCGGCCGGTGCTGAAGCGGTTATCATCTTCAATCAGGGAAACACGCCGGAACGTGAGGGATTGATCGTCGGCACTGCAGCTGACCTGCCAGATGGCAGCCCCAGCAATCTGACGATCCCGGTGGTCGGCGCCAGCTTTGCCGATGGCGTTTCGCTGGCGCCGGCAGGCTCGACAGCCTCCATCGATGTCGACCCACCGGTCGAGACGACCCAAAACAACGTCATTGCCGAACTGCCCGGCAAGGGTGACGACAACGTCATCATGGTCGGCGCCCATCTGGATTCGGTCCAGGCGGGCCCCGGCATTCAGGACAACGGCTCCGGGAGTGCAACAATTCTCGAAGTGGCGGTGCAAATGGCCAAGGTCAAACCGCGGCAAACCGTGCGGTTTGCGTGGTGGGGTGCCGAAGAGTCCGGGCTCGTCGGCTCGACGGCCTATGTCGAGGGTCTGAGCGAGGCCGAGCAAAGCGCTATCGTGCTCTATCTCAATTTCGACATGATCGGCTCGCCGAATTATGTCTTTCTCGTCTATGACGGTGACGATTCGGACGGCGAGGGTGCCGGGCCGGGACCGGAGGGGTCGGCGCAGATCGAGGCGCTGTTCGAGGCCTACTACAATGCCGTCGGTGAACCGTTTAAAGGCACCGATTTCGACGGCCGCTCGGATTACGGTCCGTTCATCGAGGTAGGCATACCTTCTGGCGGCCTGTTCACCGGTGCTGAGGAAGTCAAGACGCCTGAAGAAGCGGCAATCTGGGGCGGTGTCGTCGGCGATCAATTCGATCCCTGCTATCACCTCGCCTGCGATACCTTCGACAATATCAGCCTCAAGGCGCTCGAGATCAACGCCGATGCCGTGGCCTTCGCCACCCTGCAATATGCGATGAACACCGAGACCGTGAACGGTGTTAAGGGCAAGGGCAACTTCAAGCAGAAGAAGAGCTATGGTGTGGCGATGGCTGCGAAGTTCCCATTCAAAGGCCCACAAGCGACGCGCTGAGCACGGGTCACTGGACCTGCTGCCAAGCCTGAAGACGTGTATCGATGGCTTTCAGCGCGCCTAATCTACGACGGCTCATCGTGATGATAGCGGTTATCGCCGCCGCCTCGCCCGCCTTTGCCGCGGTCGAGCCCGGCGGCGATACTCCGTCGCCTCAAAAGTACACGGTCGAGCTTCACAGTGATGGCACCCTCAGCCTCCATCTTGATGAAGCCGTACCCCTTGTTGATATTGTCCGCGAAATTGGCATTGCGATCGGCGCGGAGGTGGCGGTGTGGCGGGATCCGGGACCGATCGGTCCGATCGATATCGAGAGTTTGCAGCCGAGCGATATGCTGCTCGAATTGGCGGGATCGAAGTCGCTTGCACTGCGCTATCGGGACGGCCGGATCGCCGAAATCATTCTGATCGGGCGGCGCGATGGCACGCTCGCGATCGAGCGTCACGTGATCCAGCCACCAACTGCCGAACCGCCGCCACAACCTGCAGTTTTGACCGAGGAATCGGCCGAAAGCCGGGAGGCGGCATCGGTCCGCGACATCGTGAAATTGAGCTATCGGCAAGACCGCGCCGCGATGGCGGAACTCCAGCATCTGTTCGAGACGAGCGATGATCCGGCGATCCGTGCCTCGGCGATCGGCGCCATTGCTGGAAGTGGCCACCGCAACACCGTGCGCTTGATCTATCGCGCCCTGCTCGATCCGGCGTCGCAGGTCCGATTGCGGGCGGCACAAAGCCTGTGGGTCGCCCGCGGGTCCGATGCCGCCGCCCGCCTGGCGAGGCTTGCCGAAAGCGATCCCGCCCCCGAGGTTCGAAACGGCGTCGCGCAACTGCTCGATAACAGCCGGCAAGCACGTTCCCAAACCCGCGACGGACCACGCCCCCAGGCGGTCGACCGCTAGAAATTTCAGGCGTCGAATTCGAAAAGACGAGGCCGCTCTTGTCGACATCGACGTCGCAGGGCGTCAAAGAGCCACGACACCTGCTCTCTAAAGAAGTGAAGCCATCCGCCGGCCCAAGCCTCACCGCTCAGCCGGCGATGGTTCTGCCACCAAGGCAACAATCGCCGTTTTCGACCTGTCAGACAGTGAGCAAGGTCACAATCCTGGGCTCGAGGCTTGCGCCTGAGCCTTGAAGGCCGGCCCGGGATCAGAGATAGGCGCCGCCCGCAACCTCGATCCGTTGGCCATTGATCCAGCGGTTGTCCTCGGTGAGCAAGGCTGCGATCATCGGGCCGATGTCGTCGGGGACACCGGCGCGGCCGAGTGCCGTCGCTTGGGCGACATTCCGATTATAGTCCGGGTTGTCACGCACCGCACCGCCACCGAAATCCGTCTCGATCGCGCCGGGTGCCACGGTGTTGACGGCGATGCCGCGCGGACCGAGCTCCTTGGCCAGATAGCGCGTCAGAACTTCCACGCCGCCCTTCATCACGGCGTAGGCCGCCATGCCGGGCAGGCTAAAGCGGGTGAGACCGCTCGAGAGGTTAACGATGCGACCGCCATCGGCGATCAGCGGGAGCAGCTTCTGCGTCAGGAAGAACACCCCCTTCAGATGCACGTTCACCAGACTGTCGAACGCCTCCTCCGTCGTTTCGGCAAACGGCGCGAGGAGCCCAAACCCCGCATTGTTGACGAGATGATCGAAGCTGTCGCGCCCCCACTCGGTGCTGAGCGCTTCCCGAACCTGGCCGACGAAAGCGTCGAAGCCGGCAACGTCACCCGCATCGAGCTGCAGCGCCACCGCGTTGCGGCCCGCCGCCTGGATCTCGGCGACGACCCTATCGGCTTCGTCCTGGCGGGATTGGTAGGTCAGAATGATGTCGCCGCCCTTGCGGGCAAGGCTCATCGCCGTGTTGCGGCCGAGCCCTCGGCTGCCGCCGGTGATTAGCGTGATCTTCGTTTGCGTGGTCATGGTCGTTCCTCGTAAAACCTTGAAGCGATGCCTCTTATCTAGTCCCGGCCGGTGCGGCACGTTTGCCTTGGACGCCTTAAAACTTGCCCGATCCTCCAAAGAAAGTTAGCTCAAGAGACGATGCTGCAGCCTTCGACGATGGGAGACGCGACGGCATGACGGAATTGCTCAAGCGCGCCATTCGACACTACGCGGATAGTCACGCCAACGCCGACGGCTTGGTGACGTCGCCGCTCGAGGGTGTCACGATGATGCGGGTCTACGCCCCGACGGGACTGATCCACGCGATCTACAAGCCCGCCCTCTGCCTGATCCTTGGGGGCGCCAAGCAGTTGACCCTCGGCAACGAAGTGCGGCTGCTCGGCGCCGGCCAATCCGTGGTCGTGAGCACCGACGTTCCGATCGTTGCACGTGTAGTATCGGCGACCCGGGCTGAGCCTTATCTGGCCTTGGCACTCGACCTCGATATGGGCGTGATACGCGAGCTTGCGACAGAGCTGGCCCCGGAACAGGCCCCAGAACCGGAACCACAAGCAGCCAATGCGGCTGTATCGCGCTCAGGGCGAGAGACCTCGCTCTTGTTGGACGAGACCGACGAGGCGCTGCTCGACGGTGCTATGCGCCTGGTGCGCCTGCTCGGCCGCCCCGACGCCTTGCCCGTGCTCGTTCCAGCACTGGTCAGGGAGATGCATTACTGGCTCCTCGCCGGCCGTCACGGCCCGGCGATTCGCAGGCTTGCGGCCGTCGACAGCCATGCCGAGCGTATTGCCCGCGCCGTTGCCGTTCTCCGAGCCGAATTTGCGCGGCCCTTGCCGGTCGAACGGCTCGCCGCGACGGCCGGCATGAGCCCATCCTCCTTCCACCAGCATTTCAAGGCCCTGACCTCGCTGTCGCCACGCCAGTTCCAAAAACGGCTTCGGCTGCTGGAGGCGCGGCGGCTTATGGTCAGCGACGG
>JBGSYN010000253.1:0-58663 GCA_041750975.1 Geminicoccaceae bacterium | reverse complement strand
AGCGCCTGATTAGGGCACGCATCCGCTCCCTGTCAATGATCCGCCGCAGGGCTTCAATTCAAGGGATGGTCGGGATTTCCTGGCCTCTTGCGGGTACGTCGTAGCCCCGCTTCACGCCGGGTCTGGCCGCCACGGCATTGTACCAGCGTTTGAAGTTCGGAAGTCCGTCGAAATTGACGTCATGCCATTCGAAGCGGGAGAACCAGGGCCATGATGCGATGTCGGCAATCGTGTACTCATCGCCCGCCAGCCATTCGTTGGCGGCGAGGCGCTTCTCGGCCACGCCATAGAGCCTTAGCCCTTCCTTGTGATAACGCTCCTCAGCATAGGGCGCCTTGCCGGGGTTGAAACGCAGAAAATGATGGACCTGGCCCAGCATCGGTCCAACGCCACCCATCTGCCACATCAGCCATTCGAAGGCGGCAATCCTCTTGGCGGGTTCCTTGGGTAGGAACTTGCCGGTCTTCTCCGCGAGATAGATCAATATGGCGCCGCTCTCGAACACCGACTGATTGTTGTTGTCGCGATCGACGATAGCGGGGATTTTATTGTTGGGGCTGATGGCGAGGAAATGGTCCTGAAACTGTTCGTCCTTGCCAATGTCGATCGGATGGACCGCATAGTCGAGGCCGCATTCCTCGAGCATGATCGAGACCTTGCGTCCGTTGGGCGTGCCCCAGGTGTAGAGATCAATCACGTGGCGTTTCCTCTCTCTATCGATTGTCGGGCACAGGGCCTGGGCCCGGAAAAGATCAATGCCTGAATTGCCGGATATTGCGCTCTATGTCGAGGCGCTAGACCAGCGCATAAGAGGCCGCAAACTCCTGACGGTGCGCCGCAAGAGCCCGTTTCTTCTGCGGACCGCCATACCGCCCATTTCGGAATGCGAAGGCCGACACGTCGAAGGCGTGGACCGTCTGGGCAAACGAATTGCGATCGGCCTCGAAGGGGATCGTTGGCTGGTTCTGCATTTGATGATTGCGGGCCGACTTCATTGGTCGGATACGCCCGCCTCATTGACGCTTCGGCACAATCTCGCGGCATTTGATTTCGAGACCGGGTCGCTGCGGTTGGATGAACCAGGATCCAAGAAACGGGCGTCGCTGCACGTCGTTGCCGGCAGGGCCGCGCTCGAGCAGATGCGGCCTCTGGGGATCGAGCCGTTGGATGTCTCGAGGAGCTCCTTCGGTTCGGTCCTGCGGCTGGAGCGCCGTACGCTCAAGCGGTTCCTGACCGATCAGCGACTGGTGGCCGGCATCGGCAACGCCTATTCCGACGAGATCTTACATCAGGCAAAGCTCTCACCGATAAGCATGACGAGCATCCTCGACGACAGCGAGGTCGAACGACTTTATCAAGCGATGCGGGCGGTTCTCTCGCTTTGGTCCGACCGACTTCGCGATCAAGCCGCCGGCAGGTTTCCGGAGAAAGTCACCGCTTTTCGTCCCGAGATGGCAGTGCATGGGCGCTATGGCAAGCCTTGTCCGGTATGCGCCACATCGATCCAGCGAATCCGTCATGTCAGCAATGAAACCAATTACTGCCCGCGCTGTCAGACCGGCGGAAAGCTCCTTGCCGATCGTGCGCTGTCCCGAGTCTTGAAGTCGGATTGGCCGAAGAACATCGAAGTTCTCGAAGCCAGGATCGGCGATCTGTCGAAACCGAAATGACAGCCACGATGACGGGGGCCTTCGGCCGTACGCTGCGACTCACATATGTGATTTGAGGTCATTACGGCTCACCACTACCATCAGGTCGCCGCCATGGTGACCAAACTAAGGAGGGGATTCGATGCCCAGCGACGCTCATATGCCGAATTTTCCGAAAGTGGATATGGACGCTCTGATGGCGATCCAGAAAGCCAATATCGAGACTTTCTCGGCCGCTCAGAAGATCATTTTCGATCTCGCCCAAACGGTGGCGCAGCGCCAAGCCGAGATGATGAAGGAAAGCTTCGCCCGCAGCGAGGCCATGATGAAGAGTTTCGACGGCAAGAAGGAGCCGCAGGCCTATGTCGACGAGGCCCGCGTTGCCGTCGAAAAAGCGATGGCTGAAGTCAAGGAGACCATGGATCTTTCCATGAAGGCGCAAAACGAAGTTGTCGATCTCTTCGTCAAGCGTGCCCAGGCCAACTTCGACGAAGCCCGCAAGACATCAGCGTAGGTTTCTTGGTGATTCACATAAAAAGGGCCTCGCTCCTGTTGGAACGAGGCCCTTGATCCGCCTTTCGGAATGTCAGGCGGCTTTTGCCTGGTTCATCAATGTCCAAAGCGATTCCGGTGTTGCCGGCATATCGACGTTCCTGACACCAATCGGTGAGAGCGCATCGATCAGCGCATTGATCACTGCGGCACATGCCCCGACCGAGCCAGCCTCACCGCAGCCCTTCATACCCAACGGATTGTTGCGGCATAGGATTTCTTCTGTCGATGTCATGAAATTCGGCATCGTGTCGGCTCGCGGCATGCAGTAATCCATGAAGGATCCTGAAAGCAGCTGACCGTTGTCATCGAAAACAGTGCGCTCCATCAGAGCCTGACCGATACCCTGAGCGACCCCGCCATGGATTTGTCCGGCGACCAGGGTCGGGTTGATCACTTTGCCGAAATCATCGACGACCGTGTACCTTACAACGTCGGTGGTACCGGTGTCGGCGTCGATCTCGACTTCGGCGATGTGGCAGCCATTGGGAAATGTCCAAGCTTCAAGGGTAATCGAAGCATCGGCATCGAGCCCACCTTCATAACCTTCGGGCTGCGTGGCGGCCGATTTCGCCTTTTTCGCCAACGTCATGATATCGACACTCCGATCTGTACCGCGGACCTGGAACACACCATCGGCGAATTCGATGTCGGCTACCGCCGCCTCGAATTCCTGGGCGGCGTAGTGCTTGCCACGCTCGATCACCTTTTCCGAAGCGGCCCTGATCGCCGTGCCTTGGGCCGTAACGGAGCGTGAACCGCCTGTGCCCCCGCCCGAGGCGATAAGGTCACTGTCACCCTCGATCAAACGGACGCTTTCGAAAGGCACGCCCAGAAATTCACTGATAATCTGGGCATAAGCAGTTTCGTGCCCTTGGCCGTTATTTTGGGTGCCGACGGCGACGCTTACAGTGCCGTCCTCCTCAAAACGAACGGCAGTGGCCTCGTTCGGGTTGCCCATCGTCGATTCGATATAATAGCACATTCCAATCCCACGGAACCTGCCCTTTTGGGCAGCCTCCTTGCGGCGGGATTCGAAGCTGTTCCACTCGGAATTTTCGAGTGCTACGGCCATTACACGATCGAATTCTCCACTGTCGTAGGTTTCCCCTGCCGTGGTCGTGAACGGCATCTGCGCGGATTGGATGAAGTTCTTTCGCCTCAGTTCAGCGCGGTCGACCCCGAGGTCTCGCGCCGCAGCCTCGATCAATCGCTCCATGCAATAGATCGATTCCGGCCTGCCAGCGCCACGATAGGCATCGACCGGCGTGGTATTCGTGAACACGCCTTCGACATGATAGAGCAGATGTTTGACATCATAGACCCCGGGAAGAACCTTGAGGGCCGCGCCTGTTGGAATAAAGGGAGCAAATGTCGAAAGATATGCGCCCATATTGGCGATCGTGTGAACCCGCATACCCACAATGTGATGACCGCTATCGAAAGCCAGTTCCGCGGTCGTCACGTGATCACGGCCCATCGCGTCGACCAACATTGATTCGCTGCGATCGCCCGTCCATTTGACCGGGCGGCCCAACTCTCGGGATGCAAAGCAGGAGAGCGCATATTCAGGATAGAAAAAGGCCTTCATCCCGAAGCCGCCGCCGACATCAGGCGTAACGACGCGGACATTCTCGGCAGGCATGTTCAGAATGTGCTCGGCAAGGAATGTCTTGAACATCCAAACTCCTTGCCCGCAAACATGAAGTGTCAGCCTGCCCGATGCCTTGTCGAAATCCGCGACGCAAGCGCGGGGCTCCATCGCGTTCGCAATGACGCGATTATTGACCAGCTCGATCTTGACGGTTTTCGCGGCACCGCTAAAAGCCGTCTCGACAGCCGTCTCATCACCGAACTGCCAATCATAGGCGAGGTTCTTGGCAACGTTTTCATGGACCAGTGCCGATGAACCGGTCGCGGTTGCCGTATCGTGGACCGCGGGTAGCTCCTCGAAATCGACGTCGACGAGTTCGGCCGCGTCCTGGGCTTGGGCGGCCGTCTCGGCGACCACAAAAGCGATATGGTCGCCAACATGACAAAGCTTGTCGATCGCCAGGATGGGTCGGAGAATGTCTGCCCGGTCGGAGCCGTCCCGATTCTTGATCGGCACCATGCAAGGAATGACGTTCCCAGCCTTGCTGGCGAAATCCTTGCCGGTAATGACAGCCAGGACACCCGGTGCCGCCTTGGCCGCGTCGACATTGACCGATTTCAGGACGGCATTGGCGACCGGCGACCGCACAACTGTACCGAAGACCTGGTTCGCGGCGTTGATGTCGTCGGTATACGTACCCTTCCCGGTGATGAAGCGCTGATCCTCGACCCTGGTCGCACCCTGTCCGATCCCAAATTTAGCCATTGCTTCTCGTCCCTCAGCTCGTATTCGCCCATTACGACCCTGTTAAACAGAGCCCCACATGGTGGTTCGTGGAAAAAACAATCACCACAAAGCTTAGCGCGCTCCACGCCAATCACAATGTTTGCGTCTGCGACATTCGCTCCTGTTGGGTGGCGTGCCTTACATCCATCGTTTCTTGCGGAAATACCAGAGCGGCACGGCCGCCGACAGCACCATGAATAAGAGGGCCATCGGATAGCCGAATGTCCAGTCGAGCGACGGCATGTTCTTGAAGTTCATGCCGTAAATGCTGCCGATGAGCGTCGGCGGCAGAAAAATGGTCGCGACCACGGAGAATATTTTGCCGACATTGTTCTGCTCGATCGAGATCAGTCCCAAGACGGCATCGAGCACGAACCCGACACGGTTTTCCTGAAATTCGGTATACTCCGCCAGGGATCGCAGATCACGGGTCATCAGCGAGCATTGGGCCCGCATATCGCGCCGGCGGTCTTCCGGAATAGCATCGCTTTCCTGCAAGGCGGCAAGGATGCGTGTCAGCGTGTAGATGCTCTCGTGCACCTTTGAGCATTTGTCGCCGTTGCGGCTTATGCGGCCCATCATCTGGGTAAGATCCGGATGAACCCGGCTTTCATCGGCCGCAGTGGCGATGCTTCTTAAAATAGCGTCAAGGTCGGTCGCGATGATCTCGAGAATGTCGGCAAGACGGCTCGTTATAAGCTGCAGCAACCAGGCAATTACCATCGAGCCGCAGGTAAAGGATGGCTTGGCGCGATCGAGCTGGAAGGCAATGTTGCGAAACGGGCGAGGATTCGAATAGCGGAGCGTTATCAGCCGCCTTCCGATAAGAATGAAGGTTACCTCTGTCGTTTGCGGCTCCAGGGTTTCGGAAAACAACATGAGGGTCGCCGTCAGCCTCAAGGTCCCGTCGACCTCTTGCACCCGGCGGGAGGCTTCGATCTCACGCATCGCATCATGCATCGGCAGCGCAGCGCCGATGCATGCCTCGACGTCCTGGAGTTCGTGCATCGTAGGATCGGCAAGGTCGAGCCACAATACGTCATCCGGCAGCGGTCCCGAGCCGCTGGCATAGGGCTCGACTTTCTGGCTCAGGGATCGCAGGATCTGGATCATTGTTGCTGCGGGCCCTCGCTATCGACAATCACACGATTTGCGACGACGATACGTTGGTATTGTCGCGGGTGCGATTGCGCAATCAGCGTGCCGCCTCCAGCATTTCGACTTCTTCTGCCGCCTCGAGCCACGCCATTTCGATTGTCGTGATTTCTCCCTCGAGTTCGTTGCTTCGCTTCGCCAATGCCGCAGGATCCCCCTCGCCGTCATTGTATGTCAAGGGATCGGCCAGGCGCCGATCGAGAACAGCCTTCTCCGCGAGCAATCCCTTCAGATCGCTTTCGAGTTCCTGGACTCTTTTGCGAAGCGGCGCCAAGGCTTGTCGCCGTTGCGTGCCTGAGGCTTTGCCCTTTCTCGCGGGAGCCGATCCTGCCGTGCTCTTCGCTAGAGTCGAGCTTGAAGTCTCCATCAACAGACGATGATAATCGGCAAGATCCCCTTCGAACGAACGTACCGTTCCCGACGCGACAAGCCAAAGTCGATCCACGGTCAGCGCCACCAAATGGCGATCATGAGTTATCAGAATAACGGCGCCGGCGAAGGCATTGAGGGCCGACGCCAGGGCTTCGGTGGAGGCGATATCCAAATGATTGGTCGGCTCGTCGAGGATCAAGATTTGCGGCGCATCGAGGCAGCAAAGCGAGAGTGCGAGGCGGGTCTTTTCTCCCCCGGAAAGATTGCCGACCTTGGATTTCGCAAGTTCGGCGCCGATGCCGAAGCGTCCGAGATAGGCCCTGCTCGTTTCGACCCGATCCTGAGGCCGGCGCGCCTGGACATGGGCAATGGCGTCGATCTCCAGAACCAGTTCCTCGATCTGATGCTGCGCGAAGAACCCGACGCGAAGCTTTGGCGCACGTGTCGTCTCTCCCGAGCGGGGCTCCAGCCGACCGGCGATCAATTTGGCGAACGTCGATTTGCCGTTGCCGTTGGCACCCAGCAGCGCAATCCGATCATCCGGATCGATGCGCAGATTGAGCTGATCGAGGACGACAACATCGCCATAACCGACACTCACCCGATTGAGCGTGATCAGGGGTGGCGGCGGCACGTCAGGCTCCGGAAAGGCGAAACGAACCGTGGCTTCGACCACGGCATCAGGCATGCTGCCTATCCGCGCCAAGGCTTTGATCCGGCTTTGCGCCTGACGAGCCTTGCTGGCCTTGTAACGAAAGCGGTCGATGAACGCCTGCATGTGCGCCCGTTGGGCCTCTTGCTTTTGCCGCGATTTCTCATCTTGCGCCTGTCGCTCGATCAGGACCCTTTCGAAGTCGTCATAGCCGCCGGCGTAGACCGTCAGCTTCCGCGCCTGCAGATGGGCGGTCTGACGCGGCACATAATTCAGGAGATCACGATCGTGACTGACCATGAGCAGCGTATAGGGATAGGTGCGTAAATGCTCCTGCAGCCACATCGTGGCTTCCAGATCGAGGTGGTTTGTCGGTTCGTCCAGAAGCAATATGTCCGGCTCAAGAAAGAGCGTTGCGGCAAGGGCGGCGCGCATGCGCCAGCCGCCGGAAAAGCTCGAAATGGAGCGTTCCTGGGCGGCGTCGCTGAAGCCGAGACCTTTGAGAATGGAAGCGGCCTTCGCCTCGGCCCGATGGGCTCCGATATCGGCAAGCCGAGTTTGTACTTCGGCGATCCGCATCGGATCCGTAGTGTGTTCCGCCTCGAGGAGAAGTTCGGCTCTTTCCCGGTCTGCAGCAAGAACGGTTTCGAGAACGCTCGCCGCTCCCGATGGCGCTTCCTGGGCCACCATCGCCATGCGCATGCCCTTCGCCAGCGATATATCGCCGGCGTCGGGCTGAAGCTCGCCCGCGATCAGTCTCAACAGGCTTGTTTTGCCGGTGCCGTTGCGCCCGACTAAGCCGACACGCGCACCCTGCGGTATTTGTAGAGAAACCTCATCGAGCAGCACCCGACCGGCGATGCGCAAGGTCACATTGTTCAGCGCGAGCATTGGCAGAAAGGCTCACCGAGAGTTGGCCTATTGGACGTCGCCCGAGACCGTGACGGACAGCATGCTGTCAGGGTTGCGAGGCGGCTCGCCCTTGGCGATTTGGTCGACATGTTCCATACCGTCAGTGACCCTGCCCCAGACCGTGTATTGTCCATTCAGATGCGGTGCGGGTGCCAACATGATGAAGAATTGGCTGTTGGCGCTATCGGGGTTCGCGGTTCGAGCCATGCCCAGCACGCCTCGTTCAAACGGTATGTCCGAAAACTCCGCCTTGAGGTTGAGCTTATCCGACCCACCTGTTCCCGTGCCCGTCGGATCGCCCGTCTGGGCCATGAAGCCGGATATCACTCGGTGAAAAACAACACCGTCGTAGAAACCGTCGCGCGCGAGTTCCTTGATTCTGGCAACATGTTCCGGTGCGACTTCCGGCAGAAGTTCAATCGTCACCGGCCCTGTATCCAGTTCGATGAGTAGGGTATTGTCAGGGTCGGCAGCAATTGCAGCTGTGGCTGAGGTCATGAGAAAAATACCGATGTAGAGAGATTTCAACGGGGAATGCATGAGTGGTTTCCCCCATGGCGGTAGAGACTGTGTGGTCGATATCGTGTCTTGCGGACCATAGCAATTGTCATCTTCCGAACCAGGCCGGCGCTAAGTCCAGTCGATTTTGGTGGTTCAACAACCCTGTGCACTTAAAATAGGCACCGGGTTGCTCATTTGTGATCCAGTGCGGAGGTCATCCTGTGAATCAGAACACCGGATGCAGAGAATCTAGGCCCGAACTTAAACTATGAAAGATCAAAACTTGAGCAGCAATGGGCATTCTCCCGTGATCGCGGAACAGGCACATCGACGCCGAACCTTCGCGATCATTTCGCATCCGGACGCAGGCAAGACGACCCTGACGGAAAAGCTGCTGTTGCTCGGCGGCGCCATTCATCTCGCTGGGGAGGTCAGGGCCCGCGGCGAACGCCGACGCACCCGATCGGATTGGTTGGCAATCGAGCAAAAGCGCGGAATCTCAGTGACGACGTCCGTCATGACGTTCGACTATGCAGGATGCACGTTCAACTTGTTGGACACTCCAGGGCATGAAGACTTCTCAGAGGACACTTATCGTACGCTGACCGCGGTCGACAGCGCGGTGATGGTGATCGATGCCGCAAAAGGCATTGAGCCACAGACGAGGAAGCTCTTCGAGGTGTGCCGCTTGCGCGATATGCCGATCATGACCTTTATCAACAAACTCGACCGAGAAAGCCGCGAACCCGTCGAACTCTTGGACGAGATCGCCGACAAATTGCAGCTCGATGTCGCCCCGATCAACTGGCCCCTGGGGATGGGCCAGAATTTTCGTGGGGTTTACGAACTGGAGAAGCGCCGGGCGGTTCTGTTGAACGAAGGAGCTGACGGCAGCACAGAAGAGATTTTGTCGGTCGATAACCCGAGACAACTGGAGTCCCGGATCCCCGCTGGTGTTCTCGATGCGGCGGCCGACGAACTCGAACTGGTCGATGGTGTCTTGAGCAAGTTCGATAGGCAGGCCTATGAGGAGGGCCATCAAACACCGGTCCTCTTCGGCAGCGCTTTGAAGACTTTCGGCGTGCGCTCTTTGCTCGAGCAATTGGTGAAATTCGCGCCGTCGCCTCGCTCACGAGATTCGGAGAGCCGGTCCGTGGCGCCGGAAGAAGCGAGCATGACCGGGTTCGTCTTCAAGGTTCAGGCCAACATGGACCCGAAACATCGCGATCGCGTTGCCTTTATGCGGATTTGCTCAGGGGAGTTTCAGCGCGGCAAAAAGCTGACGCTGGTCAGATCCAAGCGACAGATGGCCGTCCAGAACCCGATCATGTTTTTGGCGCAGGACCGTACCCTTGCTGAACAGGCATTTCCGGGTGACATTATCGGCATTCCCAACCACGGACAGCTTCGCGTCGGCGACAGCATGTCCGAGGGTGAAACCATTCGGTTCAAGGGCATCCCCAACTTCGCTCCCGAGATCCTCATGCGCGTGAGATTGGGAGATCCGATGCGCGCGAAGCATTTGCAGAAAGCATTGCACGATCTCGCCGAAGAGGGCGTCACGCAGGTATTCAGGCCGCTAATCGGGGCGGATTGGATTGTCGGGGTCGTCGGACAACTGCAATTGGATGTTTTGAAAACGCGGATCGAGAGCGAATACAACCTGCCGATCGACTTTGAGCCCGCGCCTTATGTGACTGCCCGTTGGTGCGAGAGCGAAGACCATCGGGTAATGGAGAAGTTGCTCAATGAGAAAAAGGCGAGCCTAGCCAAAGATGGCGACGGTAACCCTGTATTCCTCGCGCGTAACAACTGGGATCTCGAAAGAATGCAGCAGGACTACCAATCGATCAGGTTTTCGGCCACGCGGGAACGCGCACTTTGAACCTTCGCTCAAGGTCTGCGAAGTGTCCCGAGTCTCAGGCAGCCTGTTCTGGATGCTGGTAGTATTCCGGCGGCGGCAGGCCATTCTTCGGAGGCAAGGCCGGCTGCGGCAGCGCATAAAACTTGGGTTCCCGATCGTCATAGGATGGCTCGAACGGCAGCCGCATTTGAACGGCGCTCTGGTTGTCCTCTGCTTCCTGCAAGGCTTGTTGAAGCTCTTCGGCGAGTTGCCGATCCCACGGCAGGACATAGGAACGCGGCTCACTGGTACTGTCGAGTTGAAGATAAATGTAAATGCCCTGTCCCTCGCGCATCGTGCTGCCGAGGACGGTCGCCTCGTTGGCGCCGTTAAGCCACCATTCGAGCTTGACCGGCTTCGGTCGACTCAGCAGCGCCGCCATCGCTGCGTAGCCTAAGGGCATCATGCCGACTGCCGCGGCCACCGCAACGGCCTTGATAGTCAGCCGCCGCGGCGCCCAGATGCCGATGCTCGCGAGGAGCG
Source organism: Geminicoccaceae bacterium (assembly GCA_041750975.1). Taxonomy (GTDB): domain Bacteria; phylum Pseudomonadota; class Alphaproteobacteria; order Geminicoccales; family Geminicoccaceae; genus JBGSYN01. The sequence continues at coordinate 48,104 of JBGSYN010000253.1, read as the reverse complement.
CACAGAGAAGAACAACTGGCACCAGGAATGTGGGAATTTCGTTCATGATTTTTTGAAGCTTCTAAGTGGGCGATGGAGACTGTGGACGCTTCCCGGAACAAGATTCCCGACTTCATCTAAAGCGAATCGAAAGACGGTCAATTCCTGGCCTTCGCGGCCGAGATTAACTTTGCTCGCGAGAAGCTGCTTGGCGGATTCGCCTGGGTCCTTTTTTACACTGGTCACAACAGTGACGGGAATGGGAGTGACCCGAGAGGTATTTCTGTAGAAGTGGATGTTCACCGTATATTCACCGGGAGGAATGCCACGAGAGTAGGACACTTCATAGTTGATTCCAGTGGCATCGGCCCGTTTGCCGAGATCGTCACGGAGCAGATTGAAAATCGCTCCCCCCTTGTTCGAGTATCCGACGGGCAGGTCCCCCGGAGCTTGCACCCAAAGATCGACATCGCTGTCGATTGCATCGGGCCAGCGCATTTCGACGATCACGTTTCCTGGCGGCTCGCTATTGTCGGCCTTCTTCTCACCCGGAGGATTGAGATGCGGCAGGAGGATGATGACCAGGGCAACGAATCCGGCGAGGGCAAGCATGATGACATCACGAAATACCGTGCCGCTTTCGTCGCTGTCGAAGCCGTCAAACCCTTGCATAGCGCTCCCCTGCCTCGACCAACTTCGTGAACAAATTCACGGTGCCACCTTCGAGCAGACGATAATTGATCATCAGCCAGACGTTGAGAACCGCACCGACTAGTGTGGTATAGAGCGCAACGGACATGCCACTGATCAGGGTCGAAACCATCGGGCCGACTGCACTGATGTCCGAGACAACGTCCGGATTGACGCCAGACAGTGCGATCATGAAACCGATCACGGTACCGATCAGACCGAGGATCACCAGACTATTGGCTATATGGCGAATGGTGCCAATGCGGTTGGCGAGCTTCAGGCGCAACGCCTGAGCGATGTTCGCTCGCGATTGCCCATCTAAGCCCTGGATATCGCCAAAATAGCTTTGCACGCGGCTCTGATGATCGGCGCCAACATGCCTGTGCCCCTTCGAGAGCAGATTGAGCTCGCGACTGAGGACGACGATCTTCTGTCCGCAAGCGACCAAGCCGAAGGCAAATACGCCAATGATCAAGGCCAGTAGTTCCGTACTCTCGCCATCAAACATACCATCGATCCATCCCTGCTGCCATACCAGCAACAACAAAAATAGACCCACGCTATTCAGGAGAATAAATCGTAACACTAAAAGGTAGCGATAAGTACTGCCGTCATCTGCATCGGTAAATGCGAAAAGCTCTGCCAGACTGGCACGATTTATCATCCACGAATTGTCGTGTGTCGAATGTCGGTCGGCAAAAGAATGGGCCATGTCAACTCCGCTTGAAGAAGAACCTCAAAGGCAGATCGCGGTATCGCATCTGCCAGAGCGCCAGACCATGCGATGTGCCGCCAAGTCTCGCTCGTCTGGACTGATCAACGCACACTCGGGCAAAAAACGCATTTGCCGGGATCTCGACCCATTTTGGCACGAACAAAAACCTATCACGAACTATCAGATTTTTCAACCTAAAGTTGACAAAAAATTTACCATCATAGCTCGTCGTCGGTTTTGGATCGGCTAGCGAAGCGCTTTCTCAAAGTGATAGCATTAATCTTTAACCCGAACTTAACGGTTATGCTAGACTCTTAACGCATCGAATTGGCGCAGCTATGCGTGTGGAACACGCGTTATAAGCTGAATAGCAATTCTCATTCCAGTTGAGGCCGCGCGTGGATGAAGCAAGGGGCAAACTAGATAGTTTGCGCATGAATGCGGAGGACGGCGACCCGGAGGCAATGTTTCTTTTGGGCATCGCTTACGCCGAAGGTCGCGGTGTCGAAAAAAACGATATGGCTGCTGCGCGCTGGTTTCATCAAGCCTCCCGAAACGGACATCAACGAGCGAAGACCTCAATGGGCTATCTCTATTCGATCGGCCGGGGTGTCCGCCGAGATCCGGTTTTGGGCTATGTGCTGTTGAGTCAGGTCGCAGAGTCGGGCGACAAATTTGCTCAGGATATGCTGTGCCGCCTCGAGCAGAAGCTATCGCAAGAACAGCTTACAGAAGCCCGTCGACGCACTTTCCTGAGGCGACAAGGTTAGAAGCCCGATCCCCGCGATCACACCGCAGGTACCGGGTCGAATGAACTGCCAAACCGGCATTCCGACGTTGTCGGCGCCGTTCGCAACATCCAATGGAGATAATCGGCGCGCTTGAAGCTTCGGGTCGGGCCAAGCCTGATCGACCTATCCATTGCGCCATTCCTCGCTGAAAACAGAACGCAACCTAGGCTTTTATACCTCGGGTGGCGCATCCATCGGATCACTCCCCAGCAATCGCGCTGTCTGGTCTGTTGCGCTCGGCAACTGAAGCGCAGGCCGTCGTGTTTGTTATTTCACGAAGTGGCTGAAGAGATATCAAAATTCCTTCTATTTTTAAGCTGCTTGGGGCTCAAGTCCGGTAGAGCCGCCGATCAAGAGGCTGGTCGGATTACAGATCGAATAGGATACTGAACGAGAGTCAGAAAGTGGGCAAAGAAGAATCGCTATTTTTCCGAGTAAAGGTCACTACGGCTGAATAACCATAGCTTCTCCCTGCTAAAAAAAGGTATATAGTCTCTTGAAGAATAGCCCCACCAAGCCGGCCGGAGTGAGCATCCTTCGAGCTTCCGTGCGCGACTTCACTAAAACTGCGACGTCACATGGGCAGAAAATCCACAGTTCTTATTGATTATGGACAAGGATCTGTTTGCAATTCGAAAATTTCGTGATACTGGCCCCTCTCAATCACTGCGTGAAAGGAGATAGACGAGTGACCCTTGATGAACTCAACGCGAGCGTGGCTGAAGCCACGGACATGTCCAAGGCCGGTGCCTCGAAGGCAGTTCATGCGGTCCTTGGCGGGATCGAATCGGCATTGAAAAAAGGAGAGAAAGTTTCAATCGCAGGTTTTGGCGTGTTCGAGGTGGTCAATCGCCCCGCCCGCGATGGACGCAATCCCCAGACCGGGGAATCGATCAAGATAGCGGCAAGTAACGCCGTAAAGTTCAAGCCAGGAAAAGGCCTGAAGGATTCCGTCAACAAATAGCGGAGCGCTATGCGCTTGGCGGACCTGCGGTTCAGGTGGATTCCAGGTGTAGCCTTTCCCCCTGACGGATTGTTCGACCGTTGCCGCAGTGAGTTTGGCAACATCTCTTGGAGCTGATTTTTTTTGCCGGGCAGCGTCTGTATGGGGCAGGTGCTGCCCGATTCGCGCCGGGCATCGGTTTCCCGGACCGTTCTTCCGGGATCTCGGTGCGAACGGCCCTTCAAGGATCGGGTATCTTAGGCTAGGACACTGGCCGTATCGATGAACGGTCCCCTTATCGAGCGATCTCGCCGTTCCCTCGAAGACTGGCATGATGTTTCAACGGAGGGCTTATGCGGCGAGCAGAACGGAAGTTGGATCAACTCCGACCGATCGAGATCGAGATTAACTGTTCGCGTCATGCGGAAGGCTCGTGCCTCATTCGTTGCGGCGATACTCAGGTCCTATGCACGGCGAGCGTGGAAGAACGCATACCTCCCTTCCTGAGAAATAGCGGGCAAGGCTGGGTCACGGCCGAGTACGGGATGTTACCCAGATCGACCCACACCCGAAGCCAGCGTGAAGCCGCTCGAGGTAAACAATCGGGTCGCACCCAGGAAATCCAACGACTGATCGGCAGAAGCCTCAGGGCCGTGACCGATCTGAAAGCCCTGGGCGAGCGCCAAATCGTGCTGGACTGCGATGTCCTCCAAGCCGATGGCGGTACGCGCACTGCCTCCATTACAGGAAGCTATGTGGCATTGCATTTAGCCATGCGTCGATTGGTCGACGCGGAGTTGATACCGGAGTTGCCGCTGCGGGAGCAGCTTGCCGCGGTTTCCTGTGGAATTGTCGCCGGTACGGCGATGTTGGATCTCGACTATGAAGAGGACAGCCGGGCCGAGGCGGATGCCAATTTCGTTCTGGGAGCCTCGGGCGGGGTCGTCGAAATCCAGCTCACGTCGGAAACCACTCCGATCAGTCCCGACCAGGTACTCAACCTGCAGAAACTCGCCGAAAAGGGCGTCGGCGAGTTGATCCGGATCCAGCGCCGGGCGCTTGCGGGAGCATGAGGTCAACGAGCACTTCTGAAGCGTCTCGAAATGTGCTGGTCCTGGCGTCGCACAATCAGGGCAAGCTGGATGAACTTCGGGAGCTCTTGAGCGGCCATCATTCGGTTATTCGCAGTATCGGCGAATGGTCGAGCGTGGAGCCGGATGAAACCGGCGAGACCTTTCAACAGAATGCCCTAATCAAGGCTCAAGCAGCCTTCGATGTCAGCGGTCACCCTTCGTTGGCTGACGATAGCGGCCTCGAAATTGACGGTTTGGGCGGTTCGCCGGGTGTTCATTCGGCGAGATGGGCCGGTCCCGATCGAGATTTCTCGGTCGCCATGCGCCGGGTTATCGAAATGCTGGGGCAGCAATACGGAAGCTTCGATCTGGCACCGCATCGCGCAACATTCGTTTGTGCTCTGGCCCTCGCGGACGGCCAAGGGAGCCCGACCATTTTCGAGGGGCGCTGCACCGGTCGCGTGATCGCCACGCCGCGCGGCGACAAGGGTTTCGGTTACGACCCGATCTTCGTCCCTGAAGGTGACTACCGGACGTTCGGGGAGATGAGCGTCAACGAAAAGAAACGCTATTCGCATCGCGTTCGAGCCTTCAAACTGCTTCAATGCCACTTTTCCGGCGATCAACCGTAGCGAATTGGTCTGGCTTGATGCGAGTGCCATCAGTCCTTGCAGCAAGTGAGCTCCGAAGGCATATAGCGAACATGCAAAGTGGGGCCGTAGCTCATCTGGGAGAGCGCGACATTTGCACTGTCGAGGTAAGGGGTTCGAGTCCCCTCGGCTCCACCATCAATCCGAAGCATGCGTGGTATTTTCGGTCGAGCATCTTGAGCCGTTACCCGAGGGAATAGACCGCCGTTCGATCCAAGCCAGAATGTCCTGCCAGACGATTTCGGCTTGCAGATCACGCAGCAGCATGTGCCACCCATCAGGATATCGGGCAAACCAACAATATTCGGTGGACACACCGGTCGCAAAACTTTCGACGGAAGTGGCGGGCACGAGTTCGTCTCGTTCGCCTCGAAGGATAAGAACCGGACGATCGATTTGGGATTCGAGATCGCGCACGGCATTCATCAAACGGACCAGCCCCATCAGCGCGTCCACACGCGTGGCCTTGATGACAAGAGGGTCATCGGAGAGTTGCCGGAGCGCATCCATGTTGTCCGTCGGCAAGAATGACAGACCCCTGCCTGTTAGCCGCCAGCCGGGCGCAACTTGCGTTGTCGTCCACAAGACGGCTTGATAAATGGGGTTAAGCCTTGCATCGCCCCAAACCGCCGGGGCGGCGAGAATAATGCCATCGACACGCGGCTCCGGCATATCTGCCGCAACCGCATTCGTCGTCGTGCCGAGAATCGCTACCGTTGCGCCCATACTGACACCGAGGACAATCAAGGGCAGGTCAGGATAGGTCGTGTTCAGCCGTCGGATTTCCATTCGCAGATCGGCGTTCAATTTCTCAATTCCAGGCCACCTGCCGGGATCCGGCCGTTCGCCGAATCCGGCTTGATCGTAGGCGAACACATCAAAGCCCCGGTCAGCCGCATAGCTGCCGAACGCCGCATAGCCGGTTCTGTAGTCATTGAAGCCATGCAGGGCCAAGATCACGGCTTTGGGTTCGTCGTCTGTAAGCCATGCCGTCGTCGGAAAAGCCTCCTCCGGATGGAGGTTATGCTGCACAGGCCCGCAGCTGCTCAACAGCAACATGAGTATCAAGGCATAGCAAACCCTCGCCAACCAAGGGCTCACATGCTTATCCGGTTCGGCGAGAGGTCGGCCCAAGGTTGAGCAGACGCCAAACATCATCCGGCTTGGTATTGCGTTCCCGAAGGTGGCGCACGGTGAGAGCTCGGTTGCGTTTGGCCAGTCGCTGTCCTGCGTGATCCAGAATCAAATTGTGATGGTAATATCGAGGTGTCCGCAACCCCAATAAAGACTGCAACAACCTGTGAATGTGCGTTGCATGAAACAGATCCTGTCCACGGGTAACCAGTGTAACCCCTTGTAAATGATCATCCAGTGTCACTGCCAGATGATAGCTGGTTGGCGCATCCTTTCGAGCAATGATGACATCGCCTAGCTTTTCCGGCTCCGCGGGAACTTCGCCTTCTCGATAGTCGAACCATTCAAGCGGCCCTGTTTTTGCCACCGCCTTGGCAACGTCGAGCCGCCATGCATATCGTTCACCACTAAGAATACGACGAGCCTGATCGACCTCCGACAATTGCTTGCAGATACCGGGATACAGCATTTCCCCTGAAGGACCGTGCGGCGCTCGACTCGATTCTGCAATTTCGCTTCGGATTTGTTGGCGGGTACAGAAGCACGGATAAATTAATGACGCTTGGCGGAGACGATCGACCGCTTTCCCGTAGGTCTCAAGGTTTGAAGATTGATGTCTAACGCCGCCGCTCCAACGGATTCCCAGCCACAACAGATCGTCGAGGATCGCCCGTTCGAATTCCTGACGGCAACGTTGCGGATCGATGTCTTCCATTCGAACGAGAAAGCGCCCAGCCGAGCGCTGCGCCGCCTCATAGGCAAATAGCGCCGAGTAGGCATGACCAACATGCAAAAAGCCGGTTGGGCTTGGTGCAAAACGAGTCACGAACCCCGGCTCGCCAAGCTGAGGGAGGGGCAGGAAATCCGCGCCAGATGACGGCGCGGCTATTTGAAAAGGACCGCTGCTCAAGAGGTTATAATCGTTACTTGCCGATGCACTTGAGCTTTGTGTCACCCAAGCAGATAACTTTCAAGGGCGATGAGCTACTATATCAAAGGCTGCCATCGAATGTTGCGGCTGGGCCTCACATCTTGATGAACGGGTTGAGGAACCGGCTGAACCGTCCAGTCAGACGTAAGGGCGCGTCTGTCACCGCCAGACAATAGCAATCGCGCTCTGGTTCGGCGATCGGCTGATGATCGATATCACCATCGGCGATCTCGATATCCCCCGGTCCGAAACGACCGAATTGATCGCGATACGCGCCTTCTAGAACAACGGTGACCTCAAACCCACCATGGGTGTGCTTTGGGACGGCGCGACCTGCTTTCACCCGGATCAACCGAACCCGAAAATCGAGTGAACCTGTCTCAATCTCCAGTTCCGAGCCACTTCCGAAGTGCCGCCACCTATCTTCGGGCAGTTGATCGGCGACATAATCCGCCAAAGGAGAGGGCCAACGACTTGATCGCCCCAACAACCTTCCAGTTCGTTCCTCATCCAGCGCTCTGTCATCCAACAGTGCCGATATTCGAGCAAAACTTGAAATCGCCATCGGCGAAGGCTCGACGCCCTCGAGCAAAACACCCCCGACTTCGTTGAAACCGTCGTAGAGGCGTCGGCTTGATGGGGACAGGGACAGGTGCGTCGCGACGACCATGGCCACAGGTTCAGGCAAACGGCCGGCGGCGTGGCCCGCAATCAGTTCTTCAATGGATAAGGAAGCTGTCATAATTCAGCTCCTCCGAGTGCTGTGCGCAGTTTTCCTAGCGCAAGCCGCAGTCGCGATTTTACGGTGCCGAGCGGGATGTCATATTCCTCGGCAATGGCGGTATGTGTTTTCTCTTCAAAATAGAAAATCTTCAAAAGGTCCGCCTGCTCTCTAGGAAGTGTTGCAACGGCTTCGCGAATAATCGCCTGAGTTTGCGCGTACTGGACATAGTCATCTCCCCGAGGCGCACCATTCTCCTCGCGAAGTGGATCCTCAGCCTCATGTTCCGGCCGCTTTTCTTTCCGCAAAGCGTCGATTCGCTTGTTGCGGGCGATCGTGAAAATCCAAGTGCTCAGCGCCGCCTTTTCACGATCGAACTGATTCGCTCTTCGCCACACGGCGAGAAGCGTCTCCTGCGCCAAATCCTCCGCTACTTCGTCGGCGGCGCCAACGCGCTTGAGGTAGGCCTTAACTCTCGGTGCAAAATGATCGAACACGCGTTTGAAAGCCACGCGATCACGATTCTTTGCAATCGACCGCATGTCGGCATCAAATTGTGTTTTACCATCAACCATGGTGGAGTATGCACGCACATTCGCCGCCTTGCCTCCTGCGGAGGCTCGCATCGTTCCCTCCATACCCCAGGAATCGAAACCGGCAAAGCGCATCGTTAATCCCACAATTCTGCACCTTTATTCGACGATAGGTTGGTATCGGATCACTCCCCGTATTGATGCTTCGGCAGCCCATTTTTGGGCCCAGATCATTTCTTGCTCTCAACCTTGATCATAGCAGCGATACCTGCGGCAAGTGCAAGTAGGAGAGCCCCAGCTATTCCGGTCATCAACGCAGCGACAAACCTCGACTTTGCCGCTTCCCATCCGCGCGCGACCCTCACGGCCATGCGCACTCCCTCTTCGTCATCCAAGCCGAGCCGCGTGATCAAATCCCGGATGGAGCGATCAACGGCAAGTTGTACCGCCTCATTCGTGATGCGCTCGATATCCCGTGCAAGTTCATTCCTATTCGCCAATAGAGATAATTGCATCGCGTTTTGTTGTGTCGCCTGCATACGATTGTAGCTTGCGCCATCTGTGTCCACACCGTCGTTCACGTAGCTGAGAATGCGGCCACCTGCTCGCAAGAGCGTCGGCGCCATTTCAGTCCCGAGGACCAAAGGCACGCCTGGAACGAAGGATTGTATCTGTTCGATTGCGGCTGCCCCTGCAGAGAGGGAAAAAGCCGTGTCCACGACTATTAACTCGGGGACCCATTTGAGATCGGAAAGATAGTGTAGAGCCTCGTCCATAGATCCTACGACCCGGACATCGTGGACTGTACCTATCTCACACTGGATCGCCAGCGCATCCACCGCATTGTCTTCGATGAGCAGCACGCGCAATACTTATCTCCGATGACCGTTCGAACCTCCAGGAATCCCGCCGCTCCTAAAAGTTCGAAAGGCGTAGCAAGGATCGGGGCCCGGATCCTATTACGAGCTACAATTTACAATCAGAAGGCAAAAATTTGCAAGAACTTTTTCCTACAATGCGCATTATCTGGATCAAGACTTGAACTTGATCCTACAAAATCAAGGGCTGTCGCCAAAATCGACAGAACAGTTCACGCTATGTACACTTTACACAGGCTTGGTTGCGCTGGCGCCGATTGATACGGCAACGAGCTTTGTCCTGCGGGGTCGCTCGACCTCATTCGGGAGTGTCGATCTCGGAGCCTCATGAGGCTCGCCTTGTTTGTTGAACCCCCTTCGTGCAGAAATTCACCGTCGAGTTCGTTATTTTGATTTGATCTTCGAATGGGCGAGGGCTGATGAGAATTCTGGTGGTTGGCGGTGGAGGTCGCGAGCATGCATTGTGCTGGGCACTCCACCGTTCGCCTCTGGTTTCCCGCATCTTCTGTGCGCCGGGCAATGGCGGTATTCGAGATATTGCCGCGTGTTCGCCGGTTGCGACCGGGGATATCGAGGGTCTTCTCGCCCTCGCACACGACGAGAAAGTCGATCTGGTTGTGGTCGGACCAGAGGCGCCATTGGTCGCGGGCCTGATAGACCGAATGAAGAGCGCAGGTATCAGGGCGATCGGACCGACAGCTTCCGCGGCGCGCCTCGAGGGCTCGAAACAATTTACCAAGTCCTTCTGTGCGCGTCGAGGCATCCCGACAGCGAATTCCGAGTGTTTTGGCAGGGAGAATTTGGAAGCGGCCCTGGCCTATATCCAGGGACATTCCATGCCCTGCGTGATCAAGGCCGATGGCCTTGCTGGTGGCAAGGGGGTGGTCATCGCACAATCGATCGCCGAAGCCTCGAAAACAATACGATCGATGCTGAGTGGAAATTTTGGTGCGGCCGGAGAGACGATTCTGGTCGAAGAGTTTCTCCAAGGCTTCGAAGTCAGTCTATTCGCGCTATCCGACGGACGCCATGTCGTCGAATTCGGCACTGCCCAGGATCACAAGCGGGCTTTCGACGGCGATCTCGGCCCGAATACAGGCGGCATGGGCGCTTTCAGCCCGGCTTGGCAATTCACCGACGCAATGAAGTCTCAGGCGATGGCGGAAATTGTCGAACCCACCATCCGGGGCATGGCGGAAGAGGGCATACCTTATTCGGGCTTCCTTTTTGCCGGTTTGATGATCACGGCTGACGGACCAAAGCTCATCGAGTTCAATTGCCGAATGGGCGATCCCGAGTGTCAGGTCGTTCTCATGCGGCTTGAAACCGACCTTGCCCAACTCTTGCTCCAGTGTTCGGAACACAGGCTCGATGGTACCGGACTGGCTTGGCGAGACGACACCGCGATAACCGTCGTCATGGCCAGCCGCGGCTATCCTGGCCCCTATTCGACAGGCTCGGCCATTAAGGGTCTCGACACACTTGCAAAAACCCGCGAGGAAATCTGTTTTCATGCAGGAACGGCATGCCGCGGCGACGAGATCGTCTCGAGCGGAGGCCGAGTACTCAACGTCGCGGCTACTGGACCGAATCTCATGATTGCCCAGCGCAGGGTCTATGAAGCCATAAAAATGATCGACTGGCCAGACGGCTACTATCGATCGGATATCGGCGCACGCGCCCTGCAATCAATCAGCTAGAGCTATTGGCATTTGCTCGGGAATAGGACATTGAGAACGAAGTTTCAGTCCCAGTCTCTAGCGTTTATTTGGAGCCAGAAGTGATATTTCGTGATGCGGCCATTGTGCCGCGAACCCTCCCTGAGGGACCATTGCGCATTCCCTTGATATGTGTGGTCGTGATCGGTGCAACGTTGCTGTTAACCCTTTCAGCAAAAATCCAGGTCCCGTTCTTTCCGGTGCCGATGACATTGCAGACAGGCGTCGTGCTGCTGATCGGCATTGCTCTTGGGCCGGCATTCGGCGCCCTCACCGTTTCACTATATCTTTTGCAAGGTGCGATGGGGCTTCCGGTTTTTGCAGGAACACCGGAGAAGGGATTGGGGCTCGCATATCTGCTCGGCCCGACAGGCGGTTACCTGATCGGTTTCGTCCCGGCCGCGTATATTGCCGGGTGGACAGCACAGAAAACCTCCGCACTGCTTACACAATTTGCTGGATATCTGGTCGCCATGAGTGTCATCTATGGGTCCGGCGTCCTTTGGCTGTCCAATTTTCTTGCTTGGGACAAGGTCTTTGAGCTTGGCGTGCTCCCGTTTCTCCTGGGAGATCTCGTCAAAGTCGTGTTGGTCGTTCTGATAGCCGGGGTCGCGCCGACCCACCTGCGTCGTGGTCACTCTTAGGAAAAACAATCGTCGTCTCTCCTTAGCCATCGACGCGCTGAGACACCATGACGTCGTCGCGTTTCCAACCGAGACTGTTTACGGCCTTGGTGCTGTTGCTTTGTGGGACGATGCTGTCACGAAGATATTCGAGGCAAAATCTCGCCCTGCCACGAACCCTCTGATCGTCCATGTCCCGCATCGGGAGATGGCACGTCGAATCGGCTATTTCGATCGGCCGGCCGAGGCGCTGGTCGAGGCGTTCTGGCCGGGGCCCTTGACTATTGTGGTTAGGGTTCGAGAGGAGGCAGGCATTTCGGAATGGGTTACCGCGGGACTGCCGACGGTGGCATTACGGTCGCCTAGTCATCCTATCGCCATGCAGATTCTGGAGGATCTCAATTTACCGCTCGCAGCCCCGAGTGCGAACCGATCCGGACGAATCAGTGCCACCACGGCGGCCGATGTTCGTGCCGAGTTCGGTGACACCGTCAAAGTGGTCATCGACGGCGGACCATGCAGGGTAGGCCTTGAAAGCACGATCGTTGATGTGTCGCATGACGGTAGCGTGTCACTGCTCAGGCCCGGCGGCCAGTCACGTGAGTCGATCGAGCGTGTAATCGGCCGACTGCAAGATGCCTATCCAGATGAGGAAGCACCCAGATCGCCCGGACGGCTCTCAAACCACTACGCTCCCAATCTCCCCCTACGTCTCGACGCTTCAGAACCTCGCAGCGAGGAGGCCTATCTCGCCTTCGGACCATCGAATGCCAGAAGCGAGATCGCGACACGAAACCTTAGTCAAAGCGGCGATCTGACCGAAGCCGCGTGCAATCTGTTCGGGATGATGCGCGCGCTGGACCGGAGCCCTGCCACGAGGATCGCCGTCTCGCCGATACCGCAATACGGGCTTGGCGAGGCGATCAATGACCGTTTACATCGAGCGGCCGCACCTCGGGATCGGACCTAAATGCCTATCAACTGTTGGCGATCAGGATGAACGACCTGCTCGAGGCCGCCATTGCCGCTCGTGAAAATGCCTATGCGCCCTATTCCAACTTCAAAGTCGGTGCCGCAATTGGCACGACCGATAGGAGCGTTTTTGCCGGCTGCAACGTGGAAAATGCAGCCTATCCTCTCGGTCAGTGTGCAGAGGGAAACGCGATTGCCGCGATGGTTTCAGCTGGCGGCAAAACCATCACCGGCATTGTCGTTGTTGGACAGGGTGACGAGCCATGCATGCCCTGTGGTGGATGCCGGCAAAGGCTTGCCGAATTTGCCAAAGGATCGACCCCCGTCCTCATCTACAGCCTTCGCAAAAAGGTGGTGACGACGACACTGGGAGACCTGCTGCCGCAAGCGTTCGGCCCCTCCCAATTAGGTCTGTCAGACCCTGCGGAGAGGCAAGATCAAACAATGGTACTGGAGCAGGCCGCGCAGAGCTTGGCCCCCAGAATAGCGTTGATTCTTGGCTCGGGACTTGGTGCTGTCGTCGATGACGTCGAGGTGGTCGCGAGCTTTCCATTTGCCGAAATACAAGGTTTTCCCAGAACGAGTGTCTCGGGCCACGCGGGGCGGCTTGTCCTGGGCAGGATGAACGGCACGCCCTTGGTCGTACTTCAAGGCAGAGTTCACCTATACGAGGGACACTCTGCAGCGGCGATCAACGGGATCGTTCGCACCTTAAAAGGATTGGGTGTCCGTACGCTTATCGTGACCAATGCCGCTGGAGGTATCCGCGCTGATCTGCGACCCGGAACTATCGCGCTGATTGATGACCACATCAATTTCATGGGCACGTCACCATTGATCGGCCCGAATGATGACGAGGTCGGGCCACGGTTTCTTGACATGAGCCGAACATACGATGCCAGACTTCGGACGATTTCTCGTGAATCGGCGGAAAGGCAAGGGCTGGAGCTCGAATCTGGCATCTATCTTGGCACTCTGGGGCCGGCTTTTGAGACACCTGCGGAGATCAGAGCGTTCCGCGCCCTCGGTGCCGATATGGTTGGCATGTCCACGGTCCCTGAAGTCATCAGTGCGCGACACGCCGGCATGAGGGTGCTCGGCTTCTCAATCATCACCAATCCCGCAGCCGGACTGGGACCCACCACGCTGTCTCATGAAGAAACACTGCTCTTTGCCAAGCGCGCCGGGGGCAGCTTGTGCTCTTTGCTGCGCGAAATTATCCCTCTGATCGAAAAAGACCTACCGACGCCGTGAGTATGCGCACCGATATCGCCATTCTCGATCGTCTGGTGCGCTGTATCGACTTGACCAGTCTAAGCGGAGATGAGACCGAAACGACAATCGCCTCACTTTGCGATCGCGCCGTCCAGAATAAAGTCGCTGCGGTGTGCATCTATCCTGAATGGGTCAGGTTCGCCACAAGAAGGCTCGGCAAGGCCGGCGTCGCACTTGCCACGGTCGTCAATTTTCCACGCGGCGAGGACGATCAGGACGGTATCGATACGGCGATCATGAGAGCACTCGAAGACGGTGCCGATGAGATCGATCTCGTCGCACCGCTCGATGCTATCGAGGATGGCGATATCGAACTCGTCACCGACATGGTGCAGCGGGCGCGGGAGTGCGCTCGTGGCCACGCGATCAAAGTGATCCTGGAAACCGGTCGCCTGCAGGACCCGACGCTGATTACGGCGGCCGCGAGAGCGGCGGTCATGGGTGGTGCGAATTTTCTGAAGACGTCCACCGGAAAGTCGGCCGTCGGCGCGACGCCGGAAGCGGTGTCCACACTAATGGATGTAATCGTCGAGGCCGATGGCAGTGTCGGCCTTAAACTTTCGGGAGGCGTTCGAACGACGAAAGACGCGTTGCAATATCGTCAGATTGTGGCGGAGCGGATCGGCGCTGATTGGCTGGTGCCCGAGAATTTTCGCCTTGGCGCATCCTCGCTACTGGACGCGATCCTCGCATCGAGACGCCAGATTCGCGGTACTGAATGACCGAGTATTATATTCCGCAGGAGATCATTCGGCGCAAGCGTGACGGCTTGGTCCTCGCACCGCGCGAAATAGCCCTCCTGGTCAATGGGCTGACGGACGGAAGCCTTGCCGACGAGCAGGTCGGCGCACTGGCTATGGCCATCTTCCTGAACGGCATGTCGACGGAAGAAACTGTTGCTCTGACTATGGCGATGCGGGATAGCGGCCAGATCCTCCGCTGGTCTGGACTCGATGGGCCGGTAGTCGACAAACACTCGACCGGTGGCATCGGCGATAAGCTCAGCCTCTTGATCGCTCCGATTTTGGCGGAATGCGGCGCCTTCGTGCCGATGATTTCGGGCAGGGGATTGGGGCATACCGGCGGGACCCTGGATAAGCTTGACAGTATCCCGGGCTACGACACCCGGCCATCGCTCGACAGGTTGCAGCGCATAGTCCGCGAAATCGGATGTGCCATCGTCGGGCAGACTAGCGAGTTGGCGCCCGCGGATCGTCGTCTCTACGCAATCAGGGATGTCACGGCGACGGTCGAAAGTATTCCGCTGATCACCGCCTCGATCCTCTCGAAGAAGCTCGCCGAAGGGCTCGATGTGCTGGTCATGGATGTGAAATTCGGTTCCGGGGCGTTTTTGCCCGAGCCCGACCGTGCCGAATTCCTCGCACAGACAATTGTGAACGTGGCCGATGGTGCTGGAATTTGCTGCAGGGCGCTTTTGACGAATATGAGCCGGTGCCTGGGTCGCACCGCAGGCAATGCGCTGGAAGTCTTGGAGGTCGTGAGCGTTCTCCGGAGTGAAAGCCGACAACGTGATCTTATCGACATTTCGACGGAGCTTTGCGGCGAAGCCTTGGCCGCAGCGAACCTGGCAAGCTCGCCAGAGGCCGGGAAGAAGCGCGCTTTGGAAGTGCTGCAAAGCGGCAGGGCCGCGGAGAGGTTCGGGACCATGGTCAGTTCGTTAGGCGGGCCCGTTGACTTCATCGAGAACGCCGAGACATACCTGCCTCGTGCTCCATTTCAGCACGCCGTCATGCCGGACCGGCCGGGTTATGTCGCCGCGATCGATGCACGAATCCTCGGACTTGCAGTGCTCAGCCTCGGCGGCGGACGCATGGCCTCGGATCAGGCGATCGATCCGAGGGTCGGACTGAGTGCCGTCAAAGCACCCGGCGAATATGTCGACGCAAATGAACCGCTGGCCATTGTGCATGCGTCCGCTGACGCCAATGCAGGCCATGCCGCAGCTCAGATACAGGCGGCGTTCGAGATGACAGAGGCGGCACCGGAGATCGAACCGTACATTCGGCGCAAATTAACGCCTACCGCCATGGCGAATGGGCCCATTGCTTGACCATGAACCGCAGCTTATTGTAAACGGTCGCTTCGCAACATTTCGGCCGGCGTTTCTGCGCGGCCAAGTTCATCAAGAGGTATTTTGAGATGGCCAGACGCTGCGTAATCAGCGGCAAGGGCGTTTTGACTGGCAACAATGTCAGCCACGCCCACAACAAAACCAGAAGGCGTTATTTGCCGAACGTGCAGAACCGCCGCCTTTACAGCGAAGCGCTCGGCCAAACCGTCAAGGTTCGGGTCGCCACGAGTACGATCCGGTCGATCGAAAAGAGAGGCGGTCTCGACACGTTTTTGACGGACGCTGCGGCTGCAGATTTGCCGAGTGAACTCGCTCGCCTCAAACGGCGAATTCAAATTCATCGCGAGGAAAATGCCGCCGTATAGGGTCTCTCGGATAGTGTTGTCTCGAAAATGAACCGCACTTGGCTGCTGGCGGCAGGCTCAATGACGGCGATTGTCGTCGCGTCCAACATCCTCGTTCAATTCCCAATCAATGACTGGCTGACCTATGGAGCGTTCACCTATCCGGTGACCTTCCTGGTCACAGACCTGACCAATAGGCAGTTCGGCATCACGAGAGCCCAGCGAATCGCAGTTGTTGGCTGCGTGACTGCCGTTTTGCTTTCGTTGATCCTTGCAACCCCGCGCATAGCGCTGGCGTCAGGAACGGCATTTCTCAGCGCTCAGCTAGTCGATATCGCGATATTCGAGAAATTGCGCCAGCGAGTCTGGTGGATGCCGCCACTCGTGTCGTCACTCTTCGCCTCGATCTGGGATACGATCGTTTTTTTCACAATCGCTTTTGCGGGAACGGGCCTGCCTTGGATTACCTGGGCGATCGGTGACTATTGCGTCAAAGTCCTGGTGGCTTGCGCACTTTTGGTTCCATTCAGGGCTATCGCTCGCGTTCAAAAGCCGCTCGCATCGCTGAATTAGCCAAAGAAAAAGCCTGCTCCGAAGAGCAGGCTTTTTAACTGGTCCCTGTATCTGCGACTATTCGCGATTGCCGAAAAGCTGCAGCATCATGATGAAGAGGTTGATGAAGTTCAGATAGAGGCTCAGCGCGCCCATTATCGACTTCTTCGCCACCAGCTCACCTGTGTCACCAGCGTAATAATCTTCTTTGATCCGCTGCGTATCGTAGGCGGTCAAACCGGTGAACACCAACACGCCGATCACGCTGATGGCGAACTGCAGCGCGGAGCTTACCAGGAAGATGTTGACGATCGCGGCAATGACGATCCCGATCAGCCCCATGAAGAGGAACGAGCCCCATCCGGAAAGATCGCGCTTCGTCGTGTAGCCCCAGAGGCTCATAGCGCCGAATGTCGCAGCCGTGATGAAGAATACGCGCGCGATGCTCGCCGTGGTGAACTGGAAGAAGATCGCAGACAGCGACAAACCCATGACTACGGCAAAAGCCCAGAACGTTATCTGAGCTGTAGACGCGCTCATCTTGTTGATGCGAAAACTCAAGAACATCACAAAGCCGATCGGCGCGAACATGACGACGAAGGCTAGCGGGCTGCCCAGAATAGCCGTCGCCAGAGCGGGCGTCGACGCAACCACGAATGCCGTGATGCCCGTGATTGCTAACGCCAAGCCCATATAATTGTAGATCCCGAGCATATAGCTCCGGAGACCTTCATCGATTTGCCCAACCGGACCCGTCCGGACATTCGCCGAATTGGTCCGGGCATTCGTTGTTCGCGGTGCAGTGCCAAACGCCATATCCAAATCCTCTCATCTCACCCGAAACACAACCGAGGATATGGGAGTTCGGGTCAAGCAATCAAGGCGATTGATGCCAAGATAAGGGGCTATCAGCGGAAGCACGAAGTTCCTGCCAAGAGTCGCGCCGCGCCTTATTCAGCGCGCAATAACCTCCATGCCGGTTGGGCCAGGTCTCGCCACAGACCAAGCGCGCCGATCAGGAGCGCCAGGACGACTGCCGCGAGAATGACCTGGAGCGTTGCCAACAAGGAAAAACTCCACACGAATTGGAACACGAAGCGCACCACCGCCCAGGCAGCGACTGTCCCGATGATCACACCGATGAACCCGGAGATCAGGCCAAGGCAGGCATATTCGCCGAGGAAAATGGAAAGAAGATCGCGACGCCGGGCACCCAAAACCTTGAAAATAGAAGCTTCGTAGAGCTGGGTTGACCTCGCCGAATTGACGGCCCCAATCAGTACCAGGATACCACTCACGATAGTCACGATCGCCACCGCTTGAACCGCAAAGCCGATGCGCTGGAGAATGGAAGTGGCCCGGTCGATCACCTGCCCTACCGAGATCGGCGTCACATTCGGAAAATCTTGAGCCAATCTGTTGAGAAGTTCTGCCTCGACGTCGCTTGCGACGTCGAGAGATGTAATAATCGTATGAGGTGCCGATTCCAATGCGGTCGGGTTGAGAATGAAGATAAAATCAAGCCGCCCGCTGGTGTAGTCGATTTCACGCCTGAGACTGGCAATTTCCGCAGTCAACGGACGGCCCAAAACATTGAATGTGAGGGTATCGCCGATGCCCACGCCGAAACCTTCCGCAAGCTCATCCTCGATCGACACGAGTGGCGGCCCGTCATAATCCTGCGGCCACCATTCCCCTGCCAGGAGTTCGGTATGCTCGGGTTTCTCAGCGAGATAAGTCAGGCCTCGATCGCGCCGAGTGGTCCATCTGACACCGTCGCCCAGCGTCTCCGGATCGATGGTCTCACCGCCAATTCGCGTCACCCGGGCGCGCAGCATCGGCAACGCCTGCAGAACCTCCACACCCTCGGTCTGCGCAAGCAGTTCTCGCACGGCCCTTTGTTGATCGGGTTGGATATCCAAGAGAACGACCGCTGGCGCACGGTCAGGAACACCACGCTGCAGTTCTGCCATAAGGTTGTGCTGCAAGAGTGTGACCGTGGCCAGGACCCCAAGACCGCAGCCGAGCGCAACGATCACACTACTGGTGGGGGCGCCGGGACGAGCCAGGCCGTGAAAAGCCATGCGGATTGGCCCCTGCGTTCGGGCCGCGATCCACTGCGCACCGCGTACCGCCAGGCGTGCCATCACCGTCAGGACGATGACCAACGCCGCGGCCCCGCCAAGGGCGATAATTGCGAGCTTGAGCTGATCGATCGTAAGGAACACCAGGAGCATAAGGAGCAGCATGAAGCCCGCAATCACCAACAGTTCCGGACGTCGCGGCGTTGGTGACGAAGTCTCGTGTACCGTACGGAAGATTTGAGCTGGCGAAACCCTTCGAGCTCGCGCAAGCGGCAGGATTGTGAAAAGGAGCGCTGTGCCCAAGCCGAAAAGTGCGGCGACAATTACCGGCGTGACGGAGAAGGAAAATTCCACGCGGACGGGAAGAAGTCCCACGGGCAGTAAATAGATGGCAAGAGGGAGGAGCGTTCCCAAAGCAAGACCGGCAACTACACCGAGCAGGCTGACGATCAGGATCTGGGCTACATAGATTGCGGCAATGTCGGCGCCTTGGGCGCCGAGGCATTTCAATGTCGCAATCGAGTTCTGTTTGCGACGGAAGTAGTGCTGAGAGGCGATGGCAACGCCGCAGCCACCGATCAAGAGCGAAGCCAGACCTGCCAGCGTCAGATAGCTCGAGAGCCGATTCGTTAGTCGAGCTATTTGCGGCTGCAGTCCCTCGGCATCGCGGATCCGCCAGCGACGCTCCGGATTGAGCAGTTCCATCCGGTCCTCATAGGCCGCAGAACTAACGCCTTCTGGCAGAATTACACGATAGTAGTAACGGACCAGCGATCCCGGGAGCACAATACCAGCGCGTTCGAGACCCTCAACAGAGAGCAGCGCGCGGGGCCCTACGCCGATCACCCCGCCAATTCTATCCGGTTCGCTTAGAACCGTGTCTCGGACCTTGAATTGGGCTTGTCCAATACGGACGAGATCGTTCTGCTCGACACCAAGCCGCGGCAGCAATGTCGGATCAACGAGGACTTCATCCGCGGCAAGGGATGTCGCGCTGAATTGCCCGGTGCCTGTCAGCACTTCGCCAAGAAGTGGATAGGCCTGGTCGACGGCCTTGATCGACACGGGAACGCTTCGACCATTGCCCGCTACGGCGATGGAATTGGTATCCACCGTCTTCGAATAGGGCGCCCCCTCGGGCAAGAGGCCGTCAAGTTCCGCTGCATCGAGAGGTTGGCTTGCCACATCGATCGCGATATCGCCACCGAGCAGGATCCTCGCGTCACGCTCCAGCGCAACGGTCACCGAGTTGTTCAACAGACCGACGGCACAGATCGCGGCGACACCCAGCGCCAGACAGGCGTAGAGAACGACAAAACTCTTGAGGCTGCCACGAAGGTCCCGTCGCGCGACATCGATCGCGACGAGACTGTTCACGCGCGAACGGCCTGCGTTGCCACATCTTCGCAGCGCCGGAGCCGGCCATCACTCATTTCGAATCGTTGATCGCAAGCCTCCGCAAGGGCACGATCATGCGTCACCAAGATCATCGTAATCGAATGACGATCCTGCATTTTGAAAATGAGATCAATGATCTGACGACCGGTCGTCCCGTCGAGATTGCCTGTCGGCTCATCTGCAAGCAACAAGGAGGGTCTGATTATCAGGGAACGCGCGATGCCTACTCTCTGTTGTTCGCCTCCAGAAAGCTGGCCCGGATAGTGATCGGCGCGATGCTCCAAACCGACATCGGCAAGAGCTTCCGCTGCCTTGCCCCGAATATCATCATCTCCGGCGATCTCTAGCGGCAGCCGCACATTTTCGGCCGCGGTCATGGTGGGGATCAAATGAAACGATTGGAAAAGAATGCCGATGCGCCCACGTCGAAACAAAGCCAAGCCGTCTTCGTCCAGCGAAGCGAAGTCGACACCATCGATCTCGACCGTACCGCCGGTGGGCCGTTCGATGCCGCCAAGGATCGCGAGAAGACTGGATTTGCCGGACCCGGAGGGTCCGACAATGCTGACCCGGCTTCCCGTCTCGATTTGTGCATTGATGCCACGCAGGATCGGCACCGGGATGGAGCCGGAAAATAGAGTCAACTCGATATCTGAGAGGTGAATCATGCGAAAGCGTACTCGAAGCGCAGCGAGGTTCTTGCGCGAAATGGTTCAAGAGACCCTGTTCCTCAAGTGCTTCGTCATTGTCCTCATCCTGGTTGGACCGGCAAACGCACAACAGGAATGCAAACTCGCCGTTCTGGGAGACTCGCTGACTGCGGGTTACGGCCTCGAGATCGGGTCCGCGTTCCCGGCGATCCTGGAGCGCGCGCTTGAGGACCGAGGAATTCCCTGTCAAGTCATCGACGCAGGGGTCTCGGGCGATACCACCGCTGGTGGCGCCAGTCGCGTTGCCTGGGTCCTAGGCGACGATCCTACACATCTGCTGGTCGAACTCGGTGGCAATGATGCACTCCGGGCACTGCCGCCAGAGCAAATGCGGGCGAACCTTCAGACAATTATCGAAGCCGCCCAGAACGAGGGCGTTCCGGTCATGCTCGCCGGTATGCTGCCACCGCCAAACCTGGGTCAGCAGTATTTCGAGGCATTCGGTGCCGTATTCACCGATCTTGCGGACGAATATCAGATACCGCTCTACCCATTTTTCCTGGAGGGCGTTGCCCTTGAGCCAAGCCTGATGCAGGCAGACGGGATTCATCCTAATCCCGAGGGCGTCAAAGAGATCGTGGGCCGCATGACACCTTCGGTAGCTCGTTTTCTCTCTGCAACCTCGGCGTAAAATGCGCGATATACGAACTGCAATCGCAAATTTTCTTCAACCTGAGCGAGAAATTCCATTGATCTAGTTTGGACGTTTTGTATAAAGTCGTCTGTTTCCAGAAACTTACCCACAAACTGTTGATAAATGTGGGGATAAGGGCGCTGCCGCAGCGCTTTGTACTTTTGCATCCGTCCCGCTGGACTAGGCGATCACAATTCGCAAATAATGTGGCTGACCGCTCTTTCTCGTGGCTGGCGTTGAAATAGCGTGCGTCCCTGCAAACAAGATCGAGGAGGTCATCGATGTCGGATCTATATCCCGTGCCCGGCGATTGGACACACCAGGCGAGATGCGACGACGTGGCTTATCGGGCGCTGTATCAACGTTCGATCGACGACCCCGAAGTTTTCTGGGCCGATGAGGCGGAACGGATCGATTGGTTCGTGAAACCGACCGTTATCAAGAATGTCGACTATTCGGGTGACCTCCGCATTCGATGGTACGAGGACGGCGAACTCAACGTCGCGCACAACTGCGTCGATCGGCATTTGCCGGAACGAGCCAATCAGGTCGCGATCATCTGGGAGGCGGACGATCCCAGTTACGATCGGAAGATCACTTATCGAGAGTTGAAGAACAACGTCTGCTGCCTTGCCAATGTCCTGAAGGATCTAGGCGTCACCAAAGGCGATCGGGTCACGATCTATATGCCGATGATACCGGAGGCCGCTTATGCGATGCTGGCCTGTGCACGTCTCGGCGCCATACATTCCGTCGTTTTCGGCGGGTTCTCTCCGGACAGTCTCGCCGATCGTATCCAGAACTGCGATTCCAAGCTCGTCATCACGGCGGATGGAGGTCTTCGCGGTGGCCGCACTGTTCCGCTGAAGACGAACTCGGACGCAGCGCTCGAAAAATGTGCGGCGGATGTCCAATGCCTGATGTTCAGGCATACCGGTCTGGACGTGCCGATGAAGTCCGGGCGGGATCACGACGCGAGCAAGCTGATGGCCGAGGCCAGCGACGATTGCCCCGCCGAGCCCATCAATGCGGAAGATCCGCTGTTCATCCTCTACACGTCGGGTTCGACCGGCAAACCCAAGGGCGTCCTGCATACGTCTGGCGGCTATCTGGTATTTGCGTCGATCACCCATGACTATGTCTTCGACCGGCGAGAAGGCGATGTTTACTGGTGCACGGCCGACGTCGGCTGGGTGACGGGTCACAGCTATATAGTATATGGTCCCCTGGCGAACGGTGCCACGACGTTGATGTTCGAGGGCGTTCCTAATTATCCCTCGATCTCGAGGTTTTGGGAGATTGTCGACAAGCACAGCGTAACTGTTTTCTACACCGCGCCCACGGCGATCCGGGCACTCATGCAAAAAGGTGAAGATCCGGTGAGGGCATGCTCCCGGAAATCTCTGCGGTTGCTCGGAACTGTCGGTGAGCCGATCAACCCCGAAGCTTGGCGTTGGTATTACGAGGTCGTCGGCGACAAGCGCTGTCCTATCGTCGACACATGGTGGCAGACCGAAACGGGCGGTATCTTGATTACGCCGCTACCGGGTGCGACCACCTTGAAGCCAGGTTCGGTCACGCGGCCGTTTTTCGGCGTGCAACCCGCCATCGTTGATAACGACGGCAAATTGCTCGAAGGCGAAGCCGAAGGGAATTTGGTTATTCTCGACAGTTGGCCCGGACAAATGCGCACCGTCTATGGCGATCATGACCGTTTTCGGCAAACCTACTTCTCGACATTCGAGGGCAAGTATTTCACCGGTGATGGCGCGCGCCGGGATGCGGATGGCTATTATTGGATCACAGGTCGGGTCGACGACGTCATTAATGTCTCAGGTCATCGTATGGGTACGGCTGAGGTCGAGAGTTCCCTGGTCGGGCATCCGGCCGTTTCGGAAGCTGCGGTGGTCGGCTACCCGCACGACGTCAAAGGTCAAGGCATTTACTGCTATGTGACGCTCATCTCCAGCGTGGAACCGCACGAGGAACTGAAAGCGGACCTCGTCAGACATGTGCGCCAGGATATCGGCCCCATCGCGACCCCCGACGTCATTCAATGGGCGCCGGGCCTGCCCAAGACACGTTCCGGCAAGATCATGCGGCGGATCCTGCGCAAAATCGCGGCGAATGAAGTCGACAGTCTTGGGGACACATCGACACTCGCGGAACCGGGGGTTGTGGACGACTTGGTCGGGAACCGGCACGGTTCGTAATCGTCACTCTCGGTCGGTTGCGAGCACATTGGCGATGATCGCACCGCGCGATGCCATAAAATAGAGGCCCATATGGTGAGTGGCCGCTTTCGGATGAGCCGCCGCCTCGGGCAGGCCGGCCTGCTTCGCCTGGTCTCTCGGAAGGTCATAGGTGGCGCACGCGGGCTCCATGACGACGATATCCTGAAGCGTCGGCATCAGGCCGTGGTTTCGGGCGGACAATAGCGTGAGCACGAAATCCATTACGCAGATATCCGTGCAGATGCCGACCACGAGAAGCGCGTTGAGCCGATGGACATTAACCCAGTCGACACAGCGGTTATGCGTGAGCCCGTGGCCCTTCGGCGCCGTTTCGATGCTTCCGACAAATCCGTTGATACAGTCTTTTCGGACCAGGGTGACATCCGGATGCGTGGCCAGCCATTGCAGTTCCGGCACCAGGTTCTCCTCGCCCGTTCCCCGTTCACAATGCGGCGGATAGGGTGGCTCCGGCACGCCTGGTTCGTGGGTGTCCAGAAACGCCAATATTGGATCGCCCTGCCCGATGAATTCGCGGCACAACTGATCGGTACGACGGACCATGCTACTGATCTGCTCGTCAGGCGATTGAGGCGCCAGATTTCCTGCCTGAACCGTGCAAAACCCGTTGACCTCGTCAATGACGGCGAGGCCGAGAGATTTCGATCCCGAACTATAGGTTTGCGACTCGACCGGTAGTTCTTGCTCCATCATTGCGAGCAGCGTTTCATGGTTCGCCATAAAGACCTCCCGGCTTCCGACATCGTTATCATTGGCAAACTAGGGCGCAACCGAATAACTCAATATAAGGTGTATCAGCGGGATGTCGGGATGCCGAATCGTTTGCGAGTTGCGGTCGTAGGTTGCTGCGGGCGAATGGGGCGGGCCAACCTCCGCGCCGTTCTGGATGATAGCCGATGCGAATTGATTGGCGGCGTCGACCGGAGAGAAAACGCAGAAGATCATCATGATCTTGGCATCTTGGCGGGGCTCGAGCCAACCGGCATCCGCGTGAGTGATGACGCCCCGGCCGTCTTGGCTAACGCCAATGTGGCCATCGAGTTCTCAACGCCGGAGGCGACACTGCAACACTCGGAACTCTGCGCGACAGTGGGCTGTGCGCAGGTGATCGGAACGACAGGCTTCACGACGGCGCAAGAGACGCTGCTGAAGTCCTTCGCAAGTCGGATTCCGATTATGTGGGCACCTAATATGAGCCTTGGCGTGAATATTCTGTTGTCCCTGGTCGAACAGGTGGCCAGTCGCCTTGGCGAAACTTTCGATATCGAGATCGCCGAGGTGCATCATCGTCTCAAGGTCGATGCTCCTTCCGGTACCGCGCTGGCGCTTGGCCGCGCCGCCGCGAAGGGTCGGCAAGCTTCATTCGATGATGTCGCCGACTTCGCGCGGCACGGGATTGTTGGACCACGAGCGCCGGGTTCGATCGGATTCGCCGTATCGAGGGGCGGTGACAATGTGGGCGAACATGAGGTCACGTTCGCAGGCGAGGGCGAGCGTATCGTCATGGGCCACGTCGCGACTGATCGGAAAATCTATGCCAACGGGGCCCTACACGCCGCGCATTGGTTGAGTGGGCGCAAGCCTGGCATGTATTCGATGATCGATGTGTTGAATTTATGAGCGGACGTTGCCGATGGGAGATTAGCTTCCTAGGCTAAATCGTTTGTGGCCCGCTAGTAGGTGATGACTTCACCGAGTTGTCGTGCCTGCGTGACCCAGTCTTCGACTTCTTCCGGCGTCGGCGAGCGTCGGGCCAATCGGTTGTCGTCATTGTGGGCCTTAAGGGATCCGTGGAGTTTCTCCGGGTCCTGATTGGCTAGTTTGCCCACATCGTCGACTTCCAGGTCTTCGAGCATCATGCAAAAGACAACGCCAATACCATTGACCCGCGCCAAGTCCGCTCGCTGCACCAGTCGGAGCAGCTCGGTGGCGTCAATATTCGCGGATTCGCTCAGCTTCTGACGCTGTTCTGCCGTCGCAGCCGCGCGAAGCAGCTGACCGCAGGTCGTAATGCGGCGCAGCTTGAGCGAGTGTCTTGCCCTTGCGGACAAGCCACGAAGCTTGCTGATTGGCAGGGCAAACCTTTGGTTGCCCTGAAGGCTTTCCGGCGAGTCATTTTGTTCCATGGCGTTCGTCAGCATTTCAGGCTCGTGGAACGGAACGTCAGTTATCAGCGGATTTTCAAAAGCGTTCGCCCGCTGACCGTTACCGACGCACTTAAGATTGATTTAAGGGTAACCTTTTCGTCCTATTCCGCGAGCTATTTTAGTGCCAATAAAGGTGCAAATTCACGCGATACGTCCTTTGGTATGCAATTATGGGCGCTGCCCAACGCCTGCTTAACGCTTTGCAAACGTTTCCTTTTTGTTTCTTCATTAGACGCCGAGAGCGTTCCGAAGCTCGTTTCTCAACGCCGACACTTCCGCCCTGGTTAGGAATTTGCCGACGGAAACGAACCGATTGCCGTAGCCGATGCGAAGGCCGGACCGTCGCTCGTCGTTTTCGATTTTTACCCATGCAGGGTTGAACATTTCGATGATCGTCTGACCGGTAGGCTTGACGCGCTCGACCAGGAATTGGTCACTTCGAATACGAATGCGCTCGCGAATGCGAGACTGTCTTTTGGTCCACCAAAGGGCGGTGATCAGGCCGATAACGTCAAGTCCGAGAAAACCGCTTACCGGCCACGCCCCAAGCCAGGCGAACCCGGCAATCGACATGGATGACACCGCCACGAAAATTGCAGTGATCGCGCGCAGTTGGTTGCCGCTCAGGGGAGCATTCGGATAGATCACTATATCGAGACTTCGAACGATTCCGGACATCGCGATTGCCGATAAAGAATGCCTCTTGCCAGGATGAAACTCTATCTGTTCGATTCATAGTCAATATTTGCGCGTTTCGAGCTTAAGCCTATGTCATGCATTCTCACCAAAGTCGCGATTCACAGCATTTTCGAAACCTTTGCAGAGGCAAACCCGGCGCCTCGGACCGAGTTGAGCTATGAATCCCCTTTTACATTGCTGGTCGCGGTGGTTCTCTCCGCCCAGGCAACGGATATCGGGGTCAACAAGGTCACAAAACGGCTATTTGCCGACGCCGACACACCGCAAGCTATGCTGCAATTGGGTGAAGACGGCGTAATCGAACGGATCCGTTCGCTCGGCCTTTTTCGAAACAAGGCAAAAAGCGTGCTTCTACTCAGCCGTCAGTTGATCGAGCGGCATGGGGGCCAGGTGCCGAGTGATCGGTTGGCGCTCGAAGCCTTGGCCGGGGTCGGACGCAAGACTGCCAATGTGGTCCTTAGTCAAGCCTTTGGCCATCACACGCTCGCCGTCGACACTCATGTCTTCCGGGTCGCCAACCGCACCGGACTGGCTCAAGGCAAAACCGAGCGCGGTGTCGAGGACGAATTGATCAAGATCGTCCCCCCGACCTACCTGCAGCACGCACACCACTGGCTCATCCTGCATGGTCGCTATGTCTGCAAGGCCCGCAAACCGGACTGTCCATCCTGCAAGATAGCTTGCTGGTGTGCCTATGAAGAGAAAACCAAAAGCGAGCCAAAGAACTATTAGGCGCTCGGAAGTGCATCATTTGTGCTTTCCTTCGTCCACCCAGATGCTAACGTTAGATCAGTTTAGAGGCCTATTGGGAGGCGGAAAATGCCAAGAACCATGCCAGTTGCGTTGGCAACACTGAGCAGCGTGATCGCGCTCTCGGCGGCTGATGCCGCTGATTTGTCGATCGTCAGCGGTGCCGTAGGAAATGATATCGTCGAGTTGCGAAAGCACCTCGATATCTTTCAAACGGAAACCGGGCACACCGTTCAGATCGTGACCATGCCGGCGTCGACGACGGATCAATTCGGTCAATACCGGCTGTGGTTGTCCGCTCAAAACCCCGACATCGACGTCTACCGCACAGACGTGATCTGGGCGCCGCAACTCGCCACCCATTTCGTCGATTTGACCGAGGCGACCAAGGACGTCGTCGGCGAGCATTTCCCGGCCATTATCGAATCGCAGACGGTCGACGGGCAACTTGTCGCCCTGCCGATGTTCACCGATGCGCCTGCCCTCTACTATCGGACCGACCTTTTGGAAAAGCATGGCGAGGAGCCGCCGAAGACTTGGGTCGAGATGCAGGAAATCGCCGCCAAGATCATGGAGGCAGAGCGCAGTTCGGGCGGTGGCGACATTTATGGTTTCGTCTTCCAGGGCTCGGCCTATGAGGGCCTGACCTGTGACGCGCTCGAATGGGTGAAATCCAATGGCGGCGGTCAAATCGTCAGCCCGGATGGTGAAATTACGATCAACAATCCGCAAGCGGCTGAAGCCATTAACCTCGCTGCCGGTTGGATCGGCACCATCGCACCCGAAGGAGTGCTGGGCTATAAGGAAGAAGAGAGCCGCGGCGTGTGGCAGACGGGAAGTGCCGTCTTCATGCGCAATTGGCCGTATGCCTACTCGCTCAGCAACAATGATGACAGCGCCGTCAAGGGCAAGTTCGATATCGTACCGCTCCCTGTTGGACCGAGCGGAGAAACGAGCGCTGCCACACTCGGTGGCTGGAATCTCGCGGTCTCACAATACTCCGACGAGCAGGAAGCCTCTATCGAGCTCGTCAAATTCCTTGCTTCCCCGGAGATCCAGAAGGATCGCGCCATCCAATCGTCGCGATTGCCCACAATCGAGGCGCTCTACGAAGACCCGGAGATCGCAGAGAAACAGCCGGTCATCCCGAAATGGCTTGAGATATTCCGCAATGCCGTGCCACGGCCGTCAGCCCCGACTAAGTCGAAATATAACGAGGTCTCAAGCGAGTTTTGGACCGCCGTCCACAATACGCTCTCGGGGAACGGAACCGCTGAGGAGAACCTCGAAGAACTTGAGAATAAACTCAGGAGAATTCGCCGACAGGCTTGGTAGTCAATAATAGGGGCGGGGAGCCGTTTCCGCCTCTTCTTCAAACATAAAAATTCAAAGAAGCATATCGGATCGAGGGAGCGTCATTAATGGCTGCGCAGTCAAATCTGAGCCGCGAGAAGATCCGGGCAGCATGGATTTTTCTGGCTCCCATGATTCTCGTGCTCTTGGCGGTCGCCGGCTGGCCATTGCTCCGCACGATCTGGCTGGGCTTCACCGACGCAAAGCTCTCCGTTTCGGCTGATACCTGGAACTGGGTCGGATTCGAGAACTATCTGTTCTGGCTCGACTATGGCGAGGGTGACGGCGAGT
Source organism: Geminicoccaceae bacterium (assembly GCA_041750975.1). GTDB lineage: Bacteria > Pseudomonadota > Alphaproteobacteria > Geminicoccales > Geminicoccaceae > JBGSYN01. Next base: position 19,172 of record JBGSYN010000253.1, on the reverse strand, counting down.
GGATCGGCCTCCTGGTCGACCCGGCGTGGTGGTCGTCAGTCGGCAATACCGTGCTCTTCACCATAATCTCGGTCAGCATCGAAACGGTTCTCGGTGTCATTGTAGCGCTCGTTCTCAATGCGCAATTTGCTGGACGCGGCTTCGTTCGCGCTGCCATCCTGGTACCCTGGGCAATTCCGACCATAGTTTCGGCCAAGATGTGGGCGTGGATGATGCACGACCAATTCGGCATCTTGAACGACATATTCCTGCGCCTCTCCTTGATTTCGGCACCCGTCGCCTGGACGGCCTCTCCGGATACCGCGATGGCCGCAGTCATCATTGTCGATGTCTGGAAGACGACACCCTTTATGGCGCTGCTGATTCTCGCCGGTTTGCAGATGTTGCCGGGGGATATCTATGAAGCCGCCAAGATTGACGGGATTAACCCTGTCAAGGTCTTCTTCAAGGTAACATTACCCTTGATACGACCGGCGATTATGGTCGCGATAATTTTTCGTGCCCTCGATAGTCTCAGAATTTTCGATTTGATTTATGTTCTCACACCGAACAATGATCAGACCAAGACGATGTCTGTGTTTGCTCGAGAAAATCTGTTCGACTTCGACAACTTTGCCTATGGTTCGGCGGCGTCGACCGCGCTCTTCATCATCATCGCAATTATCACTATCGTTTACATAAAAGTCGGTCGCCTCGATCTCGGAGGAGACAAGACATGAGTAGATCGCAGCAAAGAATTCTCACGCAGCTCGGACTTTGGTTTCTTATTGTCATTATCTCGGTCTATGCGCTGTTTCCCTTCTACTACGCGATAATCACATCTTTCAAATTCGGTTCGGAAATATTTACGGTAAACTATTTCCCGCAGAATTTTTCACTGGGCAACTATGTTAGCGTGCTGGGAGGCGGGAACTTTCCACGCAACCTTCTGAATTCTGTAATTGTCTCCACCGCTACCGTTGCGATCTCGTTGTTTCTGGCAATTACCGCCTCCTACGCGCTGGCCCGAGTACGGTTCCGCGGTCGCAGTCTTTTGCTGTTCACAATACTTTCGGTGTCGATGTTTCCTCAGATTGCAGTGCTGGCCGGCCTGTTTGAAATGATCCGCAGCATGGGCCTCTATAACAGCCTGCTGTCCCTGATTCTTTCATACATGATCTTCACGCTGCCATTCACAGTCTGGGTGCTGACAACCTTCATGCGCGACCTTCCGATCGAGCTTGAGGAAGCAGCGATTGTCGATGGCGCCAAACCGCACCAGATCATTTTCAAGGTCTTCATGCCACTGATGTGGCCGGCCCTGGTGACGACAGGTCTGCTCGCCTTCATTGCTGCGTGGAATGAGTTCCTGTTCGCACTTACTTTCGTCTCCAATGACGAGCAGCGAACGGTTCCAGTGGCGATCGCCCTGCTTTCCGGAGCGTCGGAGTTCGAAGTGCCTTGGGGTGCGATCATGGCGGCTTCGGTCATCGTCACCGTTCCGCTCGTCATTCTCGTGCTGATCTTTCAACGTCGAATCGTCGCCGGTCTTACAGCCGGTGCCGTGAAGGGCTAAGTCTGACAGATCGGCGTCGCGGACATGACGTGTTTCGAGTTGGCGCAAGGCTATTTCAGAGGATCAGGGAGGTCGTGCATTGACCGCTATAACGCTCCATAACGTGAAGAAATCCTTCGGTCATGTCGATGTCATCAAGGGCGTCGATCTGAATATCAAGTCGAATGAGTTTGTCGTCTTTGTCGGTCCCTCCGGTTGCGGTAAGTCGACCTTGCTGCGTCTGGTGGCCGGGCTTGAGGATGTGACCAGTGGCGACCTCCGCATTGGCGAGTCCGTGGTCAATGATCTCACGCCCTCGGAGCGTGGCATCGCCATGGTGTTCCAATCCTATGCGCTCTATCCGCATATGAGCGTGTACGAAAATATGGCGTTCGGACTGAAGCTCGCGAAGAAAGAGCCCGATGCTGTCGACAAGAAGGTGCGGGAGGCCGCCCGGATCCTCGAGCTTGAGCATCTACTGGACCGCAAACCGAAACAACTATCCGGCGGCCAACGGCAACGCGTCGCCATTGGCCGTGCAATCACGCGTGACCCCAAGGTATTTCTGTTCGACGAGCCGCTGTCGAACCTCGATGCCGCCTTAAGAGTGCAAATGCGGATCGAAATTGCCAAGCTCCATCACTCGCTTGATGCTACGATGATTTATGTCACGCACGATCAAGTCGAGGCCATGACCCTCGCGGATCGCATTGTGGTCCTCGATGCAGGCTATGTCCGGCAGTTCGGAGCACCCCTCGAACTCTACCATCATCCCGATAATCGGTTCGTTGCCGGCTTTATCGGTAGCCCAAAAATGAACTTTATGGCCGCGGATTTGCTGTCGACTTCGAACGGCGAGAGCAAAATTCGGATTTCCGAAGGCGGCGTCATCACTGCCCTAATCAACGCGCAGGGCGCTACTCCCGGCACCGGCTACGAGCTTGGCGTTCGACCGGAACATCTGATTGCGGGCGGAGGCGGGGATGCCGAACTCGAGGGTCCCATCATCACAGTCGAGCATCTTGGCGCTGAAACATATCTTTATGTCGACCTCGGACAGGAAATGCCACTGGTCGTCAAAGCCTCGGGAAACACTCAGGCGCATTGGGGTGAGCGCATTAAGGTCGGCATTCCGGCAGGCGCTTGTTACCTCTTCGGCTCGGATCAAAAATGCTATCCGAGGCAACCCTATGTCTAACTCGCACCCTGGGTGCCGGCGTCCCGCTCGAGTCTGAAAAGCTCCAGGCCAAGTTCGAATTGCCAATGCCCGGTAACGGTCGAGATCTTGGCGAGTTCGGCCAGGACGACGCCTGTCGGGTCCGAGGTAGCAGGCTTGCGGAAGACCACCCATATCTGACGATAGGGGGCGAGCGCCTCCTTCAAATCTTCGCGGCGCAGTGAATCGTAATCCCGCCGAAACGACCGGAGGTCAGGATAGCCTTCGGGCAGATCGGCCTGCAACTGGGCGACATAATCGCGTTTCGGCAATCCGTTACGGTCTGCATAATAGCCGAACGAGCCATGCACGAAATCTCCGACGGTGACGAACGCCGTATCATCGATGCGCTGCTCGGCGATTGTCGCGACAAGCTGGTCCCAGGGCGGTTTTTGCGTCGATTCATAATACGCGACAACGTTGGCGGATTGCGTGGCGAGTACGATAACCGTCAAAATTAGACGTAATCGGGGCCGAGAAATGTGGGCAAGGCCATAGGCCATGAGCAGAATACCGAAAGGCAGGCTCGGCACCAGGACGCGCTCGATCCATACACTTTCGCCGAATACCCCGGGCAGCCACAGCAGTACCGGCCACAGCAGCGCCATGAATGCAATCGGCAGCCACGGCCAGCGGCGGGCCCGGAAGGCTGTCCACAGTCCGAGAGCTATCAGGACACCGAGCGGCATCGCGATTTGTCCCCAGCGTCCGGCAAACTCCAAGTAACGCGCCGCATAGAGCCTGAGCCAGGTGAAAGTCGCGTAACTCACACTTGGCTGGTCGATCCAGCCAAGAGCCAGACGATCGCTTGCTTGCGACCAAAGAATAGGCAGCCACCAAAGCCAGCTGACAATCACGATCAGATTTGCGGTTACCCAGTACACAAGAGTCTTGAGTGAACGATCGGTCGCGCAAAGCCACCATGTCGCGACCGCCACGTTGCTCAGCAAAAGGAAGCCAAGGCTGGCATTATGGGTGAACAGCGCACCCGATGTTCCAAGACAATAGGCCAAGAGCGACACGATATTGGAACTGGCTGAGCTCCCTGCTGAATTGAAGAAGCGCACTGCGCCCCAGCTCGCGAGCAATATGAGCACTGTCATCAGGGAATAGGCTCGCGCTTCCTGGCTATAGGCCACAAGCACGGCCTGAGTTGCGGCTAGTAAACCTGCAATCTCGGCAGTACGTCGATCGGCGAGAAGTTTTCCAAGGCTGTATATGAGCAGGCACGCCAGAACGCCAAGGAGTGCTGACAGTGATCGCATCGACCACTCGGAATCGCCCAAAAACGACCAGACACGCTGAACGCTGAAGTAGAGGGGGGGGTTGTACTCAAAGGGCGCGGCACTGCCCCAAAGCTCTCCATGGCTGAGCCTGGACCACCGCCATGTGAAGGCCTCGTCAATCCAAAGCGGTTCATCGCCGAGGCCGATTAGGCGGAGGACAGTTGCCAGCAGCAAAATGCCGGCGAGACGCGCTCGCCAGTCGACTCCGCTCCAGGGCGCTAGATCCACGGACGAGTCAGTGGTCGCGCCACGTGTAGGCGGAGGTCACTGCGAAATTCCAGACCGAACCTACGAGAATTCCTGCAATCGCCGAAAGATACCAGGCAACATCGTCCGCGAACAGCGCCGCGGCGACACCGACATTGGCCAGGATGCCGACGCTGCAAACCAGACAAAATGAGAGCCAGCCCCGAAGCCAGCCTAAACCGCGTAGCTTCAAATCACGAAAAGTGAGCTCGTTGTTCAGTGCAAAATTGAATGTCATGGCGACGACGCTCGCCGCCGCTTGGGCGGCGGTGAAACCAGCCACCGGCAACGCGACCGTCAGAACGGCGAAATGCACGAACACACCAAGACCACCGACCATGGCAAACATGACAAACCGAGCTGGGAGCCACTGGCCGACCGAATGGTGCAGGATCGTCAACAAGAAATCATGCATCGAACGCGCATCGAGCTTGCTCTCGCCATGTTCCCGTCGACCGAACCGATAGCCCATTTCTCGAACTCGCAGTGCATTCGGTGCATTCGCCTTGATGATTTCGAACAGGATCTTGAAACCGACGCCGGAAGACCGGGCCGCAGCGGCTTCGGCGATATCCCTTCTGGCCATGAAAAACCCGCTCATCGGGTCGGCCAGTTCGACGATGAGGAACCTTTCCGCGATCCGGGTTGCAAGACGGCTGGCCAACAATCGATGTTTCGGCAGATTGCCGAAGGATCCACTTTCCGCATATCGACTGCCGACGACAAGGTCAGCCTGGTCTGCGCAAAGCAGCTCATACATATGTGGCAGAAGACCTGGATCGTGTTGAAGATCGCCATCCATGACCGCAACATACTCGGTACTGGTCGAAAGAATGCCTTCAAAACACGCCGAGGTCAGACCTCGCCGGCCGATACGGCGAATGCGTCGGACTCTTTTATTCGTCCGGGTCAGCTGCAGGAGTTCCTCGCTCGTACCGTCGGTCGATTGATCGTCGACGAAGACGATCTCGTAGTCGATGGCGCCGAGCGCTGTGTCGATGCCTTTGACCAGTGACGCCAGATTGTCCCGCTCGTTGAATACGGGAACAATAATTGCCAGCGCGGGACCGGGACGGGTTCCTTCGGCAGGGCTAGAGATTGAAGCGGAAATGACAGATGTCGCCGTCGGCAATGACGTATTCTCGACCTTCAAGCCGCATCCTACCCTGCTCACGACAAGCCTGCTCACCGCCTAGCCTTATGAAGTCCTCAAATGCAATGACCTCTGCGGCGATAAAGCCTTTGGCAAAATCGGTATGGATCGTTCCTGCGGCCTCCGGCGCCTTCGCACCCTTCGCAACCGTCCAGGCGCGTGTTTCCTTGGGGCCGGCCGTGAAGAAGGTGAGAAGCCTGAGGAGGGCGTAAGCTTCGCGGATGACACGGTTCAAGCCGGGCTCGTCGAGACCGAGGTCGGCTAGGAACTCGGCCTGTTCGCTACCGTCGAGAGATGCGACTTCAGCCTCGATCGCCGCAGCCACCACGACTGAGCCGGCCGCACCGGCGCGGACCAGCTCCTCAATTGCCTGCGAGTACGCGTTGCCCGTGGCGGCAGCGCTTTCCTCGACATTGCAGACATAGAGTATCGGTTTCGAGGTCAGGAGATTGAAAGCTTTGAGCAGTTCCTCTTGCTCTGGTTCCAGACCGAGACGACGCGCCGAGACGCCTACCTCCATCTTCGGCAGGATATGATCAACCAAGTCTAATCTGGCCTTGGCCTCCTTGTCCTGACCGCGCACCCGCTTGATCAGCCCGTCTTTCTGTCGTGCCAGACTTTCAATATCGGCGAGAAGGAGCTCGGTCTCGACCAACTCGGCATCGCGCACCGGATCGAGATTGCCTTCGACATGGGTAACATCGGCGTCCTCGAAGCACCGGACAACGTGCAGTACTGCATCGACCTCGCGGATGGCGCCGAGAAACTGATTGCCGAGCCCCTCACCCTTGCTTGCCCCTCGCACGAGACCGGCAATGTCTTTGATTTCGAGTTGAGTGGCGATGGTCTGCTTTGACTTTGCCAGCCGCGCTACGGGATCCAGCCGCGGATCGGGGACGGGCACGCGGCCGATATTCGGTTCGATCGTACAGAACGGATAATTTGCGGCTGCGGCCGCGGCAGTCTTGGTAAGAGCGTTGAAAAGTGTCGATTTGCCGACATTGGGCAGACCGACGATGCCGCAATTCAATGCCATGTTCAGTTGGGTTCGGTATTGGTCTGGTGCACGACATTAGGCCTCAGGCGAACCGCAACACGGTTCATGAAGCCTGCATCGTCGCCGACTGCGAGGCCAGGAACCGCTTCCGAGATGGCATCCAGCATGGGTGCGACCCATTCAAGATCGCTTTTGGAGAAATCGCCGAGGACATAATTCGTCACAAGGTGCTTGTCGCCCGGATGACCGATGCCGATACGGACTCGCTTGAATTCACGGGAGTGCAAATGCGCCGCAATGCTTTTGAGCCCATTGTGCCCTGCAACACCGCCGCCAATCTTGACGCGTAGCTTCGTCGGCTCGAGGTCCAGTTCATCATGGAACACGACGATATCGTCCAACGCCAGAGGCTGAAACCTGAGAATTTCGCTCACCGCCCGCCCGGAATGATTCATGAAGGTCTGAGGCTTCAACAAGACAACGCGCTCCGAGCCGAGCCGAGCCTCTGACACGTGCCCTTGATGACGATGACGCCATGGCTCGCCATGATAGTCCGCAGCGATCACGTCGATCACCGCAAACCCGATATTGTGGCGATTCCTGGCGTATTTGGGGCCCGGATTGCCGAGCCCCACAAACAGCTTCATGATTTCTACCGAGCGATCCGCTAATTCTCGGATGCTTCATCTTCGCTAGTGGCGTCCTCGGCCTCGAACACATCGGTCTCCGGCTGCCCCGCCGCAGCTTCAGCTGGTTCATCTTCAGGCTCGGCCGTGACGGTCGGCGGCGTGATCCCTGCAATCGTGAAATCGCGGTCCGATATGGCGGGTTCGACACCAGCCGGAAGCTTGACCTGGCTGATGTGCAGACTGTCGCCTATTTCGGCTTTTGCCAAATCGACCTCGACCTCACCGGGGATGCTCTCGACCGGGCACGAAAGCTCTACGGCATGTCTCACGATATTGAGGACGCCGCCCTTGCGCAGGCCAGGGCATTTGTCCTCGTTGCGGAACACGACCCGAACCTCGACCGTGATCCGTTCGCCACGGGTGATGCGCACGAAATCGACGTGCAGCGGCTCATCCGTCGCCGGATGCAGCTGCGCTTCACGCGGCAGCACGCGGACATTTTTGCCATTCATTTTCAGCTCGCAAATCGCGCTGAAAAAACGTGCGTTGGTGGAAAGTTCGCGACGCACCTCCTTAGCGACAAGCGCAATCATCTCCGGGTTCTTCGCCCCCCCGTAGATGATCCCGGGCACCTTGCCGTCACGGCGCGTTTGTCGCGCACCGCCCTTGCCCTTAAGGGTTCGTGGTTCTGCCTCGAGTACAAGATTGTCTGACATCGATCTCTCCTTTGCCCCTCCAGGCCGCATTGCGGTCCATGGACAGACGGTGAAAATACTGCATTAATCGAACAGGCTGGAAACCGAGCTCTCACTGCTGATCCGGCTTATCGCTTCACCCATCAATTGGGCGATGGACAAAACCCTGATCTTCTCGGTCACCCGAACACCCTCGGTCGGCCGAATGCTATCGGTGATCACCAGGCGATCCAGCGAACTTGCCGCAATCCGTGCAATAGCACCCGCGGAGAGAACACCGTGGGTAACATAAGCATGGACCGAAACAGCATCGGCCTCGAGCAACGCATCCGCTGCGTTGCACAGAGTACCGCCGCTATCGACGATATCGTCGACGACAACGCAGCGCTTACCCGCTGTGTCGCCGATGACGTTCATGACTTCCGAAACACCCGCCCGCTCACGGCGCTTATCGATGATAGCCAGTGGCGCGTCAAGGCGACGTGCGAAGGCTCGCGCGCGCGCCACACCGCCAACATCCGGCGAGACGATCACAATATCGTCGGAACCAAGATTATTGGCAATATCCGGAGCCATCATCGGCGCCGAAAACAGGTTGTCGACCGGGATATCGAAGAAACCTTGGATCTGCCCTGCGTGCAACTCCATGGTAAGAACCCGATCCGCACCAGCCTTGGTAATCAGATTGGCGACCAGCTTGGCCGAAATCGGAGTCCGAGGTCCGGGTTTCCGATCCTGCCTGGCATAGCCGAAATAGGGGATGACAGCAGTGATACGTTTGGCCGAGGCGCGTCGCAACGCGTCGATGCAAACCAGCAACTCCATGAGATTGTCGTTTGCAGGGTACGAAGTCGACTGAATGAGAAATACGTCCTCGCCACGCACATTTTCGTGGATCTCAACGAAGACTTCCATGTCCTGGAAGCGATGAACCGTCGCTTTGGTCAGTTCCACGCGGACGCTGGCGGCGATGGCCTCTGCTAGCTGTCGATTGCTGTTGCCAGCCAGTAGTTTCATCGCTCGTTACCCGCACGTTCACTATCCGGTTCAATGGCGGGGCTTCTATCAGGACACCCGGAATTCGTAAACGACAAGCCCCAAGCCCGAGGCGAATTTCTGCTTGGCCTTCCGAAACATTTCGATCGGCAAGTTCAGCTACGGAGTGGCGCCATCAACGGTGACTTTCTCGCCGAAAAGTTCGAGACTAAGCTTGATCCGAAATAGATGCGCCGGGAACTGGATCTGCCCTAATGAACTATTGGTTGTTTAAGACCGAGCCTGAGGATTACTTTTGGGATCGGCTTGTCGCCGAAGGACGGACCGAGTGGGACGGCGTTCGCAATCATCAGGCCGCTGCGAATATGAGGGCGATGCGTAACGGCGACAAAGCGTTCTTCTATCGGTCCCTCAAGGACCCGGCGATCGTGGGCACGATGACGGTCGTGCGCGAGGCATTTCCGGACCCCGACGACACAACCGGGAAGTTCGTGAGGGTCGCGGTCGCCCCGGACCGGCCCGTGGTGCACGAAGTTTCGCTCAAATCGATCAAGGCTCGAGATGATCTAGTGGATCTGGCCTTGGTTCGTCAGTCAAGGCTTTCGGTCATGCCGGTCGGCAAAGCGCACTGGGAAATACTTTGCGCCATGGCGGGTCTGGACACCTGAAGCCGAAGGCCGAAAGCGAGAGCTTCAAGGGGCGGCTGGGAAGCCTGATCGCCGGATTGAAGAATTTCCAGTGGCGCCCTCTCGTCTTGGCTCTCCTTATCGGCGGTCTTGGCGGGCTGCTCTTCAATACCTTGAATATGCCGCTCGCCTGGATGCTTGGAGCGATGTTCGCAACGGGTGTTGCCGGAGTCGGCGGGCTGTCGCTCGGTGTCTCCAGAAACGTTCGCGATCCCTGGATCACGATCCTGGGTGTCATGCTCGGAAGCGGATTTTCGGTGGATATGCTGGCAGGGCTCACCGACTGGATTCCCAGTATTCTGGCCCTGCCGTTCTACATCGTAATCCTTGGCCTAGTCGGCCGCATTTATCTTCGCCGCTTCGCCGGTTTCGACTCGCGCACAGCCTTCTTCGCGGCGTCGCCCGGCGGGCTTGCGGAAATGATCCTGCTCGGCGACCGCTATGGCGGCGACATGCGAACTATTGCGCTCATTCATAGCATGCGGGTCTTTCTCGTCGTCACGATGCTACCCCTGCTGCTCAGTGTTTTTCTGCCGGACTCCCTGAATGCATCGAGCACGGCTCGCGCCGCGCCGCAACTATCCGAATTCGCATGGCTGATTGCCTGCGCCGTAGGCGGTTATTGGCTGGGCGCAGTCCTCCGGCTGCCGGCGCCCCAAATGTTCGGTCCGATGCTGCTCAGCGCAGTGACTCACTTGCTCGGGCTGGTCGAAGCCGCCCCACCCGTCGCACTGGTCGCGGGCGCTCAAATCGTTATGGGGGCATCGCTCGGGTCGCGATTTGCCGGTGTCCCGCTCTACGATATCACCCGAGCGCTGGTGATAGGCCTGGGCCTGGCGGTCATTTTCCTTGCTCTCAGTGCACTCCTGGCATGGCTGATCAGCCTTGCTACCGACATGCCCTTCGTGGTCTTGCTGCTCGCATTTTCCCCTGGCGGCGTGGCCGAAATGGGCCTCGTCGCTTTGGCAATCGGTGTCGACCCAACTTTCGTCGCGACCATCCATATTCTTCGAATCGCGACGGTTGTGGTTTCCGCACCCCTGTTGTTCAAACTCTTCGGATACGGAAAGTCCCCGACGTAGTCGCGCCGGGGACTTTTCATCAAGAAGACCTGACAACCTTGCGGCTCTAAGAGCCGGGCTGGGGTTCCGGCTGAATATCCCCACCCGGACCATCCTGGGATGGGCCCGCTGTCGTCGGGACCGAACCGCGCTTACCACCGGAGGACGGCGATTTATTGCTGGGCGGCTCTTCCGTGGCGGGAGGTGGCAAGGGCTCGCCACGCATAATGGCGCCTATCTCCGCACCGCTGAGCGTTTCGTGTTCCAGGAGTGCGGTTGCCAGTTCGTGGAGCTTATCGTTCTTTTCGGCGAGCATATCGTGGGCTCGTCTAAAGCCCTCCTCGATGATCCGTTTGATTTCGGAATCGATGAGTTGCGCAGTCGTCTCCGACAAGTTCTTCGTCTGGGTGAGTTGATGTCCCAGAAATACTTCCTGCTGATTCTCGGCATAGCCGACAGGACCGAGCTTATCGCTCATACCCCATTGCGTGACCATGTGGCGGGCGATCTTGGTCGCCTGCTCGATATCCGAGGCGGCACCCGCAGTCACCTTGTCATGGCCGAACACAAGCTCTTCGGCAACACGCCCACCCATGGCGACCGCAATGTCCGCCTCCAGCCTCTCGCGGCTAACCGAAATGCGGTCTCCCTCAGGGAGACGCATCACCATGCCCAAGGCTCGTCCGCGCGGAATGATCGTCGCCTTATGGATGGGATCCGAAGCAGGCGTGCAATGACCGACAATGGCATGACCCGCTTCGTGATAGGCGGTCAGACGTTTTTCATCTTCGGTCATCACCATCGAGCGCCGCTCCGCACCCATCATGACCTTGTCCTTGGCGTTCTCGAAATCGACCATGGTCACGACACGCTTGCCGCGACGTGCGGCCAGAAGAGCGGCCTCGTTCACGATGTTTGCGAGATCGGCGCCAGAAAAGCCGGGGGTTCCCCGGGCTATGATCTTCGTGTCAACATCCGGCCCGATGCGCACCTTCTTGATGTGAACATTGAGGATTTTTTCCCGCCCGAGCACGTCGGGGTTCAGTACCACGACCTGACGGTCGAACCTGCCCGGCCGCAGCAATGCCGGATCGAGCACGTCCGGTCTGTTTGTCGCCGCGATCAGGATCACGCCCTCATTCGCCTCGAAGCCATCCATCTCGACCAGAAGCTGGTTGAGTGTCTGCTCACGTTCATCATTACCGCCGCCGAGACCGGCACCGCGATGACGGCCGACAGCATCGATTTCGTCGATGAAGACGATGCAAGGCGCATGCTTTTTCGCCTGTTCGAACATATCGCGGACCCGAGAAGCACCGACGCCGACGAACATCTCAACGAAATCCGAACCCGAAATCGTGAAGAAGGGCACATTCGCCTCGCCGGCGATAGCTCTCGCCAACAATGTCTTACCGGTTCCGGGAGGGCCGACCAGCAAGCATCCCTTGGGGATGCGTCCGCCGACCTGCTGAAACTTCTGCGGGTTCTTCAGAAACTCGACAATTTCCTGAAGCTCCTCCTTCGCCTCGTCGATGCCCGCAACGTCGGAGAAAGTGACACGCCCATGTTTCTCGGTCAGAAGGCGGGCGCGGGACTTGCCGAAGCCCATGGCTTTACCGCCTCCCGACTGCATCTGACGCATGAAAAATATCCAGACGCCAATCAACAGAAGCATCGGGAACCAGGAAATCAACACACCGAACAAAGACGGCATATTCTCTTCGTTCGGTTCCGCGCTGATTCGGACACCGTTTTCCAACAATGTCGGCACGATTTCCGAATCCGCCGGCGCATAAGTCGAAAAATATCGCCCGTCCGACGAGTGTCCGGTGATGGTATTGCCTTGGATGGTCACATCATCGACACGTCCCGCCTCGACCTCATTCATGAAATCGGAGAACGCCAGAGAAGTCTGAGGGCCGCGTGGCGAACTGCTCTGGAAGAGATTGAACAGCGCAATCAAGAGCAGGCCGATAATGACCCAAAGTGCCAAATTTTTACTGAAGTTGTTCACGCTTCACCCTCGGAAAATACGTGGAGACCGAGCCTCGCAAAACCCTATCCGAACCCTGACAGCTCTCGCGACCACCATCAACCAACCATTACGATAGATATGGGACGACGCGCGTCAAACAACAATCCGATGATCAAAGGGTACGCTCAGTAAAGGAGTACATGGCCTGAAAGATGCCTTCATGCCAGAAAGAGTGACGTTCAGGCGCACATTGGCAATTTCTGGCAAGCCCAATTGGCTCTCGCCGTAGGGAAGAACCGGCCAGCCGAGGACCGCCTCACGTGGGATGCTGCGGCGTCGCAGATAGTCCCGATCGGGCTTAGTCAACCAGGACCAGCCCTTCGACCCAAGCGGAACGATAGGCCGGTGGCACCTATGGCCATCGATGGCGAAGCGCCGATCCCATTTTCCCGTGCGATGGCCTATTTGTTCGCCGTCGATGCGAGCCCATTCGCGAAACACACTCAATGTTCCGGGAGCCCTGGCGCGAACCAGACATCCGCCATGGGTCAATGTTTCGCCGCGCTCGAATTTGGCGCATTTCTCGGCGTGATCCCTCAAGCCTTTCTCGGATTGCGCATATTCCCTGCCGCCGATTGTTGTGACGACCCTGGATAGCAGTAAGCACTGTTGCTCGAGGTCGAGGTCGGCAAAAAGGTCGAGATCGATTTCCGCATGGCCATAGGGCGAGATCGATACGGTTTCGGCGATCGCCCGGCTGAGTTCACTCTCACGTCCCCGCCTTGCCAAAGACGAAGTAATGTATGGAACCGTCTGACCTGCGAGTTGCGCCCGCACGCGCACTCTCTCAAAATTGGCATCTCTGTTTGAGGGATCATCGATCCAGGGCTGGCCGTTCTTCACTAGCAGGGCCTTGAGCCTGGCCCTCGGAAAGTCGAGCAGCGGCCGCAAGATCCTGACATCGGTGAGTTCCCGAACCACGGCCATTCCAGCCATGCCGATTACGCCGGACTGCCGCGCTTCGCGCATGACAATCGTCTCGATTTGGTCATCGGCGTGGTGGCCAAGCAGGAGATGGATGACACCAAGCCTCCGGCATGCATTCTCCAGCACGCGATACCGCTCCCTTCGGGCCCGATCCTGCAGCCCGGTATCATGAGCAAATGGGCGGAGCCGCAGCACAATCCCTCGAATCTGCCGGGCCCGGAGCCATGCCTTCGTCTGCCGCGCCTCTGCGGCCGAGGCGGCCCGCAATCCGTGATCGACGATGAGCCCTAAGACACCGCCTTCGCGCTTGCGGGCCCAATCCTGTGCGAGAATTGCGAGAGCCAGACTGTCCGGACCGCCCGAGACCGCAACAGCGAGGATTGGACGCGCCTCGAAGGGGTCGAACCGGCGCATGGAAATCTCGAATTCATCCTGACTGACGTGCCGGTCAGCAGCCTGCACTCTCGCTTTCCCGAATGGTCGCCTGCCTGATCGGCAATGGAATAGGCTCTCGGCGCTGATCCAATTGCGCAAATGTCTGGCAAGCCCGTTCAAGATCCCCCAGCCGAGCCAGGGAGATCCCCAGTTTCAAGAGACTGTCCGCAGCCTTTGGCGAGGCGGGCCCATATGCGCGATAATTCCGAGCGAACGTAGCAGCAGCCGAGCCATAGTCGCCACGAACAAAATAGGTTTCGCCCAGCCAATAGGCGCCCGTCGGCGCGAGTTCGTCATCAGGAAAATTCTGCAGAAAGTTCTCGAAGGAGGCCTGCGCCGCCGCCCATTCCCCCGAGCGCAGGAGGCTCAGTGCAGCGTCATAGTCCTCGGCCGCCGATCCAGAAGATACATTGCCTGTGTTATCGGGGGGTTCGTTGTCGGAACCCTCGGTTGCCGGCAATCCCAGGAGCGCGCTCCTGGGGATGGTACCGCTGGTACCGGGCCGGGTTCCGCCACCATCCGGTTGCGCTGTGCCTTCTTCCGCAACAACGCCCGCAATTTCCTCGACGGTGGATCTCTCCAGGCCGCGTTTGAGCGCATCGATTTCGTTCCGCAATTCGAGGTCGTTTCGGGATGCCTCGAATTCCAGTGTTTCAAGAGCGCCTTGCAGCGACCGTATCTGTTCCTCGAGTTGGAGGAGCCGTGCTTCGTTTCGAGCCGCCTGCTCGCGCGCATCCGGGGTTTGCGCGAGCGCATAGGATCCTGGCGCCGCCAGAGCGAACAGGACCGTTAGACAGAGCCATCTCGCGGCAAAGTTCATGGCTCTAGTTTACCACATTCACCACCGTGACAGCCCTTCGATTGAGCGCCCAGGCGACATCGTCATGGGCGGGATCGACCGGCCTCTCTTCGCCATAAGAAATCGTCAGGATGCGTGAAGGCTGGACGCCCAGGGCAACCAGGTAGTCCTTGACGGCGATCGCGCGTCGATCTCCGAGCGCAAGATTGTAATCATTGGTGCCGCGCTCGTCTGTGTGACCCTCGATCGTGACGGTAACATTCGGATAGGTCAGCAGCCAGCTCGACTGACTGTCGAGGACCTGCTGGGCTTCGGTGTTCAAGGATGCGCTATCCAGTTCGAAGAAAACGCGATCGCCGACATTGAGCTCGAAATCCTGCTGCGAACCGGGTCCGCTGCTTCCGGCAATATCCGTTGCGGACAAAGATGAACCGTCGAGGGATGTGGCGCCGATACCGTCGCTGCCGATACCATCGGCCGATCCTGCGGTTTCGCTTACAATCGTCGATTCCGGGTCGCTGGAACAGGCACCCACCAGGAGCAGCGCAAGACCCGCAAACTGCATGCGCGCCAAGAGCAGTTTCGTCACGGAGCGAAGATTGGCTAGTTTCATCTGAGATTACACCTTGTATGGCTATGAGGTCAGGGCAAAAGTGCCGACCAATCAGGATCCGAAGCGTCGAGAGGCGTAGAGATCAGTCGTTCATTCCGGCCGGTGATTTCAATTGTGCGGATTCTCTGCGTGTTCGTTGTGGGGTCCTCCCGGCCGAACATCACGATTCTGCCGTTTGGAGACCAGGTCGGGTTCTCGTCGAGGAAGCTGCGGGTCAGGAGGCGCTCATCCCCGCCATCAGGGCGCATCACGCCGATGTGGAAAAAGCCTCCTTTGATCTTGGTAAAGGCGATCAGGTCACCCCTTGGAGACCAGGCCGGACTGCCGTAACGGCCCTCGCCGAAACTGATCCGCTTGGTCTCGCCGCCAGCTGCATTCATGATATAGAGCTGCGGGCTGCCGCCACGATCGGAGTTGAAGACGATGTCGCGGACATCCGGCGCGTAGCTCGGCGACGTGTCGATGGCGAGCCCGGTGGTCAGGCGCTCCATCTGGCGGCTGCCGAGATCGAGCCGGTAGATATCCGAGTTGCCGTCGCGCGCGATCGTCAACAGCATCTGCCGGCCATCCGGCGAGAATCTCGGGCTGAACGACATCCCGGGAAAATCGCCGAGGAGAGTGTCACGCTCGGTGCGAAGATCCGTCATGTAGACGCGGGCGCGGCCATCGCGATACGCCAGATAGGCGACGCGAATGCCATCAGGGGCAATTCTTGGGGTGAGCACGAGATCGCGTCCGTCGGTGAGAAAGCGATGATTGGCGCCGTCATAGTCCATGATGGCCAAGCGCTTGATTCGTGATGTCGCCGCACCCGTTTCGCTGACATACACGACTTTGGTATCGAAATAGCCCTGGTCGCCGGTCAGACGTTCGTAGACCGCATCGGCAATCTTGTGACCGATGCGGCGCCATTCTGCATCGGCGGCGCTGAAGCGGATTCCGGCGATCTGCTCGCCGCGCAGCACGTCCCACAGCCGGAATGAAATCGCAACCCGGCCCGAAACCTCGGGCTCGACCGAGCCGCCCAATACCGCTTCGGCATTGATCTGTCGCCAATCGGAGAATTTCGGTCCGGCGGCGAGATCGGCCGAAGATTGCAGGTATCCAGCCGGATCGAGGATGCGAAACAGACCGGAACCTGCCAAATCGGCAGCGACGACATCGGTTATCCTTTGACCGAGACCGGCCAGGGATGGCGACGCCGAGCCGAACGGGCTGATCGCGATCGGCATCGGCTCGATAAGGCCTCTGTCGATATCGACGCGAAGCTGGCCGAACGAAGTCTGCGGCAGTGCCGAGCACGCCACTACGGCTGCGGCGGCACCTAGCGCCTGTCGCCTTGAAATTAGGAGGGGAGAGTTAGCCACTCAGTGCATTTCCCGGATCGAAAACCATGATGATATCCCGCCATTGGTCGTATTTTTCGGCAGGTAGATCGAGATCGCAGGTCAAAACCGCCCGCTGCGCGCTTTCGGCAACGGCGCGAAACCCGTAATCGCCCCGTGCTCTGGTTTGATCGTAGATTTCGACGCGCTGCACCGAACTGTCTCGATTGAGCACGATACGCAGTTCGACTTGCATATCCTGAACGCCGCTGACGCCGGCGGGCACGCGCCAACATCCCTCGATTTGCCTCTTTATATAGGCCAATTCACTTTGACTCAACGTCTGGTTGTTTTGAGCCGGATCGGTTGACGGCACGGCTGCCGTATCTCTCGCCTTTCCCCGGCCGTCTCTGGTCTCTTGGTCGTGCAATCGACGGTCGAGCTGCTCGACGCTTCGCAGGAGCGCTGCGAACTCGTCCTCCTCCTCGTCGACTTGCTCACTTTCGGTCGTCTCGACGGGAGGCACCTCCGTCTTCACCGTGGGGGCAGGCTCGATCACGGGTGCGGGTTTCGGCGGAGCCTCGACACGCGCAATTTCAGGTTCGGCCACCGAAGGTTGCCGCGGCGCCAACCTCGGCACAGCCGGTTGCGGCGGCGGCTCCTTCTCCCTCGGCGTTTCGGCAGCGATCGGTTCGGGCGGGGCGGGTGCAGGTTCCGACCGGGCCTGCACCGTGGGCGCTGGAGGCGGCTCCGGCGCGGGTTCTGGCGCGGGAGCCGGTTCGGCCGCGACTTCGAGCTCTGCCTCCACCTCAGGCACTGGCTCAGGTGGCGGCGGTGGCGCAACGCTTGTCGCCTGTCGTTCAGGCAGGGGTGCTGTTGCCGCTGGCGGGTCGAACTCGGGTGGACGTTCCGGTTCTGGCGCTTTCGCCTGTTGAGGTTCGGTCTCGATGACGTCGACGACGATCATCTCAGGCTCGCTTAGCCTCTCCCCGAACCTAGGCAGCCCGATGATGATGGCCAGCAGCAGAAGGCCATGAAAACAGAGCGAAATAAAGACGGCCCTACGCATGGGGATCCTGCATCCCGATCCGGCGAAGCTTCGCCATCATAGAGCTCTCCGCCCTATTGCAACGCTGTGCTGGCATCCGTCACCAATGCGATGTTGCTCAGCCCCGACGCCTTGATCGCAGATACCGCAGCCATGATCGTGCCGTAATCCACGTCCAGATCGCCGCGCACGAATATCCGCATGTCGCGCCGCGAGGCCGAGATCGCTTCGAGCTTCGCTTGAAGCTCATTCATCGGCGTTTGGGTATCTTGAATGAAGACCTCTCCCGCGGCCGTCACCGTCACGCTCAGGGGTTCATCCTGACCCGGAAGGGCCGGCGAATCGCTGGTCGGGAGATTGACCGGGACACCGGTAGTCATCAGCGGTGCCGTGATCATGAACACGATCAGCAAGACCAACATCACGTCGACGAAGGGTGTGACGTTGATCTCCGCAACGAGCCCGGCGCGGCGACCCTTTCTGGTCCGACCGCGGCGTTGGGGAGCTTGGATCGACGCGGCCATTATCGCACCCGGGCAGCTTCGGTTTCGCGCGAGAGCACGATCGTGAATTCGTCGGCGAAACTCGCGAGACGGTCGCCGAAATTGTTAACATCGTTGCTCAGCCTGTTGTAGGCCACGACCGCCGGGATGGCCGCGACGAGCCCGAGTGCCGTCGCCAATAATGCCTCGGCAATACCCGGAGCAACGACAGCCAACGTGGTATTGTTGGTCGCCGCAATCGATTGAAAGCTGCGCATGATGCCCCAAACGGTCCCGAACAGGCCGACAAATGGGGCCGTCGATCCGATCGTCGCGAGCGAGGACAAATTGTTCTCCAGCCGCTGGATCTCGCGTTCCATCGTGACGTCCATAACCTTTCCGACCCGCTCGACCAGCCGTCGATGAACTTCCAACTCGGTCGTCTTCGGGCTTTCCTTCCATTCTTCGATCGCCGAGACGAACATGGTCGCCATCGGATGATCTTCGCGCCGGCCGAGCTTGCGATAGAGGTCTTCCAATGGAGTCCCCGACCAGAATGCCCGTTCGAAGACGGCGGACTTACGCCGTAACGACACCAGCCTTACGGTCTTCTCGATGATGACGGCCCAGCACCAGACCGAGGCCAACGCCAAGAGCAGCATGACCAGCTTCACGATAATGTCGGCCTGGGTCACGAGCGTGATGAAGCTGATCCCGCTCACCGCTCCGGGCAGTTGTGTGGCCGTCAATTCCAAGCGTCTGGACTCACATTCACCGTCTGAATTTTCGATGCTGAAATATACTACATCGGCAATCAATTACACGGAAAAGTTGAGAGCTTGGAAAAGCAACTATGACAAAGATTTAACGTTTGCTCCGGGCGAATGCGGAGGTTCCGCCGGGCACTAGGGCGATACGGATTCCAGCGCCCTTGCCAACTCCCTTGGAAGGCGCAATGGCCGGCCCGCCAGATCGATCGTAGCCAAGGTTATCGACAATTCGGCAATCG
>JBGSYN010000252.1:0-41546 GCA_041750975.1 Geminicoccaceae bacterium | reverse complement strand
GCCTTGCCTTCGGGGGTCTTGGGGCCACGATTTTTGAGGGGTGGCGTCAGGGGTTGAGACTTCCCGGTACTCGGATCGCCAACGAATTCGCCCATCACTCCGGACTCCTTGGATCATGACACGATCGTTTCAGCCTAGCATCGATGCCATTCTTTATCAAGGAATATATTCAGAGACCAATTTTTTGCGGTTCAGGGGCTGGAAGAGTTGCTCTCTGCCGGTTCCGGTGCCGGCGTGCCCGCGGGTTCCGGTTGTTCGCCAGGAGGGCAGATCCAACCTTCCTCGGCTATGAACTTCCGCAGATATTCAGGTTGTAAAATAAATCGACCCTCGAATGCTGGAGAACCGTCGGGTTTATCCAAAACAACTCGAATGTGTTTGCGCCGATCCACGACTATTCGGATATAGCTCTCGGCCACCTCCTCCGTCCAACATGACCAGACATGAAGCTGGTTGCCGTTTTCGTCCCGAGGCAGGATCGTATTTTCGTCGCCGATGACTTGCGCTAGTTGGTCCTGGCTGAGATCATGTCCGCCAGTAAAATCGGCTGCATGGGCCGGCGAGGGGCCAATTGTGGCGCCGGCCCATGCAGCCGATTGAAGCCCCGCCTCTTCAAGGTCCACCCCCTCGAGCCCCGCAAAGTTAAGGTTCGCCCCCTCGAGCTGCGCATAGCTAAGGTTCGCCCCCTCGGGCCCCGCAAAGATAAGGTTCGCCCCCTGGAGCCGCGCCCACCCAAGGTCCGCCCCCTCGAGCTGCGCATAGCTAAGGTTCGCCCCCTCGAGCCTCGCCCACCGAAGGTTCGCCCCCTCGAGCCTCGCCTCGAGAAGGTTCGCCCCCTCGAGCTGCGCTTCGCTAAGGTTCGCCCCCTGGAGCCGCGCTCCTGTTAGGTCCACACCAGCCAGAAACGCCTCCTGTGCCTCGGCGCGACGCAAATCGCGGCCTTGCAGGTCCGGGCGGGTGATGTTGGCGAGATAGGCTTCGCGTTCGACGCGCCATTCCTCCGCGAATTGGTCATCGAAGTTCTCGAAGCGACCGACGCAATTCCCTTTGCCGATATCCGCCTGCTCGCACCAGCGTTCGCGGGCACGGCGTTGGTCGTCGCTCTCTTGTGTTTCGCAGGCGTGCGGGGGAATGCCGGCATCCTTGCACCAGGCGGTATGAAAGAGGCGCCGCGCAATGTCCCGGTCGCGCCAGTCCTCCGGACGTTGCGCAATCTCTGCCCCGACAAGGTCGATCCTGGCTGTCTGGAACCCTGGCATCCGCCATTTGCCGATCTGAGTATCGCCGATCTCGGTACGAACGAGGCTCAGAACGACCAGCAGCATCGAGGCGGCAAGTCCGGCGCGACGCCAGGCTGGTGACAAATAGTCTGGGCGCTCCCTGGCGGCAAAGTCGAGGCCGGGACGTCGAAGCCTTCTTTCGGCCCGAAAGCGACATAGCACGGACGCCAGAATGCTCAGGGCGAGTGCGGCGGCAATGAGAAGCGTCAGCGGCGCATCATGCGCCGGCATCGACTTCCACCAGAACGCCATCAGGACCAGCGGTGTTGCCCACCAAATCAGAAGTTCGATGACGAACGTTGCCAGCAGGTCTAGCGGACGCCTGACGATCGGGCGATCCGCGCGCCGCCGCAGCGCCCAGTCATTGACGAGCCACGGGAAAATCCGATCGCCCAGATTCAGCTCGCCGATCGAGGGCGGCGCTGCGGCCAGGGCATCCCAGAGCTTGAGCAGTTGCAGGTGCAGATAGGTGTGCAGGATGGCGGCAAGCCAGGCTGCGGTCCAGAAGAACGTCGTGGTCGGAATGGCGATGTTGACGATCGGCAGATCGATCGCGGAGGAGACGGAGAAGAAGTCGACATCCCGGACGCTGACGAGGGTGAGGCCGACAAAGGCGAGGAAGCCGAGCTGCGCAAACCATGTCGTCCGCGCCGTCGTGACGAGATCCTTGATGCGTTCGACGGCGAAGTCTTCGTCGAGAAACTCGGGCTAGCCCGCCTTGGCCGAATCCTCCTCCGTTGCTTCCGCCATGCCCGCGATTTCTCTAACTATCCCCCTGCCTCTCTCCGGTTGTGCTTTGACGCATGCAATCGGAGGGGCACAATTTCTCTTGTCTTCGGCACCATACGAAGTCGTTGTGCCGCTGTCCCAATTTCATTCCATGGATGGACAGTTTGGTAGATGGACCGGACGCAGGACAAGGATATCTTGGGCGTAGCGCCAGGCACGCCGGATGCCAAGAGGGCACCGGGCCGCCGCGAACACTTCATCCTTGCGGGGGTAGAGTTGGTGATGAAGTCTGCACGCACCCGACGGCCGAACGAACAGCGCCTTTCAGCAGAATGCCCATCGCCCAAAGCCCGAGGGGTTCCGAAGGGGATTTCGCAAATCCCCTTCGCCTTTCTCTTATTCAGATGAATAAAAATTTTCCAGACATCAATAAATAGAAGTTCATTACCTGCGCATGAAGCTCGATATCGTCGGATTAACAATCGGAATACTTCTCAATGTTCTGGGGGTATTTCAGCTTGTGCCGGCGCTGGTGGATTGGCATGCGGATCACAGCAATGCGGATGCTTTTCTGCTGGGCGCATTCATTGCCATTTTCTTCGGCAGCATGCTGGTATTGGTCAACTGGCATGAGGACCGGACCATCGGGTTTCGCCAGGCCTTTCTGCTGACCACGTCGAGTTGGTTCTTCATGAGCCTGTTCGCCGCGGTGCCGCTTTATCTGAGCGATCTCGACATTCGCTTCGTGGACGCTTTTTTCGAGGCGGTTTCCGGAATTTCGACCACGGGCTCGACGGTGCTGGTCGGCCTCGACGACATGTCCCAGGGCATTCTGCTTTGGCGGTCGATGATGCAGTGGATCGGCGGTGTTGGAATCGTCGCCTTTGCGATCGTCTTTCTGCCGTTTCTCCGGATCGGCGGGATGCAGCTGTTCCAGACGGAATCGTCCGATCGCTCCGAGAAAGTGATGCCGCGGAGCTCGGCCATCATCATCTCGCTCGTCCTGGTCTATAGCGCGCTCACGGTCATCTGTGCCGTGGCCTACCGCGGTCTCGGCATGAATGCGTTCGATGCGATCAATCATGCGATGACGACCATCTCGACCGGGGGATTTTCGACCCACGATCAATCGTTCGGCTATTTCGACGACATCTCGCTGCAGCTCACCGCGACTTTGTTCATGTTGATCGGCGGTATTCCGTTCGTCATCTATGTGAGGCTGGTTTTCCAGGGACGCATGGTCTTTTTCGACGACGATCAGGTCAGGACGATCGTGCCGCTGTTGTCCGTCTTCATTGCCGGCCTCACGATCTGGCTGTGGACGAATTCGGACTACGGGTTCCTGGACAGTTTTCGCTATGTCGCGTTCAACGTCGTGTCGGTCATTACGACAACGGGTTATGCGACAATCGACTATACGCTATGGGGCCCGTTTGCTGCCGCCTTCTTTTTTTTCATCACCTATCTCGGGGCGTGCGCCGGCTCGACATCGGGTGGGCTTAAGGTCATGCGACTGGTCATCGTCGCCAAATCCGTCGGACGGCAGCTCAACGAGCTGCTCTATCCGAACGGTGTTTTCACCCAGCGTTATCAGGGACGGCGGATCGGCCCTCGCATCGAGATGATCGTGCTGGGATTTCTGGGGATGTATGTCCTTGCCAACGTCGTTTTGACATTGGCGCTGACATTGCTGGGGCTGGATTTCGTGACGGCCATCAGTGCGGCTGCGACCTCGCTCGCCAATGTCGGCCCGGGAATCGGCAGCACGATCGGCCCCGCGGGCAATTTCGCGAGCCTGCCCGATCCAGCCAAATGGCTGCTCTGTCTAGGCATGTTGCTGGGGCGGCTGGAAATACTCACCGTCATCGTGCTCTTTACCTTCGAATATTGGCAGGAGTAGAGACTCCAGTCCCGACGCAACGAGCGTCGAGTGCGGCGCGGTCGACAAGAAGCCAGCCGATCCTAGCTTGAGGCCGTGATCGGCGCCTGGCGCGGCGAGAACCGGTGGCCTGGTCCTTGCTCGGCGGTCGTGGCGCAACAACGAAGGAAGCACAATAATGGCCAGTAGCACGGGGATGGCGCGGGGTGCGGGCGAGGGCACGGGGTATTTTGCCGCGATCGCGGCCCAGCCGAGGCTCATTCCCGTCCTCGTTACGGTGATGCTGGTGATGAGCGGGATGGGCGTGATCAGCCCGGTGCTGTCCCTCTATGCGTCGAGCTTCGGCGTCGGCACAACGCTGATCGGGTTGACCATCACGGCCTTTGGTATCGGCCGGCTCCTAGTCAACATCCCGACCGGCATCCTCGCCGAACGGCATGGCCGCAAGCGGCTGATCGGCGCGGGCACGCTCATTCTGTGCCTGGCTTCGGTCGGCGCGGCCCTGGCCGAGACTTTTTACGGGCTGGTGTTCTGGCGGTTCGTGCAGGGCCTCGGCTCGGGCTGCTACATGACGGTGGCGATGGCATCCTGCGCCGATCTCTCGACGCCCAAAACGCGCGGCCGGGTAATGGCGCTCTATCAGACGGCGATCCTGCTCGGCGCCGGCCTCGGGCCTTCCTTCGGCGGTTTCATCGCCGAGCATTTCGGCTTTAGGGCCCCGTTCTGGGCCTTCGCCATAGTCGCGGCCCTGGCCTCGATGGTCGCCATCTTCGGCTTCACCGAGACCCTCGATACCGACAAGAGCGAAGGCGCATCGTCTCGCGGACGTGGCCCCGAGGGACTGTTCTCGTCCTTCGCCTCGCTGTTGCGGCATCGGGCTTTTCTGGCCGTCACCATGATCACATTCGGCACGTTCTTCACGCGCACCGCCGCACAATGGCAGCTCATTCCGCTGATCGGCGCGCATCGTTTCGAGTTGTCGCTGGGGACGATCGGGATCGCGATGACGATGCAGGCGGGCGCCAACCTCGCCATGCTGCCGCTGGCCGGGTTACTCATCGACCGGTTGGGACATCAGCGCCTGATCCTGCTTTCGACCGCGTCCCTGGCCCTGTGCCTGTTGCTCATCGCGTTCGGTTCCGCCGTCTGGACCTTCGCGGTCGGTGTCATCCTCGTCGGCGCCAGTGTCGGCGTGCTCAGTCCGGCGAGCATGGCGTACGCCGCCGACAATGCGCCGGACGGCAAATTCGGCCCGGCCATGGGCGTCCTTCGCACCGTGGGCGATGCCGGGTTCGTGCTCGGTCCGATCCTCGCCGGTCTGGTGATCGATCTCTCGAGCTTCGGCTATGCCGGCGGCTTGGCGCTGAACGCGCTGATCATCGTCGGCGGCGCCGTCGTCTTCGCCCGGGCGACGAAAAAATACCGCACTGCACAAGAGCAGGACAAGCCTGCTGCGAACGAAGCATAGGCCCATAAGTCCGACTTATGGCAGGACGCTTCGACGTGATTGTCTCTCGCGTGCCGGCGCAGGGTTCGGCAGATAGTCGAGGATTAGAAGGCCGAACTCCACGCCCAAGCTGACTGGCACGCTGCTTGCTCCACCATGTTAGCGATCCATTTCAGCCGGGGAAATCCGACCCATGTCCGTCACGGAGGCTTCCAGTGCAGCCCCGCCCAAGATCAGCCTCAATCGGGTCAGCCAGATCTTCGAGGTGCCGGGGCAGGCCGAGCTTCTGGCGCTCGACCGGATCAGCATCGATGTCGAGGCCGGCTGCTTCGTCAGCCTGATCGGCCCCTCCGGCTGCGGCAAGTCGACGATCTTCAACGTCATCGCCGGCCTCTTGATGCCGAGCGAAGGCAGCGTCGAGATCGACGGCGAGGATGTCACGGGCTTTATCGGGCGGGTTGGCTACATGCTGCAGAAGGATCTGTTGTTGCCGTGGCGCACCGTGCTCGACAATGTCGTGCTCGGCATGGAAATCCGCGGCGTGCCCATGGCGCAGGCACGGGAGCGGGCCATGCCCTATCTCGAGCGCTATGGGCTGGGCGGGTTCGAGACGCAATATCCGCGCGCCCTTTCCGGCGGCATGCGCCAGCGGGCAGCACTGTTGCGCACGCTGTTGTGCGACACCGATATCATCCTGCTCGACGAGCCGTTCGGCGCCCTCGATGCGCAGACCCGTGCGGCGATGCAGGAATGGCTGTTGCAGATCTGGGAGGATTTCGGCCGGACGGTGGTCTTCATCACCCATGACGTCGAGGAAGCGGTCTTTCTCTCCGACGTGATTTACGTCCTCTCGGCCCGTCCCGGCCGGGTGCGGGCCTGTCTCGAGGTCGATCTGGAGCGTCCGCGCGCCCGCAGCATCGTCTCGACGCCTGCCTTCGCGCGGCTGCGCGAGGAATGCCTCGAGCAATTGACGTCGCCCGCGGCCGAACCCCTCGCCGCGGCCGCCTGAGAGCCTCGAAGGAGACACCGATCATGCTGAATGTCGCCAATCTCGGAACCATTCTCTCAGGCAATCGCGCGCAGCGGGATGACAGGGGCCAGATCGTCGTGCCGACGATGCGGGCACGGCGGCTTCCGGTGCAGCGGCAATGGCATAGCGGCCGGATCGTCGGGGCTCAGCTCGGCATCTTCATCTGCCTCATGGCTTATTGGGAAATCGGCGTGCGGACCGGCCTGATCGACGGTTTCTTCTGGTCGAAGCCGTCCGAGGTCTGGGCCAGCCTGACGATCTTCGTGAGCCAGGGCGAGGCGCTGATCGATACCTGGTTCACCTTCCGCTCGACGATCCTGGGCTTTATCGTTGGCACCAGCATCGGCGGCCTTATCGGCCTTTCCTTCTGGTGGTCGCGCAATTATGCGCAGATCGTCCAGCCCTACCTCGTGTGCTTCGAGGCGATGCCGAAGCTGGCGCTGGCCCCCTTGGTCATTCTGGTCTTCGGCATGGGCCTCGCCTCCAAGGTTGCACTCGGCGTGGCGCTGACGCTGGTGGTGACGACACTCACCTGCTTTGCCGGCGTCAAATCGGTCGATCCCGATCAGGAGCGCTTGATGTACGCGCTGGGCGCGAGCCGCCGGCAGGTTTTCACCAAGCTTGTCATTCCTTCGGTGCTGCCCTGGATTATCTCGATTCTCCGGGTCAATATCGGCCTCGCCCTTACCGGCAGCATCGTCGGCGAGTTCATCAGTTCCCAATACGGCCTCGGGCGGCGCATCCTCTATGCCGGCGAAGTCTATGACATCGCCCTCATCTGGGTCGCCGTCCTCATCCTCTCGATCCTCTCGGTCGTCATGTACGTCGCGGTCGGCCAACTCGAGCGCTGGCTGATCAAGGGTGTCATTCACGACACCGTCGGCGGGCGTGGGTCCAGAGCCTGAACATATTCCTCAACTCATCACAAGGAGAGCATTGATGCACCTTTCGTTGGACAGGACCCGGCGCGTTTTCATTGCAGGCGGCGTCCTCGCGGTCTCGGCCGCGGCACTAACGGTCGCGGCGAGCGCCCAAGAGCGCGAGCTCATCGTCGCCGAGCCGGTGCACGGCGTCGGCTACTTGCCGCTCTATGTGGCGATACATGAGGGCTATTTCGCGGCGGAGGGCCTCGAACTCACCGTCATGACGACGCGTGGCGGCGCTGCTCATACCAATGCGGTATTGACCAACCAGGCTTTCGCCTTCATCGGCGGCCCCGAGCACAACGCCTTCGCCAAGGCCAAGGGTGCCGAACTTCGCGCCGTGGTGAATGTGGTCAATCGGGGCAATGTCTATCTCGTCGCCAATCCGGAACTGGCGCCCGAAGGCGACGACTACGCCTCGTTCCTCAAGGGCAAGACTATCGCCACCGGCTATTTCGGCGGCACGCCCAATTCGATCACCCGCTATCTGCTGAACGAATGGGGTCTTGATCCGAAGGCCGACGTGACGCTCCTCGAAACCTCGACCCCGGCGATCCTCGCCGCCGTCAAGACCGGGCAGGCGGATATCGGCGTGATCTCGGAGCCGATGCTCACACAAGGGGTCGAGGAAAAGATCTGGGGCGAGCCGTTCTTCAACATACCCCAGGAACTTGGTCCTTACACCTATTCGACGATCAATATCCAGCAGGCCTCGATCGACGAGGAGCCCGAGGTGGTCGAGGGCTTTGTCCGGGCGATCATGAAGGGTCTGCGCTACGTCCACGACAATCCCGAAGGCTCGGTCGCGATCGCCAAGGAGGAATTCCCGGAAATGCCCGAGGACGATCTCTTGGCGACGATCGAGCGTTCCTACGCCGACGACCTCTGGAGCCCCGACGGCATGATCCTGCCCGAAGCCTGGGATACCGGAAGCAAGGTCGTTCGCAGTGTCGATATTCTCAAGGAAGACGTTCCCTATGACGCCATCATCGATGTCCAGTTCGTCGAGAAGGTGATGGCGACCGAGACCAACTGATCGTCTTCCGCATCTTCTGTCTTCATTCACGGAAACCGAACCGAGGAGTCAATCATGACCGAACGTATCTGGGACAAATTCCTGACCGAGCGCGACAAGCAGGTCTTCAAGGCGTCGGGCTATCATGCCCGCGCCGGCTTCGGTAAACGGCCCGCCTTCGTCATCGTCGATGTCAATTACGCCTTCGTCGGCGACCGCAAGGAGCCGATCCTGGAAAGCATCAAGCGCTGGCGCAATTCCTGCGGCGAGGATGCGTTCGAAGCACTCGACCACATCGCCAAAGTGATCGAGGCGGCGCGCGCCAAGCCCATTCCCGTCATCTACACGACCGGGATACGCCGTCCCGACGGCTGGGATGCCGGCAGCTGGTCCTGGAAGAACAGCCGCAACCGCGAGGATGTTCACCCGCCGCAGCCGACCAATATCGACGGCAACGAGATCGTGCCGGAGATCAAGCCGGCAGTTCAGGATCTGGTCGTCACCAAGCAAAAGCCTTCGGGCTTCTACGGCACACCGCTCGCCGGCTATCTGGCGCAGCTGCAATGCGACAGCATCATCGTCTGCGGCACGACGACGAGCGGTTGCGTGCGGGCGACCGTGATCGACGCTTTCAGTCTCAATTACCGGGTTTCGATCCAGGAGGAAGGCTGCTTCGACCGCTCGCAGGCGTCGCATGCGATCAATCTCTGCGACATGAACGCGAAATACGCGGATGTCATCTCGACCGAGGAGATCGTCGACTACATCAACGGCCTGCCCGAAGGCCTGTTCGATGGCTTGATGCCGAAGCCCGAGCAGCCGTTCGCCCACGCCAAGGTTGCCTGACCGGCGTCGCCCCGGCGTTCAGCACGCCGGGGCGGTGCAATCGCGACGCGACCTCGATCTGCGCCAGTTGCAGGTTTTCGTCGAGGTCGCGTCGGCGGGCAGCATCACCTCCGCGGCAAGCCGGCTCGGGATTTCCCAGGCTGCCGCGTCGCAGCAGATCGCCCGATTGGAGGAGCGCCTCGGCATGGCGCTCCTCGACCGTTCCGGCCGCGAATTGCGCCTGACCACGGCGGGCGCGAGGCTGGACGAGGAAGGCCGCCAACTGCTCGACCATGCGGACGCGCTCTTCAAGGAACTCGACGGCTACCGCGCCTTCGAGCTGCCGAGTCTCCACCTCTACGTCCTGGAATCCCTGGCGACGATGCTGGTGCCGCCGCTGGTACCGCGATTGCGGCAGCGGATCGGCAGCCTCGAAGTCCATTGCGCCTTGCAGATCGAGCGCGAGCACGAATTGATTTTCGGCAAGGATGCCGTAGCGATCACCAGCGTGGATCTGGGGGCGGTGCGCGACGCCGGTACGCGGCCGGTCCTGAGCGAGCCATTCATCGCGGTCCTGCCGGCACGTCAGACTGGCGGCGACACAGGCCATCCCGACCTTGCCGAGGTCTGCCGCGACCTCCCCTTCATCCGCTATCTGACGAAGCGGCGCATGGCGGCCCAGGTCGAAATGGTCATCGACGAGGAGGGTCTCTCGCCGTCGACTCTGGTCACCGTGGATAGCTCGCCCTCGATGGTGGGGTTGGTTGCGGCCGGCTGTGGCTGGACCATCACGACACCCTCATGTCTTTTGACCGCGGCGCCGAATCCCGCTGACATCAGGGTCGTCCAACTGCAACGCAGCACGGTCCGGCGGCGGATCGTGCTCATCGCCGACGATGACAGGTTACGGAGTTTTCCCGAATGGGTCGCCGGCGAGTGCCGCCAGATCCTGCACCGTCAAGTCCTGCCGAGGCTGGACATTTATGGCGATTGGCTGGCGCCCCTGATCGAGGTCGGTGAAGGGTCGGAAGGCCCCTGCCGCTAACCTAGTCGTTGACGGCGGACCAGAGCTGACATAGCTTCACGCCAACTGGTCTGGAAGACAGGCCACATTACCTCAGGTCGGGGCTTGCACCGAATTGGCAATCGATTTTCTGCCGACACTCAAGGAGCGCATATTGCGCTGCTCGATCCGCGAGCAGATTGCGCAGCGGCTTGGGGAGCTGGTGTCGGCGGGGCTTTTGCATCCCGGCGATGTCCTGCCCGCCGAGCGCGATCTGGCGGCGACATTGAATGTCAGCCGCGAAAGCGTGCGTGGCGCCCTGCAGCTGCTGGCCGAGCGCGGCGTGGTCGAGATCGTCCATGGGACCCGGACCAGGATCAGCCAGCGGCCCACGACATTGGCCAATGAGCGTCAGCTGGGCCTGAGGGTGATCGCCGGCATGACGGACCTGGACGTGTTGGCGGCAAGGTTGACGCTCGAGCCCTCGCTCGCCGGGCGTGCCGCGGAGCGCCTCAGCCAAAAGGACCTGAGCCGGTTGGAGCATATGCTTGAAACGCAAAGCTCGATGATCGGTGATCCGGTTCGCTTTCAGATTGCCGATCGCGAATTTCACCACGCTATTTTTCAGATCGCCGACAGCCCGGTGACCGCGAGCTTTGCCGGCGAAGCTTATGCGCATGCCTACCGGTTCAGGCGTGAGATCATGCAGTGGGAAAACGGCATCGAGATCGCCATCGACCATCACATCCGCATCGTCGCAGCGATGCGCACGCGTGATCCGGATGCAGCATCTCTGGCGATGCGCGGGCATTTGGAATCGGTCCGCCGACTTTTAGACCGAATTCAAGCGCGCCAGGCACAACAACGTAAAGACGATGTGAATGCGGCATGATCCGATCGCTCCGGTCACTTTCAAAGCCAAAGGCTTCGATGCGGGGCGCGATGGTCAGGTATTGTCCGCGTGACGGCCGCCTATTTGCACGCCGTCATGATGGTCGTGGCCTGGCAGCTGCTCTTGCCGGCCGGCACATTGATCGCCCGGTTCTTCAAGGTGACCCGGCGCCAGGCCTGGCCCGACCAGCTCGACAACAAGACCTGGTGGCATGCCCACCGGATCCTCCAATATGGCGGCATGGTTTTGGCAACGCTCGGTTTTGTCGTCATTTTCCGGGCCAAAGGGGGTGCACTGGCCGGCCATTCACACGCGGTATTGGGCCTCCTGGTGCTGACGCTCGGCTGGTTGCAGGTCGTGAGTGCCTGGCTGCGCGGCAGCAAGGGTGGTCCGACCGATCAAACCAGCGATCCGTTACAGCCGGCGACCTGGCGCGGCCACCACTACGACATGACCCTCAGGCGGCGCCTGTTCGAGGCTTGGCACAAACATATGGGCTACGTCGCCATGATCCTCGCCTTGCCGACCGGTTGGCTGGGCCTCGAGCTCATCGGTGCGGGACGCGCGTGGCAATGGACGCTGCTTGGTCTCGGCGGGCTCGCTGCAGCTTGTTTCGTCATCCTCGAAGCTCATGGCCGCCGAATCGATACCTATCAAGCCATCTGGGGGCCGAGCCCCGAGCATCCAGGAAATCGTTCCGCGTTCACCATCAACGGGCGTCGAGCCGCGGGCCCGCCGCCTTGAACTGAACCAACAAGAGAGGCTGAACAATGCAAAACAAGACCATCACTTTATTGGCTGTCGGCGCCGGCGCTCTGCTGGCGACGGGCAGTGCTTTTGGCAATCCTTACGAGAAATATGCTGGAACGACCATCGTCGCGAGCTGGCCTGCATTATCGCATTACCAGGCGGCCGAAGAATTGGTCGATGAATTCACCGAAGAGACCGGTATCGAGGTCGAGATCGACTATCTGCAGTATTTGAGCCTGCGGGACCGGCAACTGCTCGAGATGTCGAAGCCTCAGGGCGATTACGATGTCATTTCCTGGGTTGTGATGTGGAAGGGTGAATATGCGGCCAAGGGCCTGCTGACCCCGCTCTCGCAGTTCTTCACCAGCGGCTCGCTGGTCGATCCGGATTACGATATCGACGACATTGCCGACGCCTATCTGCAGAACGGCGGTGTCGTTGGCGGCAAGAAGGGTTACCTGCCGGGAAAATCGGGGGCACTTTACGGCATTCCGTTCGGTGCCGAGACCTCCATTCTGGCCTACCGCAAGGACGTCTTCGACGCTCTCGGCCTCGAGGTGCCTGAGACCTATGACGAGCTGGTCCAGGCGATGCAGACCATCCACGATAAGGGCGAGATGGGGGCGATGACCTCGCGCGGTGCTACCGGCCATCAGGTCACGGCAGGATGGCTGCTGCATCTGGCACCGCTCGGCGGCCGCATCTTCGATGACCAGTGGAACCCCGTCTTCAATGACGCCGCCGGCGTCGAAGCCGCCGAAATCATGCGGACAATCAGCAAGACTGGTCCGGTCGGTATTCCGTCATATGGGTTCTCCGAAGCCGCCGCCGCCTTCCTGCAGGGCGATGCGGCGATGTATCTGGACACGCTGAAGATCGCCGCCATGTCGCGTGATCCGAAACTCTCGAAGGTCGATGGCAAGGTCGGTTTTGCGCTGCATCCGACCGGCACACGCTGCGGCTCCGAGACGGGAGGCTTCGCCTTGGGCATTCCGGCGAACGCGCAGCACAAGGAAGCCGCGTTCCTTTTTATTCAGTATCTGACCAGTAAGCATGGCGATCGGCGCATGGTCGAACTTGGCGGTGATCCGGTCCGGATGTCGACGCTCACCGACCCCGAGCTCGTCGCCCAGTACCCCGAGTTCAGTGTCGTTGCCGACCAGCTGCCCTGCGCCGATCCCGACTGGCGGCCGCTGATCCCGGAATGGAATGAGCTCAATATCGATGTGCTCGGTCAGGCATTGACGGAGGTGATCACGACCGACAAGCCGATCCAGCCGATCATGGATGCGGCCGCGGAGAAGGCCCGGGCGATCATGGAGCGCGAGGGCTACTACGCCTGGCAGAATTACCAGCAGGGCTGAGCCCCAGGACGCCGCCGTGGCGACGACGTCGACGGCGCCCCTGGTCGGCCGTGACCCTGCCGCACCGCGCTTCGATCGCCGGAAGCTCGTGCCGTACTTCTTCATCGTGCCGGCCGTGGCCGTCATGGTGGCAGGGCTCATCTATCCGGTGTTCGAAGCGGTGCGGCTTTCGTTTCTCGATTGGGCGATCGGCACCGATCTCGCGACCGCCGAGCCGGTCGGGCTTGCCCATTATCGGCGAATGCTGGCCGATGAGGATGTCGCGACCTCGGTCTGGGTGACGCTGCGATTCGCCTTCTGGACGATCTCGATCGAGATGGCGCTCGGCACGGCCCTAGCCCTCCTCTTGGAGAAGCCGATCCGGGGTGCCGCACTCTACCGGACCATCTTCATTCTGCCCTTGATGATCTCGCCGGTCGTGGTCGGGCTGATCTGGCGCTATCTGTTCGATGCCCGGATCGGCTGGATCAATTATTACCTCGAACAGATCGGCGTCCCGCCTCAGGTCTGGCTCGGCGATGCCGAACTCGCCTTCATGGCGATCGTCATCACCGATATCTGGCAGTGGACGCCCTTCATTTTCATCATCGTCATTGCCGGATTGCAGGCCTTGCCCTCGGATGTCATCGAGGCCGGCCGGATCGACGGTGCCAGTACCTCGCAGCAGATCTTCCTGATCAAGCTGCCGATGATCCGCTCGATCCTGATGATCGCTCTCCTCTTGCGTCTGATCGATGTCTTTCGGGGGATGGAGGTGATGTACATCATGACCGGCGGCGGTCCGGGCCGGGCCACCGAAGTCTTGTCGCTGCATATCTATAATCGCGCCTTCAGTGCGCAGCAGCTCGGCTACGCGTCGGCGATCGCCGTGCTGCTGATCCTCCTCGTCTTCGGCCTGAGCGTCGTCATTCTGACCCTGTCCAATCCGATGCGCGACCAGGCGGACGTCTGATGGCGGAGGGAACAAATGTCCGGCACGCGACCCTCCTGCACCACACGGCGCTGGTGGTGCTGTCGCTCATCTGCCTGACGCCGATCTGGATCATGATTTCGACCTCGCTCAAGAACGAGGTTCTGATCTTCGACGCGAAGCCGATCTGGTTCTTCTTTGCGCCGACGCTCGACAATTACGAATACATCCTCACGCGTGGCAAGTTCGACCGCTATCTCGGCAACTCCGCCATTGTCGGCATACTCTCGACGGTCATCACGTTGTTTTTGGGCGGGCTTTGCGCCTACGCCCTGGCGAGGACACGGTTTCACGGCCGCCATTTCGTCGCCAACACCACGCTTCTGGTGCGCATGGTGCCGCCGGCGGTGCTGGTCATTCCCGCGTTCGCTATCGTTGTCACCTTGAACGTGGACAATGACCTCGCCGTTCTCGTCTTCTTCTATACGGCCTTGAACCTGCCTTTCGCGATCTGGCTGCTGTTCGGATTTTATAAGCAGATCCCGGTGGAGCTCGAGGAAGCGGCCATCATCGACGGAGCCTCGCCGCTGCAGGTGTTCTTCCGCATCCTGATGCCGCTGATGCGCTCGGGCTATGCGGTGGCGGCGATCTTCACCTTCCGGATCGCCTGGAACGAGTTCATCCTGGCGCTGTTGCTGACGGGACGTAACACCCGCACCCTGCCGGTGGCGGCCGCGGGCTTCATCACCGACACGGGTGTCGAGTGGGGCCGGATCATGGCCATGGGCACGCTCATCGTCATTCCGCCGCTGCTTTTCACCTTTTTTGCGGCAAAGCAGATCATCGCCGGGCTCACCGCCGGGTCGGTCAAGGGCTGAGGGCGAGGGCTTGCCCGTCATTGTCCACTTGGGAGAGAGTTGAAATGCGTGAAGAGATCGACGTTCGATTTGACGACACTATCAGCGCTCATGTCGGCAAGTCGAAGTCTGTCAGCACTGAGGCGATCGAGGCTCGGGTCT
This sequence comes from Geminicoccaceae bacterium, assembly GCA_041750975.1. GTDB lineage: Bacteria > Pseudomonadota > Alphaproteobacteria > Geminicoccales > Geminicoccaceae > JBGSYN01. Next base: position 26,480 of record JBGSYN010000252.1, on the reverse strand, counting down.
GGCGCTTCGATGCGCTGAAGGGCTCCGCCAACGCCTTCATCGACGCCGCCATCCCCGGGCATAATCGCGTTCTCTATGGCGCCCTAGGTACCGGTACTGCGGAGGAGCAGGTTTTCAAGGCCGTGGACGCTGCGGAAAATTTTCACATCGATTTTGTCAAGGCGGGTCCGGGCCAGGGTGCTGCGTTGCACAGCCATGACAGCGAGGAGGTCTTCATCGCCATGACCGGGCGCTGGAAGATCGCCTGGGGTACGGATGGCGAGAACGCCATCGAGCTGGACAGGTTTGACGGTATCTCCATGCCGTCGGGTGTTATGCGCAGCTTCGAGAATCTGGGCCGGGAAGAAAACGTCCTCCTGGCGATCGTCGGCGGCAAGAACCCCGGCCATGTCGTCTGGTCCGAGAGCATTCTTTCGAAACTCAAATCGGCGCCGCGCTGAGTGCTGTCCGAAATACGAGGCGCATCGTGGAACGGCGTTCCCGGCTTTTCCATAAATCGGTGCATCACGACGGTTGAAGAGCAAGCGGGACGCTGAATTCTCCGCACCGGCAAGAATCTCTTAACCTGAATAGGGCAGGTTGGTGGTCCTGGTCGATGTAGCCGGTCTGTCCGTCAGCGCGGGGGAGCGTTTTGGCTCTGAATTGGAACGTCTCGACACCCTTGTTTTTCGTGCTCGCGCTGGTGCTGGCGTTCGGCCTGAAACATCTTCTGGCCGACTATTTTTTGCAGACCAATTGGATGGCCAGAGGCAAGGGACGGATCTCGGGCTGGCAGGCGCCGCTCGCCGCCCATGCCGGGATCCATAGTATCGGCACGCTCGTCATCGCCGTCGTCGTCGCACCCGCCTTGTGGTGGCTGGCCCTCTTGGATCTGGTGATCCATGGAGCCATCGATCGGGTGCGCGCGCTGCCTTGTATCGGCGGCAAACTGCGGCCCGATCAGACGCATTTCTGGTGGATGCTCGGGATCGACCAGGAGGCCCACGCCCTGACCCATCTGTTGTTCATCGCCGTGATTGCAGCCTCCTGAATTTCTCGCATCATGGTTGCGGGGCGGCTTCAGTCAGGGCTCGAATTGCCAAGGATACAGAGGCGCTGCCGAAAGCCTTCGGCGGTACCTCGTGCCTTTCTCCGACCCCTAGGACAAGGCCGAGAATCCTGAACCAACGCCCAGAACCCCAGTCCAGGGCCCTGAACCCCAGACCAAAGCCCACAATGCGAGACTTAGGCTCAGAATAGCAGGCCAGGGCTCATGATCCCAGGGTCAGGACCTGGAACCCGAGAGCAGGGTCCAGCATCCAAGATCGGGGTCCGGCATCCAAGGTCGGGGTCCTGCATCCAAGATCAGGCAAGTGCATTGCCGATGATCTTGACCCGGCGACCGTCAGCTTTCGCGTGAGCGTCTTGAAGCCTCAATCAAGCCTTCGGCAGGCCCGATCCCGACCTTGCTCACTTCCAGGGACCGTTGCCTCGCTCATCAACGCCGTTCAGGACGGACTTGGCCGGCAGGTAAATGCTACTTGTTGCTCATCTTGATGCGTGTGCCCCGGTCGCCTGCGGCCAGCCTTCGGGCGTGGAAGGCGATCACGGCGTCGTCGGGGAACCGATGTGCCAACGCTTCGAATAGCGTTGCCGCCTCCACCCGCTCATCGGCCATCAGCCGATAGGCCTCGCAATATTCGGCGAACCAAGAGCCTTCAGCCTCGGCTTGCGGCAATGGTTCGAAGGTCGCGACCGTCTCCGTCCGGCCGACCACGAGCAGTTCGCCGAGCGGGCGGAAGGCGATCTCATGGCATGAAGCTGCCGCCGTCGCGGCGACACAGATCCTGGAGCCGATCCACTTATTGGTACCCTCGAGCCTCGCTGCAAGATTAACGGCGTCACCGTGGGCCGTGTAGTCGAAGCGGCTCTCCCCGCCGAAATTGCCGATCACGGCGTTGCCGGTATTGATGCCGATCCGCGTGTGGCCGAACGAGATCCCGCGGTCCCGGCATTGATCGACAAACCGGCGCGAGCAGCGATCCATCGCCAGGGCGCATCTTACGGCTTGCTCGGCATGGTCCGCCTGATCAAGCGGGGCGTTGAAGATCGCGTGGATGGCGTCACCCACGATCTTATCAAGGGTTCCGCCATGCTCCATGACGACGCCGCGGATTTGATCCAGATAGGCGTTGAGGAGTTCGATCAGCTGATCGGGCGGGGTCCGCTCGACGAAGGGCGTGAAATTCGCGATGTCCGAGAACAGGAATGTCATTTCCCGAATTTCGCCGCTGAGCCGCAGTCGTTCCGGATGCTTCACCAGGGTGTCGACCAGTGCCGGCGCCATATAGCGTCCGAAGGCGTGGCGGATTTGGCCGCGCTCACGCTCGGCGCGAGCATAGGTCATCGAGATGACGGCAAGATAGAGGACGATCACCGTGACGCTCGGCCAGACCGGGTCGACCAGCAGTCCTCGATGGGTGAAGGCGAGCCAGGAGGCGGTTACGGTGGCGGCGACCGCCGCCAATGCCAGAATAGCGCTCCATCGCGCCGGCAACGACGCGAATGCGATCAGCAGAAGCGTCGCCGCAACGGCTACCACGATGATCTCGAGCCCTGTCAGCCATACCGGGCGGGTGAGGGGCTTGCCGCTCAGCATCTGCTCCAAGGCCTGGGCGTGAATGAAGACGCCGGGCGTGAAGGCTGAAAGCGGTGTCGAGCGCAGATCCTTGAGGCCCGCGGCGCTGGTGCCGATGAAGACGATCGTGTCGGCGAGCAAGGGTTGCAGCGCCGGCGTTGCGGCCGCGTCGAACACTTGCCATGCCGGAATGCTCTGATCCGCCACATCCTTGCGGTAGTGCACACCGTATTTGCCGTCGCGGTCGAACGGGATGTCGATCTGGCCGACCCGCAGCGATCCGCCCTGGTCATCGAAGCGGACCTTGAGCGTGGTCGCGCCCTGGGCGACGCGCAGCGCCTCGACCGCCAGGGAGGGAACGATCACCCCTTCCAGCCGCTGCAGGACCGGTACCCGACGCACCACTTCGTCCCGTTCGGCAACGATGCTGAGGCTGCCATTGCCGGCAGCGGCGGCTTCGAGTTGGGGCAGGTTGGCGATGGCGCCCGGAAACCTGTCGCCGAGCGCAAAGGACGCGTCGCCGATGGTGGCCATTCCCGCTTTGCTCGAGGGCCGCGTCGCATTCGCCTTCGAGGCAAGCGCGAACCCGGTGACCACGGGTGCGTGGGCGAAAGCCTCGGCGAGCAGGACATCATGGTCCGGCAATTGGCGGAGTGCCTGTTGCACGATTGCCTGTCCCGGTTGGTTTCCAAGCCGTTGGGCGAGGCGTGACGGCGAGGTCCGATCGGCCTCGGCAAAGATGATATCCAAGGCGATCGACCAAACCCCGAAATGATCGAGCCGATCGATCAGGCCTGCCACCTGATCGCGTGGCCAGGGCCACTGGCCGAGCCGGCTCAGCGTTTCGTCATCGATATCGATCACCCTGATCGGCAGCGGCGTGAAGGGCCTTGGCGCCAGGCGCTGATATTGATCGAAGGCGGCGAAGCGGGCCAGGCTCAATAGGCCAGGATCAACCACTCTCACGGCAAGGGCGGCGGCAAGCACGAGGCAGCCAAGGATGAGGATGCGCGCCTGCCGTCGGCCCATCTGCGCAACCCAGGCGAATGCGCCCTTGAGCCGACCTGCTGTGGGCCATCCGGGAGCGGTCCAGGGTGCCGTAATCGCAGTGTCTGAATGCAAATTCGAGCTCCAACGCCAATCGGGGTGCGCGTCGGATCAGGCTATTCGCAAAAAATTAAGAATGTCTGAGGCAGAATGAAGCCTGGTTGTGAACCTGTTGGAACTCTCTTGGGATCCTGACGTGCTTGAATGCTTGAGAGAAACGTCGACAAGCAGGCGGATCGCGCCGGGTGTGCCGGTCTTTGCGAAGGGCGATCCCGGTGATTGCGCTTACCTGATCGAGGAGGGTTCGGTGGCGATCCTCGTCGAGCAAGGGGGCCGGTATGTACAACTGGCAAGCCGCCATCAAGGCGAGATCATCGGCGAGATGGCGATCATCGACGGCAAGCCGCGTTCGGCCAGCGTGATTGCGCTCGAACCCTGCCGCCTTACGGTCATCACGTCGTCGCAATTGCATAATCGGCTGACGCAGCTGGACCCTGTGCTGCGCTTATGCATGCACACCATTCTGGATCGCTTTCGCTCGAGCATGACCCCGGCTGCAGCGACGGATGGCGGCTCGGAACCAAGGGTAACTGTCACCAGCATCGAAAGCGTTCAAGCACTCGACGCGCTGAGGCTCGAGGGGCAATTGGCCCACGCCATCCGCAACGATGAGCTCGAGCTTCACCTGCAACCCATTATCAACCTCGGCGACAGGCGTATCGCCGGCTTCGAATCTCTGATCCGCTGGCGTCATCCGGAATGCGGCCTGGTGCCGCCTGCGTCTTTCATTCCGGTCGCGGAGGTCTCCGGACAGATCGTCGAGGTCACGAGATGGGTAATCGCCGAGATCTGCCGCATGGCCAAGGATGTCGACGCTATCTGCGCCGCTGCTGCCGGACGGGCGGCAGCACCGTTCTTCACGATCAATCTCTCGGGTCAGGATTTGGCGGAGCCGGGATTCGTCGACGGCCTCGAGCGGGAACTCCGGATCAACCGCCGCGATGCCAGACACTTTAAGCTTGAAATCACCGAGAGCGTACTCATGCAGGAGCCTGCGAATGCCGCCCGGGTGCTCGGTCAATGCCGGGACATGGGCTTTGCCGTCGCCATTGATGATTTCGGCACCGGCTATTCGAGTTTCGACTATCTGCATCGATTTCCGATCGATTGCTTGAAGATCGACCGTAGTTTCGTCGGCTCTTTGTCGTCCGACCATCGCGCCCGCGCCATCGTCGGCTCGATGATCAATCTCGCCGATGGTCTTGAGATCCCGGTGGTCGCCGAAGGGATCGACGACCAAGCGCAGGCGAGCATTCTGGATGAGCTTGGATGCACCTTCGCCCAAGGCTACCTGTTCGCGAAGCCGCTGCTTTTTGGCGGAATTCAGGGATTTGTGGCCGACTGGCGGCATGCCGAGGCTCAGCCTTGGCATGCCGCGTCGCGGCGCCCTGTTGACAGAAAACTCTTGACGGCAGGCTCACACTTTTAAATCAATCTTAGGTTGCATTCACTGAACTGGGAAAATTGTATGAAACCCTTGAGCTTTGCAGCACTGGGTGTGTGCATGCTGGGTCTGAATGCTGTTGCGGATGCCGTTCCGCTCCGGGACCCGGTCGGTGCCGTCGAGAAGCTGGAATCGACCGCCGAGGCCCATTATGCGTCCCAGGCCCGGCCGCTCGGCGAACAATCGAAAGTCTACTTCAGGGATACACTGCGCACGGGAGATGCGGCCCGCCTCCAGGCCAGGCTGGCCGATGACAGCGTGCTCACGCTCGGCGAGAACGCCGAAATCGAGATCGACGAGTTCGTCTACGAGCCCCGAATGAATCAGGGCAGTCTCGATCTCAGCGTCGTCTCCGGTGCCTTTCTTTTCGTCGGCGGGCATATCGAGGATAGTGCTACCAGCAAGGTCGAGATCACGACGCCGCTAGGAACCCTCGGTATTCGCGGCACCACAGTCTGGGGCGGCCATATCGACGGCGGCTATGGCGTTCTCGTTTTGGACGGCGAAGTCGAGGTTCGCACCGCCGGCGGTACCGTCCTGCTCCAAGCAGGCCAGGGTACGATGGTTTTCGATGCCGCCCAAGGCCCCGAGGCGGCAGCGCCCTGGAGCGAGGATCGCACCAACCGTGCGGTCGCGACCATCAGCTTCCCGCAGTGATCGGTGCGACCGGCGCTACCGCCTAAATCCGCGCCGATTGCAAGTGTTGGTCGAGGTTGCCGCAGCCGGCGGCATCACCTCGGCCGGGGCCGGCTCGGGAACTGACAGGCCGCCGCCTCGCCGCGGCTTGCCCGATTGGCGGAACGCCTCGGTATTGCGATCCTTGATCGTTCCGGTTGCGGACAATGCCCGAGGTCGGCGTGTGTCGGGTTCGACGAGGACGACCGCCCACGGGACGACGATGCCGAGGCATGGTTCGACGCGCTCGATGGTTTCCGCACCTTCGCGCTGCCGAGTCTGCACCTGGATGTTACGGAATGCCTGGCGCCGGTCCCGGTGCCGCCCTTGGTGCCACCCTCAGGGCAGCGGATCGGCGGCCTCGACGTTCATTGCGCCTTGCGGATCGAGCTTGAGGACGAATTGATTGTGGGCTGGTATGGGTCGGCGCTCGCGAATCTCGGTTGGGGCTTTGCGGGGGTGCCGACACGCGGCCGATAGTGTCGGGACCTTTGGTCCCCATCGCCCCGGCCGGTTGGCTTGCCCGCATTCGCCGTCGACACGACCTTGCCGCGGCCTGCAGCGGCCCGCCTTTGATTCCCTGCCTGCGTATCCGCGGCATGGTGGCCAGGGTCCACCCTGTCGTCGACGCTCAGGGCATGGCACCCTCGACGCGGGTTGCCGCCGCTAGTTCCCGTTTGACGGTGGCTTCGTCGCAGCCGGTTGAGGCAGGTCCACGATCGGACCCGGTGGCTCCCGACCGCGATGCCATATCCCGGCGATGTCCGTCTGTGGGACTTCCCACAATGGATCACCCGCGAGTGCCGCCAGTTCCCCTGAAATCAGTGGCCACCGCAGCTCCATATTCAGGACGACTGGTCGGCGCCGATGGGCAAGGTCGATCACTGCGCCCAAGGCAAACCCCTGAGGTTAATTGCTGCAAGAGGTCACTGCGATCTGGCGATGCGTACCCTGCCCTTCTGCCATCTTACGACATCGCCCCGATCCTCCAATTGTCGCAGCGCCCGGTAAGTCGCTTCCGGCGTCGCCCCTATTTCTCCCGCAATGTCCTTGATCCGCGATGACGCCGGCAGCATCCCGCTCTGAGGTACCAATTCCTGCAAACGAGTCAGCAGACGGTCGGACAAGGGCTGGATGGATCGGATCTCGAGGAGGTGTCGTGTATCCCGCAGGCTGGTCGCGAGATGCGCCATGAAGGATCGGGAAAGTTCCGGGGTCTGGTCGCAGGCATCAAGAACCGCCTGTGCGCCGAAACGGAATAGCTTGGAGGCCTCAACCGCGACTGCATCGCAATGATAGGCGTCGCTGAACAGTGACGCCTCCGCAAAGGTCTCTCCCGGCTTCGCTGAATGAATTCGAACCACAGATCCGGCTGCCGTCCATCGCATCAGGTCGATCCGACCCTGCTCGAGGGCGAACAGCGCTTCCGGCGTCTGTCCCTGGTGGAACAGCGTTTCGCCGGGTCCGATCTCGACCATACGGATGGCGGCTGCAGGAAGCCGGTCACGCAACAACTCAAGGCAGGCAAACATGACCCCGATCATATGCCGGTCGCAGGAAGTTCGATAGGGATCCGTGGCGCTGAAAACAAACGGAGAGCCTGATGTTTCGAGCATTCCTGCTGGTTCTGCCTGCCGTTGCGTGGCTTGGGGTCGGTCCTGCAACCGCGCAGACGCATAGCCAACACCCGATGTCCCAAGACGCCAAGTTGCCGACGATGCCAGGCCAGGACATTTTCGGTGCCATTGCGGAGATCGCCCTGATCTTGAGGAACGACCCGCAGACGGACTGGTCCACGGTCGATCTCGAGGCGCTTCGCCTCCATCTCCTCGACATGGAGGCCGTCGCCACCGGCCCCACGACCGGCAGCGAAGCCGTCGAAGGCGGCATCGCCATCACGCTTCTTCGAACCGAGGGATCGGGTGACGCGGCTTCGCGAATGGTTCAGGCCCACAGCCCGGTTTTGGAGGCTGAAACAGGATGGTCCTCAGCGGTCGAGATCACCGAGGACCGGACCGTCTGGCGGGTCACCAGCCCCCGTCCCGAGGCAGCTCAGGAGATCCGCGCCCTATCGTTCATTGGCCTGCTTGCGACCGGTGCGCATCATCAAGAGCATCATCTTGCCATGGCTCGCGGCATGACCGCGCATTGATCCATCCTCGAGCGCGGTCCTTCTTCGGCGGCAAAACGCCGACGCTCATTCCGTCAGCGGCTGTCGCTTTCGAGATTGAGCCAGGCGGCTTCGGCGGGCGTCAGATCGACGCCGAGTGCCGGCAGTGTCGAGACGATCTCGCCGGGCGAACGCGGGCCGATCAGGGCGAAGGAAGGGAAAGACTGGGCGAGAACCCAGGCGCTGGCGATATTGTGGGCGGTGACGCCACGTTCCTTCGCCAAGGCTTCGGCACGGTTCCGGCGTTCGGAATTGGCGGCGCTGCCGAAACACTGGTCCGGGCCGGTCGCCGCCGGCAGCCTGTTGCGCAGGGCTTCGGGGAGAAAGAAGCCGCGTGCCTGCGACGACCAGGAGAGATGAACCGCCTTCTTCTGCCGCAGATAATCCAGCGTCGCCTCGGTGTTCGAGGTGATGCAGCCCTGCCAGACCGGCCGCTCCATGACCGCCAGGGAAAGATTATTGTTGAGGATGCGGAAGGGCTCGAGCGAGTGCGCCGCGGCATAGGCGTTGGCCTCTTCGAATCGCGCGACGCTCCAGTTGGAGCCGCCGAAGATGCCGATTCTTCCGACGTCGCGCAGTCGATTGAGAGCATCGACGAACTCGCCCACCGGGATTTTCGGATTGTCGCGATGCATGATGTAGATCGGCACCCGCTCGAGCCCGAGCCGCTCGAGCGATGTCGCGAGCTGGCTCTCGATGCCGCTGGGCGTGCAGTAGGGCGTGTGCGCACCCTTGGCGATGACCACAATGTCCTTGGCGACCCCGCGGGCGGCGATCCACTCGCCGAGCACAGCCTCATGACGCCCGCCGCCATAGACGAAGGCGGTATCGAACGCATTGCCGCCGGCCTCCATCCAGGCGTCCCAGACCACCGCACCGTCCGCGAAATTGTCCTTGTTATCGCAGCCCAGCACGAGTTGTGAGACCGGCAGGGCGACGCCGTCGACCGGTCGTTTCGGAACCTGCGGCAGTCCTCCTGGCATGACCCCGGCGATCACCCTGCTGATGGCGATATCGTCGGGCCTGAAGTCATAGCCGACTTCATGGCGCCAGCGGTCGAGGGTCTGGGCATTGCCGATGCTGTCCGCCCAGCCCATGGCCGGCGGCGGCGGTTCCGTTCCGCCTGAAGCGATCGTGCGACTTGCGATCTCGGCCTCGAACGCGAAGAGGTGCGATGCGCTCTGGATATCCTCCGTCCGTGTCGAACCTTCCGAGGTTACTTCGAGCGACGCGTCGGAAGGGCCCGCATTGCGTCCTGGGGTCCAGGGGTTAAGCAGGCGGATCTGCCCGGCGCTACCGGTGACGGTTGCGACATTCTCCATGCCCCGCCGTGTCGCCGTGGCGCATTCGGCAATGATGCCGCTGGGGAAATGCAGGAGGGCATGGGATTCGTCATCGACCTTCGTCTCGCACATATGGCCGACCGCTTTGACGCCTTCCGGATTGTCGAAGGCCTTGCCGATGGCGGCACCGGCGATCAGGCGCGCAAACGACACCGGATAGACGCCGACATCGAGGATCGCGCCGCCGGCAAGGGCTCGATTGAACAGGCGCGATGCCGCATCGAACGCTTTCTCGAAGCCGAAGGAGGCCCGGATGTGGCGCACCTCGCCGATCTCGCCCGCAGCGATGATCTCGAGCACGCGGGCGATTTGCGGATGGCAGCGATACATCAGCGCTTCCATGAAGAAGACACCCTGCTGGGCCGCAACCTCGGTCATGGCGATGACCTGGGCCGCGGTCACGCCGGCCGGCTTCTCGCACAGCACATGTTTGCCGGCCCGCATTGCCGCGATCGCGAGTTCGGCGTGGAAGGGATGAGGCGTTGAGATGTAGACGGCGTCGATTTCGGCGTCCGACAACAGGGCCTCGTAACTCGCATGGCGTTTGTCTTGCGGGATCGTATACGCGTCGCCGAAATCCTGAAGCCGCTGCTCGTTGCGGCTCGCGATCGCCACCAGCCGGCCAGAAGACGCCTCGCTCAGGCCATCGGCGAAATTATGGGCGATAGCACCCGGTCCGACGATGCCCCACGTTATCTGCCGCATGTCTTCACTTCCCATCCATGATCAATCAGGCGGCCGCCTGAGGCGTGTCCTTGACGTGATCGAGATCAGGGGCCTGGCCATAGGACATGCGGCGGATCTGCTCGATCACACGATCCATCTCCTGTGCCGACAAATGCGGCGGCTCGCCAATCGCCAGCGCATGCACATACATCTTGGCGAGATTCTCGACCTCGACGGCGAGCCAGATCGCTTTGGCGAAATCCTTAGCGAGGACGATCATGCCGTGATGGCCCATAAGGCAGGCATAGCGGTCTTCGAGCGCCTCGATGACCTCGTCGGAGAGTTCCTGCGTGCCGAAACAGGCATAGGTCGAAACCCTGATGTCATGGCCGCCGGCGACCGCCGTCATGTAGTGGAACGGCGGTATCCCGCGCTCATGGCATGAGAGTGCCGTCGTGTAGGTCGCGTGATTGTGCAGCACGACGTCGATATCGGTACGGGTCTTGAGGATGTCTCGATGAAAACGCCATTCCGAGGAGGGTCGGTGCGGCCCGGTGTAGCTACCATCCATTCGCATCTCGATGATGTCTTCAGGCTGCATGGTCTCATAGGGCAGGGCCGATGGCGTGATCAGCAAGCCCCCTTCGATGCGGTGCGAGGCATTGCCGGAGGTCCCCTGGTTGATGCCTTTGGCCGTCATCTCGATGCAGGCGTCGATGATGCCCTGGCGGATGTCGATGTTACTGATGGCACTCATCGTGTCGGTGCTCCCAAATGCTCGCTGACCTTGTTTTGCCACGCCGCACGATAGTCCTCCAGTCCTCCAAGCGCCACGCGTTTGGCAGGCTCGAGCGACAGGTTCGGGGCGGCGTTCGACGCATGCCTGGTAAGAAGGGCGGCACCTCCCGCGGTGCCCATGCCATCGGGCTCGACCAGGATTTCGAGGTCGCTCCGAAGCGCCGCGACCAAGCCCGCAAATACCGGCTCGCCGGTAAATCCGCCATCGATCACGACCCTGTTCCTTGCGGCGAGAAGTTCGAGACTGTCGCAGGCGACCAAGGCCGCATAGAGCGTGCCGAGCGAGGTGCGCGCCGCATCGGTCTCCGGTGGCGGGCCGATAATCCTCCCGCGTCCCGAGGAGCCTGGATAGATGCCGTCGAAATCGACAAAACCCGGCAGCGCCATGGTCCGGCGCTCGATGAGACCGGCCAGGACATTTAAGTCGACGGCACCGCCCGCCGGAGCGATCGCCGCGTATTCGCGGCCCGCCATGGCGAGGCTGCCGATCACCGGTTTGGACCAGACATCGCTCGTCACGCACATCGAGCGGCGCTCGTCGAGCCGGTCATGCGGCGTCGCGGTCGACATGCCGACGATCCAGGTGCCGGTCGAGAGCAGCACGAATTCGCCGAGGCCGGCGCACTGATAGGGGTAGAGGTTGGCGGTGCTGTCATGAATGCCCGGATAGATTTTCATCCGCCCGGGCAGCCCCGTGGAGGGGAGTGGACTGCCGAGGGGCTCGAAACTCGGAACGATCTCCGGCATCAGGCGCTGCCAGCCCATGACTTCGACCATCGAGGTCCAGGTCGAGCGGAGCGGGCTCCAGAGATGGGACTGGGCGCCGAGCATGGTCACCTCGCAGGCGGCTCTGCCGGTGAGACGCCAGGCGAAATAGTGCGGCAATGCCAGAAAATACCTGGCCCTCGCCAGAGCCGAAGGCTGGGTCTCGTTGATCCAATAGAGTTGGCGGCCGAAATGGCTGGCGCCCCCGAGTTGCGGCGCGCCGCGTTCTGGAAACGGCGGAGCCAGGCGATCATAGCCTTCGTGGATTGCCGCGGGCGGCTGTTCCTCATAGTCGATCGAAGGGAGGATGGGTCCTTCATCGTCGACCAGGACACCGCCCGAGCCGTGGCCCGTGGCGATGAACGCATCGAGTGCCTGACCTTCCGCCATGTCCCGCAGATGCTGCAATAGCCAGGCCTCGATGCCCGCCAGATCGGGATGCAGCCAGGGTGGGCCCGGGAGGGCAGCGTTGATGCGCTGATGCTTTTCGCGTTCGCGGCCCTGCGCATCGATCAGTGTAAGCTTGATGTTGGTCTTGCCGATGTCGAGGACGGCGGTTTTCATTCGAGCCCACCCAGGCGCACCAACCCGGAGCGCCGCAAGGCCCATCGAGCGACCATGACAACGATCAGAAACAGGCCCCAGAGACCCGTCGCCAAGTGCTGGTTGGCGCCCAGGAGGTTGAGGCCGGTGGCGATGGTTTGCAGGATCACCAGCGCCAGGAACACCGAGCTGGTGCGGCCGAAGCCGCCGAACGGATCCACGCCGCCCAGGAAACAGGCGAGCACGGTGATCAGGAGATAGGCCTCGCCATGGCCGACCCGGACGGAGTTGAAACGCGCCGCCATGATGATCCCGGCAATCGCGCACATCAGGCCCGAGAGCAGATAGACCATGACGAGTGCCCGCCGCGTATCGATGCCCGAATAGCGCGTCGCTTCGGGGTTGGAGCCGATCATGTGGATGGCGAAGCCGAGCCGGGTGTGCCGCAGCAGAAAATGCCAGCCGATGGCGGCCAGGATGAACAAAATGAGCGGGATCGGCACGCCGCCGAGCGAACCGTGGCCGAGATGGGCGAAATAGCCGGGAAAGCCGGATATATCGCCGCCGCGCGTGAGAAACTCACCGACCCCGCGCAGGAAGATCATCATGCTGAGCGAGACCAGGATCGGATGCGCGCCGGTATAGGCGACGATCATGCCCATCGCCCAGCCGACAAACGCGCCCACCAGTATTGCCGCAGCGATGGCGACGACGATGAAGGCCACGCCCGCCTCGGGTCCGCCGGCGCTGGCGACGACCCAGGCCAAGCTCAGGGCCGCGATGTTGGCGGTGAAGGTAATCGCCAGATTAAGCCCACCCGAAAGGATCGGGATCAGCATCGCCAGAGTCAGGAGACCGAGTTCGGGCATCTGGAAGGCGAGCGAGCGGAAGGTCGGAAAGCTCAAAAAGCGCGGGGTCGTCACGCCGAAGATGACGATGACGAACGCCAGCAGCAGCAGCAGGCCCAGAAACTCGCCCCGGCCCGAGGCGAAAACGCGGCTCATGCGGCGGACCGCCGACGGAAGAGGCCTGTCGTCTGCAGATTGCTCGTGGTGATCGCAAAGAGAATGACGGCGCCTACCACCATCTGGAAGGCATAGGGCGAGACCCCCAGCAGATTGAGGCCGTTCTGGGTGATGGCGATGAGGGCGACGCCGAGAATCGTGCCGAACACCGTGCCGCGGCCGCCGCCGAGCCTCGCACCCCCCAGCACCACGGCCGCCAAAACCTCGAGTTCGCGGCCATAGAGCGCGTTGGGGACGACTTCCCGGACATAGTGCGCCTGCATCAGCCCGCCGACCCCGGCGCAGATGCCGAGCCAGCCATAGGCCAGAAAATGTATGGCGGCGATATTGATGCCGACGCGCTTGGCCCCGTCGGGGTTGTCGCCCATGGCGAACAGCTGACGGCCCACGGTGAGCGTGTTGAGGAGCACCCACGTCGCGATCACCATGACGATCATGATCACGACCGGGAGCGTCAGCTCGATATAGGCGCCGCTGCTGGTCTGATGTTCGACGAGATTGAAGCGGTCATAGAGCCAGTCGGGAATATCGTAGATCGACACACCACGGGTGACGAACATCAAGAAGCCGAAAAACACATTGAAGGTGGCGATGGTGACGACAATCGAGATGATGCGGAAATAGTAGATCAGCGCCGCATTGATGGCGCCGAGTGCAAACCCGCAAAGGCCGGCGAGCCCGAGGCCGACGACCCAGTTGCCGCCGCCGAGCGCCAAGACGGCCATGACCACGATGTATTGGACCACCGAGGCGGCGACGGCGAAAGAGATGTCGATGCCGCCTGCGATCAGCACGGCAAGAAGGCCGACGGCGAAGATCAGATTGGTGGCGCTTTGGTTGACCAGATCGACCAGATTGGCGGGCATGAGGAAGGTATTGGTGGCAAGGCCGAGAAAGCCCACGACCAGGATCAGCACGAGCACCAGCCAGCTCTCGGTCGTGCGCGGCAGGAAGCGGGCGAGATCACCCATGAACCGCGGCCTCGATGGTCTCGATCCTGGCACTGCGCGGATCATAGGCGTCGACCAGGCGGCCGCCGCGCATATGCAGCACGCGATCGGCGTTTTGATAGACTTCCGGAATTTCGTCCGAGATCAGGATGATGGCGATCCCGGCTTCCGCCAGCTCGCGGACAATCGCGAAAATCCCGGCACGGGCGCCGACATCGACGCCGACGGTGGGCGAATCGAGAATGAGCACCTTGGGTTCGGTGGCGAGCCATTTGGCGAGGACCACCCGCTGCTGATTGCCGCCGGAGAGCGTTCTGACGGGATCGTCGGGCTCGCCGACCCGGATCGCAAGTTGCCCGATCCAGTTGCCGACGAGGTGCGATTTCCGGCGGCCATCGATGACGCCGGAGGTCGAGGCGATCCGGTCCATCGCCGCCATCACGGTATTGTCGGCGATGGATTGCGCCTGCACCAGCCCCAGGGTGAGCCGGTCTTCCGGCACATAGGCGATGCCGGCATCAATGGCACCCCGGTTCGAGCCGAAGCGGCATTCCTCGCCGTTCAGCAGGAAGCGGCCGCGATCGGGCCGGTTCAGGCCGAACAAGGTCGAGGCAAGCTCGGTGCGTCCGGCGCCCAGCAAGCCGGTGATGCCGAGGATTTCACCCGCATGAAGCTGGAACGAGATATCCTCGTATTCGCCGTCCCGCGAGAGCGCTTCGGCCTTGAGCACGATGCCGGCTCGGCTGCGATCCCGGGCGTGCACACTTTCATCGAACTGGCGGCCGGTCATGAGTTCGGTGAGGCGTGCGGGCGACATCTCATCGGCTCTGAAGACGCCGACCTGCCGGCCGTCGCGAAGCACGGTCACACGTTCGGCAATGGCCATGACCTCGGCCAGCCGGTGGCTCACGAACACTACGGCGATGCCGTCGGCCGACAGCTTGCGGACGACCTCGAAAAGCGCCCTGGTTTCCGCCTGCGTGGTCGAGGCGGTGGGCTCGTCCATGAAGACGATCCTGGCGTCGGCGACGAGTGCCCGGGCGATTGCCACCAGCTGCCGCTGGGCGATGGAGAGTTCCATCAAGGGCCGCTCGACATCGATGGCGAAGCCGAGGCGGGACAAGGTAGCTCGCGCGGCCTCACGCAAGTTCCGGCGCCGGACCCAACGGAACCTGCCTCCGAGGTTCTGCTCGAAGGCGATGTTTTCCGCGACTGTCAGGTGTGAAAAGAGTGCCAGATCCTGCCAGATGACCTGGACGCCGAGTTCGCGCGCGATGGCCGGCGTGACGGCAGAGAATTCGCGTTCGCCAAATCGGATCGCAGCCCCTGGCTCGGGCCGGTAGACCCCGCTGATGAGTTTGATCAGCGTGCTCTTGCCGGATCCGTTTTCGCCGGCGAGGCAATGGACCTCGCCTTCTCGAAGCTCGAACGAGACGTCGTCGAGCGCCCGGACGCCGCCGAACATCTTCGACACATGATCGACGCGCAGGAGGGGAACTGCCGGAGCCGCTGCAGCCATGGACGGTATACGGATGACAGGAGAGGACCGCCGGGGCCGGCGATCCTCTCCGTCGATCTAGCCTAGCTGGATCTTAAAGACCCATGTCGGCAAGCTCGTCGACCGTGTCCTTGTTGAGGGTCACCAATTGATCGACGATGATGTTGTGGGTCTCCGTATCGGGCGAGATCACGCCGAGCCCTTCGACCTCGACACCTTCCTCGATGGGCTCGCCCTGCTTAATCATGTCGGCGAGCGTGACAAAGACGCGACCGGCCTCCATCGGATTCCACATGAACCCGCCGGTGATCACGTCGTCATGGACGAGGCGCTGGCCCTGACCCGGCGAGAACGGGCCGAGCACGAAGATCTCGCCGGCCTTGCGCTGATCCTGGATGGCACGGCCGGCGCCGATCGGGCCCTGGCTGCCGAATGCAAGGAAGCCGCCGAGATCCGGATGGGCGCGCATCAGATCGAGTGCGGTGTTACGGCTGTCGTCGACACTTTCAGCAACGCCGAACCGGTCGGCGACCAACTCCATGTCCGGATAGTTCTCTTCGAGATAGGCAATGGCCGCATCGGCCCAGGCATTGTGCAGGGGTACGGTGAGCGAGCCGACATAGACGGCGTATTCGCCCTCACCGCCCATGGCTTCGGCCAGCATCTTGGCGTGGGCCTCGCCGAAGCCCTGGCTCGAGGCGAGCTCGAAGTTCCAGTCGACGTTCTGCTGATCGGGGCTTTCGTGGGTGAGAACGATGATGCCCTGGTCCTGGGCGCGCTTGAGAACCGGCTCGAGCACTTCGGCATCGTTGGGCACCACGCCGATGGCATCGACACCCTGGGCGATCAGATCCTCGATGGCGCGAACCTGCAAGGCCGGATCGGCGCTGGTCGGGCCGATCATGAATGCGTCCCACCCCAGTTCCTCGCCGCGCTGCTGAATGCCCTGCTCCATGGCGTTGAACCAGGGGATGCCGCCGATCTTGACGACGACGCCCATGCGTGGCTGGTCTTGTGCTGTGGCCGTGCCGAATGTGAAGGTAGCGGCCGCGACGATGGCAGCGGCGGTCGACAGGATTTGTCGTCGGGTGATCATGTTGTGCCTCCTGGTTTCGATTTCTCGGCACTGAGGATGTCACCATGGTCAGATTTTTCAAGCGGCTTGATCGAAACCAGGCCGAAGACGAGGAGGCTGGCGATATGGCAGACTATTTCTTTGGCGTTGATGTCGGCACCGACAGCGCCAGGGCCGGGCTGTTCGACGCTGGAGGCGCGCTTCTCGGCAGCGACGCGCATGCCATTCGAACCAGCCGGCCGCGGCAGGATTTCGTCGAGCAGGATTCCGAGGACATCTGGCATGCCGTCTGTACGGCGGTACGAGGGGCGGTTGCCGCTTCAGGCGTCGCTGCAGGCGAGGTCAGGGGCATCGGCTTCGATGCGACTTGTTCCCTGGTGATCCGCGACCGCAGCATGAAGCCGCTCAATGTCTCGCCCGACGCCGCGCCCAATTGGGACACCATCGTCTGGATGGATCACCGGGCCAAGGCCGAGGCCGAGGAATGCAGCCGGAGCGGGGAAAGCGTGCTCGACTATATCGGCGGGGTGATGTCGCCGGAAATGGAGACACCTAAGCTCATGTGGCTGAAACGCCATCACCCGGACGCCTGGGCGCGAATCGGTGCGGCCTTCGATCTTTGCGATTTCCTGAGCTGGCGTGCGACCGGCGACGATCGGCGCTCGGTCTGCGCCGTCACCTGCAAATGGACCTATCTGGCGCACGAGACGGAACCCTGGAGCCGAAGCTATCTGCGTCGCATCGGCCTCGAAGATCTTTCCGAGAAGACGGGTGCCGACGACAATATGCTGCCGGTCGGCGCCGCGGTCGGCCGCCTGTCCGAAGCCGCGGCGGAGGAACTGGGCCTTACCGCTGACTGCATCGTCGGCGCCGGGCTGATCGACGCGCATGCAGGAGCCCTCGGCACACTCGGTGCTCATCTCGATGCCTCGCTCGACGGGCGCCTTGCGGTCATCGCCGGCACCTCGACCTGCACCATGGGGCTCGCACCCGAGGCTCGATTCATCAAAGGCATCTGGGGGCCCTATTCAGGGGCGGTCGTCGATGGCTGGTGGCTCAATGAGGGCGGACAATCGATCAGCGGGGCGCTGTTCGACTATATCCTCGAGCTGCATCCGGCAGCCCGGGACCTCGGCGGCGAGGCGCACCGGACCCTCTCACAACGGATCATGGAGATCTACGAAGCGGGGCAGGACCCGGCGCCGCGGCTGCATGTCCTGCCGGATTTTCACGGCAATCGTTCGCCGCTCGCCGATGCCGAGGCCCTGGGAGTCATTTCAGGCCTGTCGACCGATCTCTCCGATGAGTCGCTAGTGCACCTCTATTGGGCGACCGCCTGCGCTGTCGCCTATGGCTTGCGCCACATCATCGAGCATATGAACGCCCAAGGTTATACCATCGACACGCTGCATCTCAGCGGCGGTCATGCGGCGAGCCCGTTCCTGCGCAAGCTTTATGCGGATGCGACCGGCTGTTCCGTGGTTCTTTCGGGCAACGCCGAACCGGTACTTCTGGGCTCGGCCATGGTCGCCGCGACCGCAGCCGGCACCTACGCGTCACTGGCCGAAGCCGGCAAGACGATGGCGACGGATGGTCTCACCCTGGAAGCGAACAAAACGGCACGTTTGCTGCATAATGGTCGATATGCGGCATTTCTACAGATGCACGAGCATCGTCGTGAAATTGACCGGATGACTCAGCTTGACGCATAGCAGGGATACCTCAGCGGTCAGCTTCCCGGGTTGACAGCAGGGGGGCCGATCTGGTCACCAGAGCGGCGAAACTCGGTCATTCTTGACGAACGCCAACGCAGCTGCGTTCGATCATCCAGAGCTACAGGAGTGTGAATTGGCGATGATGCGGGACCCTGAACCAGTGCGCGAGCTGTTGGTCGATCGATCGGCGCAAGCGGCGCTAGCGACCCAGGCCGGCCATTGGCCGAGCTGGGACCTCAAACCTCGACAGATCTGCGATCTGGAGCTACTCCTGAACGGCGGGTTCTATCCCCTGGAAGGCTTCATGACCGAAGCCGACTATGCGGGTGTCTGCCAGAACATGCGGCTGCCGTCAGGCGCCCTCTGGCCGATGCCGATTACCCTGGACGTCAGCGAGAAGTTCGCCGAGCCCTTGGAGATCGGTCAAAGCATCGCGCTGCGCGATCTGGAGGGCGTGCTCCTGGCAACCCTGGAGATCAGCGACAAATGGCGCCCGGAGAAGAAGGAAGAGGCGGCGCTGGTCCTGGGGACGACAGATACGGCTCATCCGGCGGTCCGCTATCTCTTCGAAACCGCGGGACCCGTGTATCTCGGTGGCAAGCTTCGCGGCCTTCAGGCACCGATCCACTACGACTATCTGCAGCATCGGCACACGCCGAACGAGTTGCGCGGCCTTTTCAAAAAGCTCGCCTGGGAGAAGGTCGTCGCGTTTCAGACCCGCAATCCGCTGCATCGGGCGCATCAGGAACTGACGTTCCGGGCGGCCCAGGAAGCTGGCGCCAATCTCCTCATCCATCCCGTGGTCGGTCTGACCAAGCCCGGCGATATCGATCATTTCACGCGGGTTCGCTGCTACGAATCGGTGCTGCGGCACTATCCGGAGCAGACGACCATGCTCTCGCTGCTTAATCTCGCCATGCGCATGGGCGGGCCGCGTGAGGCGCTATGGCATGCTCTGATCCGCATGAATCATGGCTGCACCCACCTGATCATCGGCCGCGACCATGCAGGACCCGGCAATGATAGCGCCGGTAAGCCCTTTTATGGGCCTTATGCGGCTCAAGAAATCGTGCAGAGCCACGAAGACGAGATCGGCATCAAGGTCGTTCCCTTCCAGCAGCTGGTCTATGTCGAGCAACGAGGCCAATACGTGCCGCAGGATGAGGTGCAGCCCGATGAGCGGGCACTCGAAATCTCCGGCACGGAGTTCCGTCGCCGGCTGCGGGACGGAATCGAAATCCCCGAGTGGTTTTCTTTTCCGGACGTCGTCGAAGAGCTACGCAAACGCTATCCGCCGCGCCACCAACAGGGCTTCTGCGTGTTCTTCACAGGCCTCTCCGGTGCCGGCAAATCGACCATCGCCAATGCGCTCATGGTCAAGCTCATGCAGCTCGGCCATCGGGCCGTGACCCTGCTCGATGGTGATATCGTTAGGAAGAACCTCTCCTCCGAGCTGGGCTTCTCGCGCGAGCACCGGGATCTGAACATTCAGCGGATCGGCTTCGTCGCTTCCGAGATCGTCAAGAATGGCGGGGTCGCCATTTGTGCGCCGATCGCACCCTACGCTGCAACCCGCCAGCAGGTTCGAGAGATGATCGAGGCTTACGGCGTGTTCGTCGAGGCCCATATCTCAACCTCGCTCGAGGTCTGCGAGGGCCGCGACCGCAAGGGTCTCTACAAACTCGCCCGCGCCGGCAAGATCACCAATTTCACCGGCATCGACGATCCTTATGAGATCCCGGAGAACCCGGAATTCGTGAGCGACACGAGCGGCGGCAGCCCCGCCTATTGCGCACAGCAGGTGATCCTCAAGCTCGAAAAGCTCGGGCTTATTGCGCCCGAGGATTGATGGACGACTTAGCCGCGCCGGCAGATGTAGTAGCCTAGAACGAGCGAAATGCCGGTTGCGATATAGAGCGGAAAACTGGCTTCCAGAAACCGCATCCATAAGAGATGGATCGCGATAAAAAGCACGACACTGATGAAGCCCCGGTCGAACGCGTTGGTTTGGATCGGCAGGAAACCCTGACGCGGCCCGGTTGCGGGCTTCATCTCCGTCATTCGCCTAATCCTTGAGTGCGCCGAAGGTGAGGCCGGCCACGATGTGACGCTGCACCAGCCCGAGAAAGAGTATTGCCGGCAGCAATGTCAGCATCGCCATGGCCGCCATCTCGCCCCAATTGGTGCCGGTGACGGTAACGAACTCGGCGAGGCCCGTAGTGATCGTGCGGGCCTCGACGCTGGTGAGCGTTGCGGCGAACAAATATTCATTCCAGGCGAAGGTCCAGGTCAGGATCGCGGTTACGGCAAGACCGGGGCGGGCCAGCGGAATGATCACCCGCGTCAGAATATGCCAGAGGCCGGCGCCGTCCAGCATTGCCGCCTCGTCGAGCTCGTTCGGTATCGCGTCGATCATGCCCTTCAAGAGCCAGATCGCGAAGGGCAGGTTGAAGACGCAGTAAAGCAGGATCAGTCCGATCCGCGTATCGAATAGCGAATAGCTGCCGATCGAGAAAACTTGCGTATAGAGCAAGAATAGCGGCAGTAGAAAGACCGCCGGCGGCGCCATGCGGTTGGTAATCGTCCAAAAGAAGATGTTTTCTTTGCCGACGAGACTGTAGCGGGACAATGCGTAGGTGGCGAGCAGCGCCAGGACGGTGACGAGCACCGCATTGCCGGTGGCGACGATGACCGAGTTCAGCATGTAGCCTTGAAATGTCTGGTCGGTGAGGATGTTCGTGTAGTTCGGGGTGAAGAACGTCTCGATCAGGAAATTGGGCCGCCCGAAAAGCTCGACCCTGCTCTTGGCGGAGACGACGAACATCCAATAGATCGGCGCCAGCGTTACCACCGAGAGACCGATCCAGGCCACCAGCCAAAGCCAGGGGCTGCGCGTCCTAGCCATCGGCGTTGCTCGTCATTTGCTGCCGCCATTGCCGATGCTGCCGGTGCGTTGCTGCACCATCGCCACATAGAGGAGCCAGCAGAGCACCAGCGTCAGGTAGAGGGTCAAGAGCGACATTGCTGCACCATAGCCGTAATCGGTCTTGGGAAAGACCACGCGCCAGATGTGAAGGCCGATGTAACGGGTTGCCGTACCGGGGCCGCCGCCGGTCAACATCCAAACCTCATCGACCGTGCGCAGCGCGTCCATCAGGCGGATGAAGACGGTGGTGAGGATCACCGGCTTCAGCATCGGCAGGATGATGTACCAGAAGAGCTGATATTTGTTGGCGCCGTCGACCTGGGCTTGCTCGAGCGGCTCTTTCGGCAATGAGGAAAGTCCGGCGAGCATGGTCAAGGTGACCAAAGGCGTCCAATGCCAGATATCCATGACGACCGTGGTCCAGAACGCCTGATCGACCGAGGCCCCGATCCGATACTGTATGTCGAACCAGCGCTCGAGGTAGTAGGGCACCGGTCCCAGCCCCGGAATGCACAATAGCCGCCAGGTGGCCCCGACGGCGATCGGTGCTACCAGGAGCGGCAAGGTGTGGATCGTGCGAAACAGGCCTTTGAAGGGAAAGTCGCGCATCAGCAGCTGCGCCAAGAGATAGCCCAGGATGAGCTCACTGCCGACCGCGTAGAACGTGAACTGAAGGGTGAGCGAGATCGACTTCAGGAACGCCGGGTCGAACACCAGGCGGCGATAGTTTTCGACACCTGCAAATTGTGGTGTCGGATTGGCCGCAAACGCATTCCAATCGAAGAAACCGACGACCAGAATGTAGAGGAACGGCACTAAGCCGACCATGATCAGGATTATGATCGTCGGTGCCAGCAGCAGCCATCCGACACGCGACGATCGCATCAGCCGGCCACGGCGAGAAGGACGAAACTCTTATCCATAAAGGCGGGCCGGTCCTCGATAGGACCAGCCCGTTGCCCGAAGATCAGCCCTTGCGGTAGCCGAGCTGGGTCAACTCCGCTTCGGCCGCCGCAGCGCCCTGATCGAGCGCGTCCGATGGGCTCAGCTCACCAATGATCGCTTGATAGACGAAGGGAGCCACGGCTTCCCGTAACTGGCTGTGGAATGGGAAGGGCGGGGCGCCCGCGAACAGCGGCCCGTCTTCGCGCATCAGCGTGTAGTAGCCATCCACCTTCTCGTTCTGCGCTTGCACCTTGGGGTCGTCATAGGTCGAATCCATGACGATCCGGGCACCGGCAACGGCCCAATCGGCCTGGACCTCGGGCTGGCCGATATATTCGAGCCAGAGCAGCGCCGCTTCCTGGTTCTTCGATGAATGCGGAATGCCGAACGCACCACCGTCGTAGTAGCCGATATAGCCCTCACCGGCAGCCGCAGCGTCCATCACACCTTCGGCTGTGGGTGGCAGGGTCACACCGACATTGCCGACAATCGAGGAGCGCTCGGGATCGGTTGCGATCCAAGCGGCATTTTCGCCATAGACCCAGCCCTGCGCCGCGCGGCCGGCGGCAAAGGATGCGGCTACCTCATCCCAGGTGGAGGACGTCGCCTCGGGCGGCGCGAATTCCAGCAGACCGACCCAGAACTCGAGTGCCGCCTTGGCCTCGTCACTGTTCATCGTGCCGCCGTTTTCGACTGACGCCGCCCAATTATCCATATTCACGCCCCAATTGTAGACGCCGAAGCTGGGCATGATGGATTCGAACAGCTCGTAGAACGAGGCTGGATGACCGGACGAAGCCTGAACGGTCGTACCCCAAAGTTCGAGATCGTTGGTCTCGCCATAGTCCGTGAAGAATTCGGCGATATCGCGATATTGCTCGAAGGTGGTCGCCGGGGCCAGATCGTAGCCATATTGCTCGCTGAACGCGGCCTGGTTGTCGGCATCCTCGAAGAGATCGGTGCGGTAGAGGTAGACCTTGACGAAGGCTTCCATCGGCACGCCGTAAACGTCGCCGGTCTCAGGGTCCTTGAAGTAGTCGATGAATGAGGTGAAGGCGTCGGTATCGAAATTGGGCGCCTTGAGATCGGGTGTTTCATCGAGTGCGGCAGTGATATCGACCAGGAAGTCGCGGGCAAGATAGCTGTAGATGATATCCTGTTCGATGTAGACGAAGTCATAGATGCCGGTGCCGGCCTCCATGTCCTTGATCGCCTTGTCGTACATCTGATCCCAGGACGTCACCTCGAACTCGACGGCAATACCCGTTGCCTCCTCGAATTGAGGCGCCAGCACATCTTTCACGTAGTTCGACGGGGGCGTGCTCTCGGAAACACCGCGAATCGTGACGCCTTCGTAAGGTTGGGCCGCCTCGCTCCAGAAATCCTGGGCACCGGCGCTTCCTGCCAGGACCAGGGGGGTGGCCAAACAGCCCAGCCAGATCTGACCGCGCAAATTCATGTCGTTCTCCCGTTTTATGCGATCGGGATATGCGGCATGCAAAGTCCCCGACCGACGCCTCCAGATTATGCAGCCGGAAGAATTACATTGCGCGCCCCTCGGTGCAAGGCCGATCTGGCTTATGGTCGGCAATCGACTTCGTCGGCGGTCGCTGACAGACTGTCCTGCTCGTCGCGGAGGTTCCAGAGGATCGATTCGGTGGGTGCCTCGACGTCATGGCGCTTGACCAGGTCGCCTTTCCTGACGTCGCGGGTGAGGCGCCGGTCGATGCCCATGAAGTAAGGGAGCGGCGCGGCATCGGTGAGCTTTGCGTAGTCGACGAGCGCCGGTTCGACGCCGACGATCCGATGGTGGTAGCCCTGATCTTCGAGCCATGATCCCGCTTTGAGATCTGCGGTCGCGCGCATTGCCATGTCGCAGACCGGCTCGACCCTGGTGCTGCCGGTCGACAAGCCGAGGCGGTGTGCAACGAGGATCGAGAGCGGCGCTTCCACGCCCAGAAGATGCGTCGGATTGTAGACCAGGACGTATCTCTCGTTGCGGCTGACCGGGATGCCTTTGCGGGCAAAAAGCTGTCCGGTTTCGGCGTCGGGCACGTCGAGGACCGCGAAGACCCCGCCCGCAAAACTGATTTCATCGGTCCGGCGCAGGCAGTTGAAGATGTCGAGCCGGCCCCGGTGTGCCAGAACGCCACCATCGGTCGCGGGGCAGTAGATGTCCGGCAGCTCGAGCGGTCGGGCGATCGCCGCGTGCATGTCGGGGCGGTCGGGCTTGAGGCCGGAGCCATTGGCGACGATGCACATCTCGCAGAAATCGGGCGGCGTGCGCTGCGGCAGGGTGCCCAGGGCCTCGGCCCGGTGTGCAATCAATTCGGCCATGGACTTGTCGCCGGCCCGCCAGAGCGATGGGTCGAATGCGGCCGTCGCGTCGAGGCCTTCGGCCCTGATCGTGCCGTTATCGCCGTCGACGACGAAATCATACTCGCTGGCCTTGCCGGCGCAGGTGATGTCGAGGCCGAGTGAGCGGGCCCAGGAGATGAGTCCCAGGAGCAGGCTCGGTTGATCGCCGTCGACCTGGCAAAGGACGAGACCCGCCTGTCGCGCCCGTCGGCTCAGCAGCGGACCGATAATGGCGTCGGTTTCCTTGGTCACCATCGCGATATGGCGGCCCTGAGCGATGGCTTCGAGGCAATTGCGAGCCGCGGCTTCGGGATTGCCGGTGGCTTCGACGACGACGTCGACCGGCATGGAGAGAGCCAGATCAGCGTTCTGGGCGAGGACGATTTTGCCGGATTCGAGAGCTTGCTGGCCGCCGGCGGAAGTCTCGACGACTGCAAACTGATCTTCGGACAGACCCGCGGCCAAGCAGGCCTTGACCATGCGTTGGATATCGAGGTCGCACAGCACCCGAAGCTCGAGGCTCGGCAATCGCCGCGACTGCGCCAGCAAGGTGCGCCCGAACTGCCCGACCCCGATCAGTGCCGCGCGCGTCACCATGGTCGCGGTCGCTTCGGTGAAGAGCAGTTCCGAGTAGTTCAAACCCGAATTTCCGCTGGTGTGCCCGTGGTCCCGTAGGTCCAGCCTTTTTCCTTGAGCCAGCGGCGGTAGGCGATCGATGACGCGTCCGCGCGCGTCGGGATCTCCGATCTGGCTTCGAGCGGCAGCAGGATCGGCCGTTGGTTCTCCAAGATGATCCGGTCCTGCAGGAAGATCAGTTGTTGGAAATGCACGAGGTCGGTGCGGGTCGAGGCGTCATCGATCAGGAACATGACGGGATGCGCGCGGCATCGGTCGGGATCGAGCGGCTGCACGAAGAGGCAGATGACGTCCCAGCGGTCATCGGCGTTGGGACAGGTTTTGTAGAGGATCGTCACGAACGGCGTGGCCACCCGATACATATATTGAGCCATGATCCCGCCGCTTGCCGCGAGTGCCGCCTTGGGCTGGAAGAACTGGCAGTTCGTCGCCCACACCTCGTCGACGTCGCGCCGGATTTCGCACTCGTAATTCATCACCTCGGCGTTTTCTTCCGAGCCCAGAATATCGGTGTGGACATAGGGAAAGTGCGCCATATCGAGAAAATTCTCGACGATCCGGAGCCCGGACGCGCGCACTGAAATGGCGCCGCAAATAACGATGCGGCGGTCGGGCTCCGCGGCTTCGGGGATCGGCACGATGTCCTGTTTCGGCTCGCCCAGAGTGGTCCAGAGATAGCCATGCCGTGGCTGGGCCGGAAGGGCCGTTCCATCGCCGGCAATCGCCACGGCGATCCTATCGGTACCGGTTCTTTGGATGTCGAGATCGATGCCGAGGAGGCGGTTGGCGCTCTTCCCCTCGACGATGTCGTCGACCGCCTCGATACAATACCATTGATCGCGGGCGGCGGGCTCGAGTTCTTGCAGCAATGACATGGCAGCGCTCAAGATTGATAGATCCGTTTCATGGTTGCGCGATGCTCGGCCAATCCGGCTTCGACGTCAAATCTCGTGAAGGCACCCTTGGCAATGACCTCCACGCCGTTGATGAACGAATAATCGACCTTGAAGGGTCCGCACATGATCAGGGCTGCCAGGGGATCGCGCTCGCTGCCGGACAGGCCGAGCTGATTGCGGTCGACGGCGATGAAATCGGCGCTCATGCCGGGGGCGAGGTAGCCGATATCGTCGCGGCCCAGGAGCCTCGCACCACCACGGGTCGCCATCTCCAAGGCCTCGCGCGCGGAAAGGGCCGTCGGCGTGCCGCCGAAGCCGCCGCGCCCGC
>JBGSYN010000251.1:0-2854 GCA_041750975.1 Geminicoccaceae bacterium | reverse complement strand
CGGAAGGCGTCGTCGGCATGGAGGTCCAGCACGCCGCTGAAACGGGTGTGCGTGTGCGGCAGGGAGAACCGCTCGCCGTCGGCCGTCTCCTCTACGCTGCTGGTCTCGACCGGCAACCTGCAGACGCGCACGGAGACGCGCAGATCGCCGTTCTCAGCCAGGTACGCAACGTCCCCTTCTGGCATCCGCCAGCGTTCGCAGACCTCTCCCAAGGTAAAGTACAACTTCTCGATCTTCATACGCTCGTAGGCTCCTCACATGTTTTTCACGTGGCCCCGAGGCTTGGTCACGCCCTTCGTTCTGGCCACAGTGCTAAATCGAGGTCTCGATTCGGCAGAGTTAACAAGCCCTGAACGATTTTTACTTGCCGCGACGTCATCCGATGGATTTCATAGTCGTTAACGCGTGAGTGAGTCGGGATGCCGATGGCCTGCAGGCCGATCGTCCAATGTCGCCGACCGAAGTGATGACGCTGCGCAGAAGTTCCAACGTCGGCGCAATCGAGTGCCACCACACGCGGCCGGTTGCCTTTCTCACGCCCGGCGAACTGACCAAGCTTGCAGATCTCAGCTGCTCAGTGCCAATTGCCATCGGATGGTTCATGTGCGCTCGCCATGGCCGACCATGACGGCGCTAAAGGGCTTGGTGGCGCGCGATTGAGCAATGCCATCGTGGCAATGGGGAGCGGGACATGAACATCCGGAAGATCGTCGTGCATCGGGAAATCATTCAGTCCGACGCCTTCGGCGAGCCTTGCACGCCAATCACGCGCGTGGCCGCGCTCGGAGTCGTCGCGAACCCGCTTGCGGGTCGCTTTGAGCAGGACCTCTCGCCTCTCTTCGATCTAGGCCGCGAAATCGGAGAGCAGCTTGTGGCGCAAGCGCTCCCGCTGCTCCAGAATCCCGTTGTCAGCTACGGGAAGGCCGCCGTCGTCGGCGTCATGGGCGACCTGGAACATGGTGGCGCGATGATCCACCCGAAGCTCGGAGCGCCGATGCGGGCCGCCGTCGGGGGCGGCCAGTCGGTGATACCATCGAACGCCAAGATCGGAAGCCCTGGCACGTCCATCGACATCCCGCTTGGGCATAAAGACAACCCCTGGTCGTTCGACCATTTCGACACGCTGACCGTTATGATCGCGGACGCGCCGCGTCCCGATGAGATTGTCCTCTGCGTCGCCTACGCAGACGGCGGTCGGCCGCATCCTCGCTGCGGATCGGCACCAATCACGACCTGAGTTTCGCCGCGTGGTCATACTCGGGCGTCGTCCGGCCAGGCGTCATCTCGGCCCGCGCGACCCTGAAGCCGTCACGCTCTGCCGCGTGCTCGAATGCCACCTGGTTCATTTCCGCCCTCCAGATCGCAGCCGCTAACCTAGATTCGGCTCGGTTTCTCGGAAGCTCTCCACGCCTTTCATCCGCTCCCACCAGTCGGAGACGCCCGGGACTGCCATCAGCCGCTCGGCATCGGGCGTCAGCGAGACGTAGAACATGATAGGGCCGAGCAAGTAGTCGGCGAAGGTGGCCCTGTCGCCGGCAAGCCAGGGTCGGTCGCCCTTGTTCTCCATCAGGAGCTTCAGGAGCTTCTGCGAATTCTCGAGCGCGGCATCGTGGGCGGCATCATTCTTGCCGCCCAGAAACTCAGGGAAGAGATGATAGCCGGCGGCGCCGACAAGCGCCCCGTAGCCGTAGCTGTCGATCAGGCCAATCGCCTCGTTCATTCGGGCGCGGTCCTTAGCGTCGGAGGGCATCAGAGGCGGCTGCGGGTGCGTGTCCTCGAGATAGCGAACGATCGCGTCCGTCTCTCTGATCCGCAGCCCGTCAATGTCCATCACCGGCACCTTGCCGAAGGGATGACGAGCCAGGTGCTCGGGTTGGCGTGGCTCGCCGGCCAGCACATTTACCGGAACCTGATCGTAATCGATCCCTTTGTCGGCCAGCACCATCCGGACCGTCCGGACATAGGTTGAGCCGTCAAAGCCGAACAGTGTGGGTTTGTTCGCCATCGCGATCCGTTCTCCTGCCGTGCGCAGGATTCTGGATAGGCCGGTTTCGGGATTTGGACAAGGCGCTCCGCCGGGAGATCGCTGAAAGCCTCTCTATGCGCATGCCTTCGAACGTCGCCGCACGGCTGCGCTAAGCCGTTGTTCCTGCTGTTTTCGCTGCTCTCGATCAGCGAGTCTGCCCCCATGCAGATCCCGAATCCGATCCACCCCGATCACCTCACGCCGAAGGAGCGGCTGGCCGAAGTTTGCCGGTTGCTCGCTCTCGGCGTCGTCCGGTTGCGGCTGCGCAACTCCGGCCGGACCTCTGCGCCTGCGGAGAGTTTCGCCTACACTTCCCGCTCGACCGGAGCGGTCATGCGAACCCCGAGTAACGAGGAGAACGCATGACGACGCACGATCCAATCCCGGCGCGCCTGGCGGCGCTGAAGGCAATGCCGGTAGCCCAGCTGAAGGAGCAGTGGCGCGAGCTCTTCGGCACCGAGCCGCCGCCCTACAACCGGCCCTTCCTCGAGAGCCGGCTTGCCTACCGGATCCAGGAGCTGGCCTATGGCGGGCTGAAGCCAGAGACCGTGCGGCGGCTGGAGCAGATGGGCGAGGAGCTGGACGGCGGCGACGTCGTGAAGCGCCGCGCGAAGCATGACTGGAAGCCGATCGTCGGTACCCGGCTCGTCCGCGAATGGCAGGGCGTCGAACATGTGGTCACCGTGCTGGCCGACGGCTACGAGTGGCAGGGTCGGCCCTACCGGTCACTCTCCGCCATCGCCCGTGCGATTACCGGCACGAGGTGGAACGGCTGGACGTTCTTCGGGATGGCCAACCATCGGAGGCGCGGATGACCAAGGTGGTCCG
>JBGSYN010000250.1:0-2785 GCA_041750975.1 Geminicoccaceae bacterium | reverse complement strand
TGTTGAAGCCCTCCGCAAATCGTTTTTTGGTGTCGAAGTTCTTCACGGTGTGAGCTTCGAGCTTGAAGAAGGGGAGATCCTGGGTCTCGTCGGCGAAAACGGTTCCGGCAAATCGACCTCGATGAACATTCTGGGCGGTGTTCATCGGCGCGATTCCGGCGCGATCCGGCTCGATGGCGCCGCCTTCGCACCGGAAAGCCCGAGTGCCGCGCAAAAGGCCGGCATCGCCTTCATTCATCAGGAACTGAACCTCTTCGAGAACCTCTCGATCGAGGAAAATCTCCATATCGGCGGCTTTCCGAGGTTCGGCTTTTCGCCGCTGATCGACCGGAGAGCCATTGCCCGTCACACGCGCGAGGCGCTCGCCGCCGTCGATCTCAACCATCCACCCTCCTATCCGGTGGCAAGGCTCAGCCAGGGTGAGCGCCCACTGGTCGAGATCGCCAACGCGATCAGTCAGGATTCACGGATCATCAATTTCGACGAGCCGACGACCTCGCTCACCAATCGCGAGACGGCCCGTTTGTTCGAGATCATCCGAAGGCTCAAGGCGCGCGGCATCGCGATGATCTATATCAGCCACATCCTCGATGACGTCCTGGCCCTGTGCGACAGCGTGACCGTCCTGCGCGACGGCCACGTCGTCGGCAGTGCGCCGGTCGAAGACATGAGCCGAGAGCGCATGATCCAGCTCATGGTCGGCCGCGAGCTGACGCAGCTTTTTCCGGAGATCAGCGACCGGGTCCAGGGGGAGCCTGTACTCGAGCTCGAAGGCATCACGCAGCCCGGCATCGTCAGGGATATTTCCTTAAAGCTTAAAAAGGGCGAGGTCCTGGGCATTGCCGGCCTGATGGGCTCCGGCCGTTCCGAGCTGGCGCGGATCGTCTTCGGGCTCGATCCCTTCGAATCAGGCCGAATCAGGATCGACGGCACAGTAATCGCCGAGCCGAGGGCTGCGACGATGATGAGCCGGGGCATGGCACTGCTCACGGAGAACCGCCGGATCGAGGGCCTGTTGATGGAGGCCAATATCCAGGACAACGCGGCGCTCCCTTCGCTGCCCTGGTTCGGCAAGGGGCCGCTCGGCGTCTTGAATAGCGCCGCGATGAGCCGGGACATCGATCGTGCGGTCGACCGCGTCGGCACCAATACACGCGATTATGTGGGCACGCTCGCCAAGCACCTCTCCGGCGGCAATCAGCAGAAAGTGGTCATCGCCAAATGGCTGATGCGCGAGCCCAAGATCTTCATCCTCGACGAACCGACGCGCGGCATCGATGTCGGTGCCAAGTACGAGGTCTATAAGATCATCGACGAGTTGGCGGCACTCGGCACGGCACTCATCGTGATCTCCTCGGAGTTCGAGGAGCTGATCGGCATCGCCGACCGCATTCTGGTGATGGCGCACGGCGAAATCGTCGCCGAGCATGGGCGCGATAATTTCGACCGAGAGCGTATTCTGAAATCAGCGATGTGGGTCGCCAAAAGCCGGGCGGCGGCACAATGACGGGAAACCTGCTCAAGGCGCGGGCGTCCGACCGCTGGAAGCTGTTGCTGTTGCGCAATGCGCCGCTGATCCTGTTCGCGGTCGTGCTGTTGATCTTCGCCCTGCTTTCCGACCGGTTCTTCGCCACCCAGAACTTCGTCAATATTCTGATCCAGACCAGTCACGTGGCGATCCTGGGTATCGGCATCACCTTCGTCTTGCTGACCGCCGGCATCGATCTCTCGATCGGTGCGGTAATGTATCTCTCGGTTGCCGTCCTCGGCAGCTATTTCACAGGCTTTCTTTGGCCCGTGAGCCTCCTGGCCTGCATCGTCATCGGCCTCGCGTTCGGTGCGACCAACGCCTTTTTCATCGTCAGGGTCGACGTGCCTGCCTTTATCACGACTTTGGCGACGCTTTTCATCGGCCGTGGTATCGCGCTCTATATCACCGACACCAAGATGGTGTTCTTCGAGCCGGCCATCCTCGATCTCGGCCGCGCCAGCTATCTGGGCATTCCGTGGTCGCTCTGGATTTTCGCGATCGTCTTTCTTCTCGCCTGGATAGTCCTTGCCCAAACCCCGTTCGGCCGGCGGATTTACGCCATCGGCGAGAACGCCGAGGCCGCGAAGAAGGCGGGCATCAATGTATCGTTGAGTCTTTTCGCGGTTTATCTGATCTGCAGTGCCCTTGCCGGGATCGCCGGCTTCGTCTCGGCCACGCAAGTGGGGGCGGCCTCGCCGACCTTCGGCATCGAGAAAGAGTTCTCGGCGATCGCTGCCGCGGTCCTGGGCGGAACCAGCCTCTTCGGCGGACGTGGGGGCGTAGTTGGCACCGTGTTCGGGGCGGTCCTGATCCAGACCGTCAATAACGGGCTCGTCATCATCAACGCCAACCCCTACGTCTACCCATTGGTGACCGCCGCCATCATCTTTCTTGCGGTTTTTGTCGATAGCCAACGCTCACGAATTCTGGAAACAATGAACCGGCGGACCATCAGGGTGGAAGAGGCCTGAAAACCGTAACACCAAGAGCCAGGGGGCCTAGACCATGAGCGAGACCATCGCCGAGCTTTTCGCCAGACCGGGCCTCAAGCTCGGCCATTATGTCAGCGAGTTCGCCACGCCCGGCATCGGCTATATCGTCAAGGAAGCCGGTGCCGAGTTTGCATTTTTCGACATGGAACACAGCGGTCACTCTTATGAAACGCTGAACCGCTGCTTACGATATTTCGAAGCGGCACGCCTACCGGCTTTTGTGCGCGTGCCGTCGGACGAATATCATCATATTGCGCGCGGT